>DAOSXA010000001.1:812715-1112715 GCA_035380245.1 Candidatus Zixiibacteriota bacterium | reverse complement strand
GCGGATGTTCAGCAAGACACGTCTGTAATGCGGGCGACACAAGGCCGCCCGCTACGCGAGGTTAGGACTCCTTCACGCGTAGCGGCGGGGCTTGTCTCCGCCGCGATTGAGATTTTTCAACAATCCCTTGGGTGGGATATTGTTGTCGAAACTCAATGTGTCGTCAGGTGTCTCTGCCTGACGGTTGCGTTTGATATCAGAACCTCATTGTGTGATCCGCCTTCGGCGAAGAACCATATCTCCGTAGGCCGGCCCGCAATCACGGCCGGTTTGCACGCCTGCTCGTATTGCATTGGCACGTCTCGGGGAGATGTGCCCTACTACAAAGATTACAGCGGACAGGAGTAGGTCGGCGTTCCGGAGTGAGCGCGGGCAACGCCCCGCGAACACAGAAACCCGACGAATTCACCGAACGGGAGACTCATTTCTAATCCCTTGTTTGGGACTTACGACGTGCCGTTGGGCATCACTGCCTGACGGCTCCTTTGTCTCCCGGTCGACAAATTCTCTTTACAAACGGCGCGGTTTTGTTACTTTATGAGCCTTGATCCGGTCCGAGTAAGACAGCGGGCCGGAGTAATTACGTCGATCGACGGAGAGGTGGCTGAGTGGTCGAAAGCGCTGGTCTCGAAAACCAGTGTACCTCCGGGTACCCAGGGTTCGAATCCCTGCCTCTCCGCTTTTTCATGCCCGGGAATATAGCGGGGATTATTAATCGGTGGCCCACCCGTCCACGGGTGGGAATTGCTGCGATGTGCCGTCTGTACCCCACCCGGTTTCCGTGTAGTCCGTAGAACAGGTCCGTCTTCGAACCCGCGCGGAGTTTTTCAATCCGCTGTTAAGAGACGGGTCACCCATAGTCGGGTGACCCAGCTTTATCTATGGGCAAGACACCGGTGCCGGTCCACCACTAAACATGTAGGTAACCACGTAAACCAGATCTGAGATATCAGGACCGGTGGTATCACCGTTAATGTCAGCCTCCATGTAGTAGGGTGTGTTGCAGGGTGGTTCCGGTCCGCCGCTGAACATGTAACTGACCAGGTAGACCAGATCGCTGATGTCCGGTCCGCCACCGTCATGATTAATGTCGCCTCTGATGACACAGCAGTTGCCGGCTTCGCTGATCTCTTCCCAGAAACCGTGCGCAATACCAAAGTTCTCCGAACTACCGGCGCCGACAACCATCTGCCCGGCGGTGCCGTACAAACCGTAGTTGACGGAAACACCGGCTGTACCACCGGATGAAATCACCTGCCAGTCAATTCTCTCGCCTGACTTCTCGTTGGCCTGCAGACCAGCGATCGGTAGAAAAACCATCACGATCAGGCATGCAAGTATTGTTGTCTTATACATCATATATTCACCGCTCGTTTATCGACTACCAATTGATGATCTGATCCACTGCTATCAACGTCTTGTGCCAGAGTCGCCTCTGCCTTCTGGGTTTGATTAGCAAGTGGAACCTACGGTATCAATCTACCGTTTTTCGAGCTGCTCTATCCTCGCCTTGAGGTCCTTATTCTCCTGGCGCAATTCCTTGATCGCTTCGACGAGCAGCGGCGTTAGACGACCGTAGTCAACCGACAGGGTGCCGTCGGCGTGCTCCTGCACTATCTCCGGAACTACCTGCTGAACTTCCTGGGCGATGAATCCGACATGCTCTTCGTTGTCAAAGTGTTTCTCAGGATAGTCCTCGGTTTTCCAGCGGTAATTCACTCCGCGCAGATCGGTCACCTTGTCGAGCGCTCCGGTCAGATCCTCGACAGCTTCCTTATAGCGTCCGTCGGAGCAAGCGCCGATCGTCCCGGTGTAACAGATATTGCCCACGACGTGAAGGGCTTCGGAGGGCGTGAACGTGCCGATCCCCACCTTTGCCTCAGTCTCGCTTGCTTCCATGCTGATGGCCTGACCGGGCGCAAATGTGGATATCCCCTGCAGATAGAAGGTGGCGACGTTCAGGTCGGTCGCAAGCTCAGCATGGGCATGATAGGTACTCGCACTGCTGCCGACTCGGACCAGACCGGGTGTCAATGTGGTTTGGATATCAGTGTCGTTGTCGGTCAGATTCATGGTGACCTTGTCGCCCTTGCTGGAGTAGTCGGTGATAACCTCGAAAGCCACACCCGGCGGTTCCGGCTGCGGATCGAACATACGGATGCCGGCTCCACCCAAGGTATTTGTGGACATCTCTACAACAGGACCGCTATATCCACCATCCCGCTGGTTGAACAACGTGATGCTCCCTTTGAACGGACTGGGCTCGACTCCCATTTTTATGAC
Organism: Candidatus Zixiibacteriota bacterium; assembly: GCA_035380245.1. NCBI lineage: Bacteria > Pseudomonadati > Candidatus Zixiibacteriota > Candidatus Zixiibacteriota bacterium. The sequence goes on along the minus strand of DAOSXA010000001.1, from coordinate 1,110,432 downwards.
CGGCATGTTTGACACATTAGAAGACATTAGGGTGAAATCCGACTGCCACTGACCCGTGGAATCATACGCACGCATCTGTAGCAGATCATATGGGGCCGTCATGCTCGGCTTGGACATACGGAAGAAGACATCGTGAAACGGCGACGGTTCCACTCCCATAGTCGCCAGCGATAAACCAGAGAATTCGCTGGTCGGATCAAAAAAGCTCAAAGTGCTTCGCCAGGGTACCGGTTCTATCCCCATACGGATGGTTGGATCGGTGCCGTAGTCACCGGCTGGAAAGAACTCCATTGAACCGCCTTCGATAGCTGACTGCAGCTTGACCAGAGTTTGAGTTTGGTACTCGGCGTTTGGGTTGTACATCGTCAGGTACCGCGTGCCTCCCTTTTCCTCGGTGCCGATAGTAACCGCCGTACTGCCGTCACTATCCTTGAAATCCGTATAGCCTTCACCCGTTTTGATATCACCGTCGACTCGACTGGCCATGGCCGCTTTCGGTACCGAACACAGTCTTGTGCGAGGCTGGATCGGGCTGTCGGTTCCGACCGTGATTTGTAAGAAGAGATCACTCGACTCGAAAATTGAGGCATCCAGCGGAGTGATACTGCCCAGCATTACATGAAAAGTCCCGCCTGAGGTGAAAACGGATGGACGGATCTCGCTCCACAACTGAGTGCCCGCGGTAGAATCATCGTAGATGGCGAAGGTCAGTTGATAGTAGCTGTCAGATACCGGATTACCATCCGATCCGGTCAACAAGCCCTGGTAACTAACAAGTTGATCCTGAGCCATGATGGGGGCGGCCATGAGCACTAGCAAGACCGCAATGAAGGCACACTTCTTGTACATGTAATTCCTCCGAGCAAATCTATGAGTTTATAGCTTATCTTGTTTGCAAAGGTGGTTATTTCTACCGAAAGAAACCGGCGAACCTAAGTCAAATCATCGCCATATATTAAAAATCTTATGGCACGCGATCTGATGACAGGTCACAGCGTGTGACCGGGGCATGAGGCTACTGCCGTCGCGCGGACCATTTTCGTCGAAGTCTCGCTTCCCGAAATGAGCACATCCACACATATCGGTCTATCCAGCCAGGATTGTCCATGTAGTCTAATACTAAATAAGAGCGGACAACTCAAGTTTACGCAATTACCCTCTTTCTGTCAAGACGATCCGTCTGTACCCGGCCCGTCAGGTTATCGTTTTTCGGTTGCTTCGAGATTATTATCTCATAACTTACATTTGTAACAATCACGGGTGAGAAAAACCGAACCACACCATTCGAGATCGCACGCGAGACGGTCGGCTGCAAACAGTTGTCCATCGAGGAGGAATATATGATTTGCCCGGTATGTTCAAAAAGGGCGGTTTCATTTTCCCGCTTCCTCTGGAAGATCTACCCTGAATTTCTGGTCTGTCGTCATTGTGGAAACGAGCTAATCTGGACCGAGAAATGGAAACGAGTATTTCACTGGAATATAGTCCTGTGTATCATCAGCGCGCTCATTCTGGCAACGATCTTTAAGATCGCCGGGATATCGTTTTACATCTACATTGCCATCGGAATTGTATCAGGCGTTATCTTTTCCGGTTTCTTCTGGAACCGATCTGAATACCGTAAGACTCAAAGACCTCCTGCGCCTGAACAACCACAAGCGATTGATTAACCGAACCTGGTAACTCGGCATAGTGGCCCGCCTTCATTACGGTATCCCTGCTACCCGGGTGACTCTCCTTTCAGAGAGTGTTGAAAAAGCCGTACGCGCGGATGTTCAGCAAGACACGTCTGTAATGCGAGCGACACAAGGCCGCCCGCTATGCGAAGCTAGGGCTCTTTACGTGGGCGGCAGACGTCTCGTCTGCCCCTGCAGCAGCCCATTCCGGAGAACGTCTTTCCGTGAAAGCGGGAATCCATCTTCATCTTTTTTGTGCCCCACCCCTCGGGTGGGATTTGCGAAGCGACGCAGCGAGGTTTCGCTGTCATACCGCCTTGCACTACGGCACAATTATCGTATATTCCATTTATTATGAAGCCTTGTAGAACGAGCGGGAGTTTTCTTCTGGAAACCCTGGGCAAGCCCAGGGCCACCCGGCGTGAAATACGGCTCTATTTCAGAAGCAACATCTTAGTGGAATTGGTCACACCATCTATGTCAAGAACAGAGAAATAGACTCCACTGGGAAGCCGACCGTGTTCGCCGCTGTCGGTGTCCCAGGAGTAGACGTGCTCTCCGGCGCTCAGCACCTTGCCTTCTATCAACTGCGCCACGCGCTCGCCGAGGACGTTGTAAACAGTCAACGATACCGTGGCGCGTTCTGACAGTTCAAAGCTGATCTCGGTCTGACCGTTGAACGGGTTCGGAAAGTTGCTGAGTCGGTAGTCCGGACCGGGAAGCGTGGCCGGCGAATGCTCCGAAACATCGGTCGCGATATCGGGTCCACCCTTGACGACAAACACATCGCCCGGCTGGCGGATCGTGAAGTTTCGGCACGAAAACAGGATGTCGTTGAACCCGTCGCCGTTGAAGTCTCCGGCCGAGGAGACACGATAGCCGATGTATTCCAGATCGGCCGGCGGCAGATCCTTCGAGGAGACATAGTCGTCAATGACGGCGTTGAACCCCGGACCACCCGGATAGATATCGACCGTTCCATGCCGCGAAAGCTCACATCCCCCCGTTGCCAGGTCGCTGTAGTTGTCGCCGTTGATGTCGCCGACACCGGCGTAGTCGACCGCCATGTACTGCAGCTCGGCGTCGAAGACCGTATCGGCCTCGGGTCCGCCGAAGTAGATGACACCGTGATAACAATAGTTGACGCCCAGGTCGTCCCAGCCGTCGCCGTTGACGTCGCCGATGTTGCTCATCGCCCAATCCGCGAAGTACTTGTGCGGGCAGGCATCTCCGTACTTCAGCGCCAGCTCGGTGGGATAGCCGAGAATGAAGTCCGGCGACTGCTGGAAGTCCGGTCCCCGGAACACATATACGTAGCCCAGAGTGTCATTGTTCTCTGAGAGGGCGATGGCAATATCCAGATGTGTGTCGCCGTCGAAGTCTATCAGATCGAGAAAACGTATGTCGTGATCGCCGCCGGCCTCCACAAAGCTCCAGTCGGGGATGGTGTCCATGTGCGGCTTGCCTCGGAAGTAATACACGTAGCCGGTGGAGCCTAGCTCCCAACGCCAGGTCACGATGTCGCCCAACGAGTCATCGTCGATGTAACCGGCGGCCAACGGCCAGCCGAAACCGTAGTTCAGGTAACCCGGCAGGAGAGAATCGTAGGGCTCCGATCCGAGCGAATCGCCGTAACCTTTGTAGAATCTGATAATGCCGTGCTGATTGTAGTTGGCCGTGTACAATCCCGAGACAATAACGTCGTCGATGCCGTCGCCGTCCATATCGATGGGCGGGTTGGGCCGGGCCATGCCGTCGAACACCATGTCGGGCTGTATGTCGGGGGTATCACCGCCGTAGAAGATACAGAGGCTCGGAGGAACAGCGACTGCCGCGGCAATATCGTCGTATCCATCGCCGTTGATATCCCCTATCGACGAAACGGAGAAGCCTGCGTACGAGGCTGGGTCGGTCCCCCTGAAATGAAAGATTACATCAGAGCTGTCTACCGCGGAATTCGCGCTCGCAACGAGCAATAACAAACATAGCACCCCGAATACCGTCAAGACCGTGCTCTCGTGGTTGCACAAACACCTATTTAACACACTCCTCCCATCGGTCGGTAACGCACGAACCGAACAGAGTCAGCCATGCGAACACAGCGGATAAGCCAATATCGTGCGATTCATTCCAATCATTCCCGTTGTCGCACCAACCCTCAAATTGTTGAAAAAAAATCTCTAGTATCGAATAATACTATAATTAATATCGACGTCAAGTTATTTATATTGAGTTATAGGTCTATTTTATCTTCTTAAGATACGGCACGGATCGGGTGCCGGACAACACAAACCTTTGTGCTGCAATATATAAGCTCGTCTGCGACAAAAATGTCTTCTTCGGCGTTCCGTACTTCTTTGTAGAATTACGGCAGCATCCACCGGTCGTGGAACGCCGTGGTTCCCTAGTGAACTGAACAACCCTCCCCTCCTCACTTTCCCTACAACCTCTCCAGACAATTCGGCTGCGCCCCCTTCAATGAAGCCACTCGCCAAAGACCTGGACCATATCGAGAGGAGAACGGAACGGCACAAAAACAAAAAAAGCAAAACAAACCCAATTCACTGTAACCTGCAGGAACTAATCAAGTTGGGGCTGATGACTATTCCGGCAATGTGGATAACCCGACAGCTCAAACCCGCACAGCGGTAATCTACCCAACCCGGACTTGAAAGATCGCCGGGAACGTGGTACATTGAATCCGTTATGATCACAGTTGACCCGTTGTACGCATTCCGTTTCATCGCTTAAAGAAGAAAAAATGATCACGATCAAAGACAGCACTCTCGGAATTATCGAGGCTGTTAAACCGAACAGCGTCCTCGACATCGGCTGCGGCTGCGGAACTTTCACCGCCAAAATCGCCCCGCATTGCGGCCGGATAACCGCAATCGATATCTCCCCCGCGTTGATCGAACGCTGCCGCACGGAACAACCCGCCGACAACATCATCTACGAAATCATGGACGGCACCAGCCTGTCGTTCCCCGATAACTCGTTCGACGTTGTTTTCGAACGGGCGGCATTTCATCACATGAAAGACTGGCAAACGACGCTCACTGAGATGATCCGCGTGTCCTCACGATATATCCTTGTCGAGGAACCGATCGATGATCTTCGCAGCGACGCCAAGCGTCTCACTCATGCCGCACAGGCTCTTTACCTTGAAGTGCAGGCCGAGGCCGATTATTCGCATAGCCCTTATCTTGCCGTTAAAACTCTTACCGATTTCTTCGCTAACCATGGCCTTGCGCATGACTCCCTCGTCGTCAAATCCGACCGTGAATACGCCATGGACGGTTATTTCGACCAGTTCGAGCGTTTCGCCGAACGAACTCAGCGCCGCGATTATTGGATGGATCGCCTGGAAAAATTCCTCGCCGAGCACACCGGTGAAATGCTCTGTGAAAACGACCGAATCGTCATCGTTGCGACCAAATCATAGAAACCGGCTCACTAAAGCTCGTTGACGACATTTTCCATCATACGTGCAGGCTTAATCGAATAGAAACCGGTCGGCGCCGAGCGACACCGACCGGAGAAGGAAGGTCGTATACTCAGGATACAACCAAGTTGGGAATGTTAAACAACCTATGGTTCTTCAACACAAGGCGGCTGACATAGCCAGGGCCCTTGTTGGAACATCCAGTTGACCAGAGAAACCAGATCGCTGATATCAATCGGACTGGCGTCACAGTTGAAATTCCCGGACCACACCGATGGAAGTGGTTCCGGGCCGTTCAAGAACATGTATTCAACCAGGTAGACGACATCGCGTATATCAATCGAGTTGTCGGCGTTGACATCACCGACATACTGACAAATACGCACGAATGTCCGATTGATCACATCCACCGGAATCGGCTGGTTGTAACGATCGAACACCAGCAGCTCATCTACCATTATATCCGTTACGCCGAAGGCCTTAGGTACAGCGGTGATTGTCAATAATTCACCCGGACCGTTCAGCACGGCGCTGTCGCGCAGATAAGCGATATCGATGTCGATATGATTCGAATCCGGGCGGAGACGAGTGTAAAAGGTCGTCACACTGTCCTCATCGAGACCATCGAAAAGATCACCCAATTCGACCGTACTGCAGGGTATGGCCGTCACCGTGTGATCAAAGGAAAGCGTAAGATGAAATACTTTCGCCCCGACCAGATTTTCGTCAATCATAATATGTTCATAGAAAAACTCATTGTTCTGGGAATAGATCGTGTCCGGCTCCAGACCAAGCTGAGCTGTCTGCGCCATAACGCCGGATGCCGTGAGACATACAGCCAGAACAAAGAAGAGCATACTTTTCATATAGTCACTCCTGTTGCGGGCAAAGCGTGCACGGCGCCGGTCCGTTGTTGAACATGTAGTTGACGAGATAAACCAGATCGGATATATCGGGACCGGTTCCGTCGCAGTTGACATCCGCCTGCGGGAAGTAGTCATCACCGGCTTTGAAAGCCGGTTCGGGACCTCCCCCGAACATGTAACTGACCAGGTAAACCAGATCGGATATATCGGGACCGGTCCCGCTGCCGTTTATGTCGCCGCCATAGGTGTACTCCGGCGGCAACGGACAAACATACACGACAGCGTTTTCGGTACCGGCTACGATATTGCTGTCCGGATCGACGCAGCCTTTGACAATGGTCGAATCATCGACATAACCGAGTTCAACAACGCCGCCACCGAGAGATTGAAACAGCAGGGTGGCAACACGGTGGTATCCGTTAACAGCGATGTCACAGTCGTTGGATTCCCACAAGATGCTCCAAACACGACAAACCGTGATGGAATCGTCTACTGTCGTCAGGTCGTAGCCAAAGCACGTATCAACCGGACAATTGCCCATGCCGTACCATTCTTCGTCAGGCCAGGCATCGATGAGTTGAACCGTTCCGGTATTTGTCCAGGCAATGTCGGCGGAATAGAAAGTGGCATCGACCACTCCCGAATCCAGGGCCACCTCGATTTCGAAAGTATCGCCGATATGTTGCACGATTTTAGCGTGCGGATTCAAGACCACAGTCGTATCGGCCGATCCGGCGGCAGCGTGCCCGACGATTGTAAAAGCTACGAAACAAGTCGACAGAACCAATCGCGTCAGGAACCACTTCATTAGCTATCCCTTTCCGGAAGCGGTCGGGGTCATCCATGACCCCAACCATCTTCCAGTCGGTCAATGACCGTCTATTTCACAAGCATCATCTTGCGCGTAAGGTTGACATCCTCCGTTCGCAAACGATAGAAGTACACACCGCTCGAAACCGGATTGCCTGACTGATCATCACCGTGCCATACGGCCGTATGATAACCGGGATCAAGCCGCTCGTTTACCAGAATCGCTACTCGTTGCCCGACCAGGTTGTAGACTTCCAGAGTCACGTGAGCCGCTTGCGGCAGTTGGAAATCAATCTGGGTGCTCGGGTTGAACGGATTAGGGTAGTTCTGGGACAGAGCGAAAGTTCGAGGCAGGCCATCGCCGGGCTTGGCGACATTGACGAGATCAACATCGACCTGTTCGTTGTCATTGTTGATAACGATTCCTTCGACCAACTCCAGCGATGGCGCGGCGCCGTCAGTCTTGAGACGGAAACGAACCAGATCACCGGAGCCCTTGATAGCCAGACCGTTACCCAACAGGGCGAAGTCGATTTCGATGCGATCGTTGACTTCGCGCACATCGACGAACACCGGATATTCGGCGGTCTCTTCGATCGCCAGTGAATATCCGTCAAGGTCGATCCCGGTCGGACACTCGATCGCAGTATGGATGATCTTGGCGTCGCCACGGGCGTTGTTCAGCCTGAGTACATACTCAACCTGACTCTCGACCGTTTCAAAACCAAGCGTCAAATCCAGCGGTCCGTTCGTCTCGGTTTCAGCGAACAACGGTACGGCCTTCAAGGTCGGATTAACCGTTCCGTAGTTGATCGCGAAGATCGCCAGATCAAAGACGTTGACCGTGTCGTCCGGAGTCGGTACACCGTGCGGATTGCCGTCCGCAGTCGGACCCCAGTCAGCCTCAGGCTGCCATCCCGCATTGCCGGGTCCTTTCCAGTAGGCGAAGCCTAAATGGTACAGGTCGCCGTGATTGACATAACCGTTGTAGACGCCGAAATTGGTCAGATCATCGGCAACATCACCCAACCAGTAGGACGTAGAACGCGCCTGCGCCGAAGCGTCAAGAACCGAATAGTTCCCGGCCGCGTCATAGGCGAAAATGGCGTAGTAGTAAATGTCGCGAGTGGTGTTGTCGAGCAGATATGTATCGACATAGCTCGTCGCCGATCCGTCGAAGATATTATCTCCGGTGTTATGATCGGCCGGGTAGCTCGGCTCCGGTGTGTCATAGAGCGGATAATCGCCCCAGACAACACGCTGGATGACATAACCCGTAACATCACCGCTCGCGGAAGCGGTCCAGTCAAGATGGACCTTGTTGTGTCCCGGTTCCGCCGTGAAATCGGTCGGCGGCGCCGGCGCCGAAATATCCTTATGGAAACACCAACTATAAGTACAGGAATCGGCGTTGCTTCGGGCATTGTCGTCGATCACCTTGAAATGAACGCAATGTTCGGACTCGCTCAGTCCGGAGAAACCGGGAACGATCCAGGCCGCATCGGACCAGGATGTACCGTTGTAGCCCGGACCGGCAACGGCAATCCAGCCGGTTTCAAGGCAGTCGTCGATCTGGTAATATACCGCATCGATATCACAGTTATCCGAGGCCGCGATATCAACCACCGGCGCAGTATTGTAGTAACTACCTGCAGCCGGTCCGTTGAGTACGAATTCCGGATCGTCACAGTCGGCTACCAACGTGATCGGTGCGGGCATGGTGACGGCGATTTGCTCGTTGTCCGAGTTGAACAGCGTCGCACTAAACGGAGTTATTTCGGTCCCTCCGCAGAAGCTGACAATGCCGTTCATCTCCACCCTGAACAAGGCAGCCGGTCCCGTTACCGATCCGGTTCCGATCAGGAAATCGACATACAGCGTATCGAAGGTCGTGCCGTTCTCAACACGATCACCCGCCAGGGTTACCTCGGGATTGGCGCTGGCGACATCGACTACGGTCAAACCGGCATCGTATACGAAAACGAACGAGCCCGCCTCAAGGTTGGTAATCGCTTCGTTCACGTTGACATCGAACGTGAAATTGCCGTCGCAATGGTAAACGATGTCGTCCGGAGTCAGATCGATACCACAATCGACACTCGGATAATGATCGATCGCACCGGCATCACCGCCGACCAGGTAATAAGTCGGGTAGCCTGCGTTCGCGGCAAAATCCGCCCAGCAGTTACCGACACTGACGCCGTCATCCCACATCCCACCGGCATCATCATCGGCATTGCAGGTGTTGTTGAAAATGTTGCCGTAACAGGTCAGGTTAGTCGACGAACTAGCCGATGTCACGATACCGTACTCGTTGCCAAGGAAACGGTTGTTGTTGGTAACGCTGACCGTCGAGGCGTCATACTCATCGTAACCGATATTCAAACCGGCCGAACAACCGGTGAAGAGGTTGTCCTCCAAAATGGCGTTCGTGCCGGGTCCGTAGTAAGTGGTAACCAGCACCCCGGCCGAGGTGGAACCGTCTGAGGACGCTACCCCCGTGCATTCCGTGAAGGTGTTGCCGACGATATCAACAATGGCCCCGGCATTCATGTCGATGCCGTAGTCGAGCCAGTCGCCGTCACCCTTACCGGTGTAAGTGTTGTAGGCGAAAGTCCCGGGCACCCACATAAGAGCGCCAATGCGGCCAATGTTATCGAACTCCGAATGTATGATAGAGACACTGACACCGCTGCCGAAAGCAGCAACGGCCGTCCCGGCATACCCCGGATGAATCATGTTCTTGAAGACGATATCATCGAGGAAACCGCTGCCTTTGTGACGAATCCCTTGATAAACGTTAAAACCGTCACCATCGAGCGTCACCTTGCTCATGTTGAGTGCAATTCCGTCCTGAACCAGGAACCAGCCGCGGGCATCACCCGAGCTGCCGGTGTTGGCCGTAGGAACGATTGTCACTGTTGACGAAGCATCGCCGATGATATCCAGATCGCTGTCTATCACCACCTGCGGTCCCTCGGCATAGGTACCGGGTGTGAGATAGATAGTACTTGACGTCACCAGTCCGATTGCCTCGATCAACCGCGTTTCGGAACCGGCCTGAGGACTGTCGTCATCGACGTAAAGGGTGCCGAAACTACCCTGGAATCCGGTCGCGATCGGGTCGGTATCCGTACCCGTTGCCAGCCACGGAGTATAGTCGACCGGACCTTCGAATCCTACGGCGACTGTCGCCGGATCGACCGCGCCCCACCAGTTGCCGGAAGCATCGGCGGTTTCACCCGCTCCGGATTTGACTGACAGGGTGTTGCCGGTTATCGAGTTGTCGTGAATCGCCAATGTCGCACCGGTCGGGAGATTTCCAAACGTAGCGGTGTTGCGATCATAAACAGCGATACCGTTCTCGAACCCGGTAATATAGTTATTGGAGATATCCAGAACGGCACTACTGGAAAGCGGACCGAGCCAGGAGTCATCAGTAGCAACATAGATCGCCGTGGTATTGGGCGGACCACCGTTGGCGCCGCCGACATTGCCGCCGTCCATCATGTTGCCGCTGACGGTGGCGTTCGTAATCGGCCCTCGGAACACAACACCATAGGTAGCCGAACTGAACGAACCGGTAAACGTAATCTCGTTATCGGTAACGGCTATCTGACTGGTAGCGGACTCGCCGCCCGATCGGAAATCGATCAGACCAACGCCACCCGAACCACCGATATCGACACTCTGGGTGAAGGTATTGTCGTCGATCGTGATCGGACCTTCGATCACGGCGACCTGAGTCGCCGGATCCAACTGGCCAATCAGACGAATACCGGCACTCCAAATGGAATTGTTGAACGTATTCCCGCTGATATCGACATTAAGAATCGCCTCACCGTGGGCATAGTTCCACATGTAGACGCCGCGACCGTAATCAGTGAACAGGTTACCCGTCACGGAAATGTTTTGAATGTCGAAGTTGGGAAGGCTGCCGTCGCCGATATATATACCGGCCACTGCCGCCGTACAGTCCTCGATCTCAAACGGTCCGAAAGTGTTGCCGTCAACATCGAGGCCGTTGATATCCGAACGCAGATAAATACCCACGAACAGATATTCGAACACCGATCCCGACACGGCAAAGTCGCTGAGCATGAAATTATTGCCTGCGAAAATACCGATCGCACGTGAGTATTCTCCGAGATTGGTGGCAATAAAGTTGGAATTGCTTACGGTCAATCCCGCGAAGGTATTGGTTATATTGACACCAAAGGCATTTCCCGGTCCGGGATTATTGCCAAGATTGGTAATGTCAACGTAGTCGAGGGTGAGATTAGCCGCAGCACCGGCTACCCGTACGCCTTCGACTAACTGTGTCGGATGCGTGATGCCGATTTGCGACAGCATTACATCATCGGCCGTAACCGTAATCGCCGGCCCCGTACCGGTCGGGGTAATGAGAGTCGATCCCGGTCCGGCGCCGATCATAGTCAGTGACTTGTCGACAACCAGGTCCTCGACATAAGTTCCGGCCGCGACATTGACGGTGCTGCCGGTGACGGCATTGATACCTTCCTGAATCGTGACAAAGGCATCATAGCCGAAAGTATGCCCGCCAACCTGATCGCCCGGCGAATATCCGGTCCAGTCGTCATCCACCCAGACCTCAGTCACGGGATAAGACAGCGTACAGTTGGTATGCGAGGCATCGGAGCACCATGGATCGAAATCGACTTCTCCTGAAACGAGCCCGGAGATAACCGGATAATCGATTGTTCCCCACCAGTTCTCCTCGGCATCGAAGATAAAGCCGTTGGTCGGGTCGCCGTTGACCACAACACCATACTGGGCTTCCGGATTCCCGGCGGTACCGTTGCCGTAGATATCATTGCCGTGAGCCTGAATATCGGTAGCACAGTCAAAACAGGCATACTGTGAGTCGGCCGGCGCCGGTTCGAACTGAGCATTCCAGTAGTTGCCGAGCAGATCGACGATGACACCGTTCCAGCCGTTGTCATGGATGGCATTTTCAATGATCATGACGCCGTCGTTTTTCGGACCGGTATAGATGCCGCTCTTACTATTACCGTAGATGTTGTTGCCCTCAATAGTAAGATTGACCGGACCATAGGCGGTCAGCGGATCGGACACCTTGTCCGAGCTTCCCCGGATCAAGAGGATGCCGTGACCGTACTTCAGTTTGTCCGGATCATCTCCCGGCAGTTCTACGTTGTCATAGATCTCGTTATTACGGATCACGAGATCGGAGAATCCACCGGCCGTCTCAATACCGCTTCGGTGAGAACCGTATATCTCGTTGTCTTCAATCACTGTCCCGGCCATCGAGGCAGGCCCGGGAGCGCCGTAAGCGTAATAAGACGACCAGATAAATACGTTGTCGCCGTTCCCCTTACAGTCGAAGATCTTGTTCCCGGCGAAGCTGCTGTTAACCACCCCGTTGTCATCGTAAGGATGATTGACAATATAGAGTCCCATCCGACCCTGAGCCCCGTCCTGAGAAACCGTATTCGTATTCGGGCCGATGACATTGTTGACGACCTGAATGTTGCCGATTTCTTGTGAATAAGCGTACACTCTGACCAGCGAAGTGTTCTGATTCGCCACCGCGCTCAATTCCTGCACCACGAAGCCATCGAACGTGACATCGTCGGTGTTATATATGTCCACAATTGTCATATACCCGCTTGCAGGATCAGGATGCATAATGATGGTCTCGACCGCATCGTCCCAGGTATACCCGGTCGGTACGGCGTATCCATTCTTGTTCACTCCGGCCGTTGCACCGAATAAGCTGAGCGGTTTGGTAATAGAGAGCGCTTCGACATAAGTCCCGGCCGAGACATTGATAAGGTCATACGGATCAGCGGCATCGATAGCCGCCTGAATGCTTCCGTTAGGAGTCACGTACAACTGGGTTACGTCAACCAGATCCTCGATATACATATCGTTGCCGGTTAAATGTCCAATCGGCGCCAGCGACAACACCGTCGCAGCATCGGTCAACGTCGGTACGAACCAGACACGCACCTGGTCGGGTGAGTCATCCTGTTCGCCGTGCACCGCGAATCCGAAATCGGAGGCCTGCACCGTAACATCGGCGCCGTCCGAGATATTGGTGCTGTAGGTGATGATCGCGTCACCCGAGGGCGCCACGCCGGGATTGTTGTAATCACCCATTTCCAACTGGAATACATCGCTGAAACTGTTGGTCCCGGAGAACACTATCCCGCTGACACCGAGGGGTGTATAATTACCCCAGGTGGCCACGCTCACACCCTGCCAGGCATTACCTGAAACCGTCAGATCGGAGACATCGACCCCGTTGCAGTCAACCAGCGAGAGACCATGTCCGCCGTTGTTGATGCAGGTGACTCCGCTTACGGTCAGATTGCTTGTCCCAAGAGCATCGACGCCGCTGCGATAGACATCACGCACCGTCACATCGATCAGCGAGCAACCGTCCACCTGACCGAATTTGATTCCATAACGCGGTAATGAATTAGTCGCCGTCGACTGCAGCGTGAGTGATTCAATCGTCACATTGTCGGCATCGACGTAGATACCGGAATTGTTCGAGGCCAGACCGGTCGGATCGATAATCACTGTGGCGCGATCCTCACCTACCAACTGCAGACCCGTCAGTGTGATATTCAGGGTCTCGTAGTAGGTTCCGGGGGCAATCAGCACCGTGCTGCCGTCCACGACATCTATCGCTTCCTGGATAGTGGCAAAAGCATCATACTCCCAGATGAAGTTCGTTCCGTGAGCGTCGTTGTAGACGTCAACATCACCTTGCCAGGTGAAGTCATCGTCCACGAGTGCGTCGGCCAGATCATACACGGCAGTGTTGCTCGTGTAATAAAGCCCGGCGGTCGCTTCACCACATACTTCAGGATAGTGGTTGCCGGAAGAATACAACCAGCCGCCGCTGGGATCCTGCGTCGCCGCCAGGAAATACCCCATCTCATCGATTTGACTCTGGTAGCCGACTTGATCCAGGCGACCGAGCGTCATCATGGCATAGGCCGTCGTTTGCCAGTCATCGTCGCCGGGGTTGGCACCGTAACAATAGCTGACACCGCCATGATTGGCCTGACTCGCCAGGAGTCGATCAACCAGGTCCGGTATTTCCGATGTATGCAGATCAGCTGCAACGAAGGCATCGATCAAACCGCTGATACCGAGATTGTACCAGTAGAAGTTAACATCGTTGTAGTCCGGATCGAACCCGGCATCGTCAACTATATCAAAATAGCCGGGATTATCCATGTAAGAATCCTGGTACAGCACCTCGGCCATGGCATCGGCGTCGGCATCGTAACCGTTGCCGGGGAAACGGGCGTCCAACATGGCGGCCACGCGAACCCAGACACCGACATCCCAGGCTATAATACCGTTCGGATAACCGTTGGTTACACCGCGATAATCCCGAACAAACTCGGCGAATGCCTGCGCACCGCCGTAGGAGGTCATGCGGGCATCGTATTTGGCGCGCGCCGAATCCTGGTATTCCGTGCCCGAGACCGATGAAAGATCGTTGTATTGCATCAGGAATATGAGGTCCGATCCGGAACGCACATTTGGATTATAAATCATGGTATCGGCGGCATCGGTCATGGCCAGCAAGTAACTTACCCCACCGAACTCAAGGTGAGTGTAGTACAAACCCAATGCCGTTGCACCGTAGAGATTGGTCGAACTGGCTGAGGTTGTGTGTGAAAAAGGCGCCGGCGGTGAGGTAACCCGCCAGTCCCAACCCCCGTCGTCCGGGTCATCGGGACTATCCGGATTGCCGTTACCGGCGTTGTCCTCGGTGATATCGGCCTGCATCTTACGCAGGTAGTTGGCGCCGTATACCTGCGCCTGATGGAAATCGACAGCGCCGTCGACGCTGAGCGACTGTGTCGGTATTCTATCTCTGGCCAACAACTCCATATCCGGTGTCGTTGTCTGGCCCTGTTCACTCCAAGGTATCGCTACTCCGGCCCAGGCACTGGCTGAGCACAGCACCAATGCGAGAATAGTACCCATTAGCATTGAAGATCTCATTACTTTCCCAACTCCCAAGGAAGAGATTGATAACTATGGATAACGGATTGTACTTTCGCGGCTTTCGCCTTTCCCCAGTACGATCGTAAAATGGGTATTCTGAGCTGTTGTCCCCTCGGTGAAATTCCCTCCGCGCTTTACAATCGGCAGTGTGCAAATCGGTGGTGTGCGCGATTACTGCATACCGTCATCTCCCACAAGAATTACATTTCTCTATTCTGTTCACCTCCTGTCATGAGTTACCGAAACGATGAGCACACTTGATGCAGACTCACTGCTTTAAGTTAACATACCTCTAACCGCAGGAACGCAGTTGTCTGTCGAAGATTGAATATAAGCGGTATCATGTGAGAACTGCCTGCCGACCAGCAATCCTTTCGGATGAGCAAACCGATCTGTCAGGTAGTATATGAAACCATTATGCTATATATAGGGACTTTCGTCAAGATCAAAGTGAGTGATATCACCTAGGGAATAAGCCGAATTATCGACACTAGTGCTGCTATCAAAACGAACAACGGTCTTGATATATCATGGAAATGATTATAGGATCATGCGGTTGCACTATTGAAGAAATCGTACGCTCTTATATTCGGGAAACCACAACGGCGATACGGGTGACACAAGGCCGCCCGCTACGCGAGGTCAGGGTTCATTAGCGCTTAGCGGCAGGGCTTGTCTCCGCCGCATAAGGGATTTACAAAAACTTCCGGTTGACAGAGCAGGCGAGCTTCGTGGGACTCGCCTGCTGTTATTATCTACTTGAGCAATATCATCTTGCGCTCGAATACCTGCCCCCCCGCATCGAGCCGGTAGAAATACACACCGCTCGCGACAGCTTTGCCGTCGATCGCGGTACCATCCCAGTCAACGACATAATGACCGGCGGCCATGGTGCAATCAACAAGTCGGATCACACTGCGGCCCAGGATGTTGTAAACCGACAGCCGCACACGACCGGGTTGCGCCAGATCGAATCCAATCGAGGTACTCGCATTGAATGGATTGGGATAATTCTGGTTCAAATCAAACCGCGCCGGGACCGTGGGATCATGCTCCGAATCGGACTGACCGGACTGGTTTAGTGTCGCTTGTACCAACAAGGTACGGTTACCGGTTGCGTCGAGCATCAAGTCAACCGTCTCCGTTTCGGACAACGTTCCCAATAAAACTCCGGACCGATCGAACACGGCAATTTCGATACCTTTTGGTAAATCAACCATCTGGTCGGTCTGCATGATCACGCGATCATGAGCTTCGCCGCTTAATTGCATCGTCCAGATCAGGATTGAGTCGCTTGTTGCCCGGATGTCGGAAGCGAGAGTTGTCTTGTTGTCCTGGCGGCACACGGCGTCAAGTTTCAGAGATGTCGAGATCGCAGGAGGCGAACTGAAGTCAAGGCTGTCCGATCCGGCGGTTGCAACGGGCGAAACACCGATCCAGCAGGTTGAACGTTGACCGTCACTGTTGGCGGCGGCGATCTCCGCAAACCATGAGCCCGGATGTTCGGCGAAGGGAACGGTTGTCTTCAATTCGGTATATTCATCGTAGGGAATCAGCAATTCCAAACTGTCGGTCGGATGAACATTCCGCACGAAATACGCCCTGAACTGCTCCATCAATGTTGTTGAAGAATAACTTCGCCGCGCGGGACTATAAGCGTGCAAACCGTTCTCGATATAGTCCCCATAGCTCGTGTCTTCGATGCGACCACCCCAATCGACATCGAATGCAAACGGGTTGACGATCTGGTTCCAGCCGGGAGCGAGGATCAGTCTCGCATAGCCTTGCCCGTCGATATAGACATCGGGGACAGTGGAATATCCGTGGGCGTGAACCGTCGTCGCCGAACGCGATATCAGCCAATAACCGTGGTACGGTAAAAGGCTGTCCAGTTCGGGGTATTCATCATAGGCCGCCAGAGTCGGATTCCAACATCCGAATCGGAAGTTGAACCCATCATTGTTATCACCTAAAAGCGGTTTAAGAATGGAATCAATGACCAGACTGGACGGATTCATGGAAAAACCTACCATCTGGTAATTCCACGGCACGATCTCGAACAAATCAGTCGTGTTCGGTATCTCCACCTGGAAATAAAACCAGGATTCATTCTCCGAAGCATTCGGAAGTGTGTTGGAGACACCGTTGTCAACGGCTCGGAAACAGTATTCGATAGAACGCAGTCCGAGCACGCCGGAGGGTATGCTTCCGGTATAACTCTGACCCGTGGCAGCGGTCATAATCACACTATCGCGATTGTGTCCTCCCCCCTGCCGATAGATCAACCAGACTTCATCCGGTGAACCCGAGACGTTTACCTTCAGCGCTACATTATTAGCATGGTTGAAGAGCGTATCGTTGTTGTACTCATAGAGCGTCGGCAACACCGTAAAAAGAACACTGTCCGGTTCATGACCAGCTCCGGCGGCGACAACATAGGTCTGTCCGGGAGCGACCGGATTTATCAGACCACGGGTCGAGACCAAAACAACGTCATGGTCGCGACTCAGCCATTGCACCGCCGAGTCGAGATTGATTTCGATCCCGGTGCAATCGTATTCATAGACATGGCACTGTATGGACGTACCGCATTCCGTTGAATTTCTATCGGCAGCAACCACCATATCCGGATCGATGTAAATCCCCAGCGCACCGATCTGCACGCTGAAGTCATTATTGTCTGCGGCACAGGGAGACGAAAGGGACAAATGGAAATCACCGCCTTCCAAGTCACAGAGGAGCGGGTCTTCAATCAGATTGGTGACATCATACGGAAACCCGTTCGGATTGGACTGAGCCTGATCTCCGCAGTTCCCGTAGACATCGTTACAGGTTACCACCGTTCTCTCTACGTTGTAGCCGCCAATCGATATGCCATATCCGACATCACACTCGCAGGTTTCGATCGGTCCATTATCAGTCACCAGATTCCGCTCGAAATCAACATCGACGAGGAAGCTCTGAAAACCGAAACCGTGTTTTGCACCGCGGTTGCCGACAATCGTGTTGCCGATCACTCGAAAGGGATTGACAGTGGTAGCATTATAAAGGAAAACTCCACCACCAGCATCATAAGAGTAGTTGTTGCTAATGATGTTATTTTCCAGTACCCCGCCGGCAGCATCGGTGGAACTCAAAATCCCTCCACCGTCGGTGCTTATGTTATCCCGTATGATGCTGTTACGTAGAACAACATATCCACCATAGTAGAAACAGACTCCACCGCCGCCGGCGTCATCGCCGCCGGAAGTCGATTCATTATGATGGATATCGCAGTTCTCAATAACCACGGCAGCGCTATCGATTAAAATGCCGCCGCCTCGACCGCTCTGCGACTGGCTATCCGGGTTACCGCCGGTTACTTCAAAACCGGATAAATACATGGTATCCGCAAAGTCCTCAATAAAGAGCACCCGGTTGCCCGGCTCCGCCTCGAGAACGGGCCGACTGGTCGTGTCGTACGGAACCATTACAACGGCTTTGTTGACATACAGACTTCGGGAGTAAGTCCCCGGGTGGACAATGATGGAGTCGCCCGGTTCCGCCCCGTTCAGAGCTGTTTGAATGTTGCGCAGTGGCGCTGTCAGGCTGCCGTCGCCGGTCTCGTCGCTCCCGTCGGTTGACACATGCCAGGCACTCGGGATCACGAAGTCGTTGTCATATAACTCCTGGGCCGCCAGATCATTGGCCATCATCTCAGTGATCGAGGCCAGGCGATTGTCACCGCGACCGAACACCAGCACATAAATTAACTCGGTGCTGTCCCCCGCCGGCAAAGAGACTGGACCGGTCGTATTCAGAATCTGCATATCGCTGCAGGTTGCCTGGATATCCCCGGTGCCGGCCACCGGATCGCCGGCATACCAGAATGGTGTGCTGTCTCCTGCTACGTCGTACCGGCTGCCGTTCGCGTGAAGGCCTCTCAGGTAGTTGTATGTCATCTCCGGTGAGTTCGGCGTTTCCGATTTGACCATCGCCGTGAAGGAAGTCATCTCAACGTTTTGGTACCCGGTGAGAACGCTGTCCCAGAAATGAGCCTCGTCGCCGCCGTTACCTGTTTCAACAATCGGCCCGCGAAGCAGATCGATCCCTACGGCCGGCTGCATAGAGCCATACAGGTAGTCCCAGTTGGCACTGTTGTACCCGTAGCCCAGGTTGCGAGTTGTGTCGCAGGCCGTAAGATCATCCTTGTCGTAGTTTTCGCCGGGCTCAGCACGACCAATATCAACGTCACACCAATAGCCTAAATAACATGAGTCGATATCGTTGGCGCCCTTGTTGAAGATCCTGAAGCGGAAAAATATACAGTTGCTCAGCCAATCCAGATCGTACGCCCAAACCGTCTGACGCACCTCAAGACCCAACGACAGCGTGTCGCCCCCGAAATACTCCTGTAGCGTGGAGTCGGCATCGTTGTAGACAGCCCAGAGCATCTGGTTGCCCATCATGTCCGGTGTTCCGTCTTCTCGAATCGGAGCCCCTTGATCGACCGGCCAGTTGGTGTAATCGGCATTGGGAGTACCGGCCAGACTATCGGCATAAAGCTTGTAAACTTTGAACGAGGGATCATCCGGTTGGAAAGTCCCGCCGCTCATGGGACCGGGCCGGTATTCCGACTGCTGATCGTAGCGGGCTGAAGCCATTCGCACCTGACCGTCCACTGTGCCGCCGATCCACAGCGCCGTAGTGTAGACACAAGTTTTATTGTTCGCGCCCGAAATGATATCCTCAATCCCGGTGTAAGGGAAATAAGTGCCGGTCGGTAAATTAAAAATCTCGTTCAGATCCTGACCCAGTTCACCGTAGTTGGTGATAAACATGAGGATATTGTTGGCGTTGATATAAGTATCCTCGGTATAACCGAGCGCCGTCGTTCTCCCGCTCTCGTTTCTGTCAACCGACCAGGCCGGCACAAAAAAGGTCAGCAATATAATACAGATAATTATCGTTGTTTTCATTTGCTGCTCCCCGGAGGATTGGGAAAATCAGGAAACTGCGCATCCTTCTGACCGGTCACGCTCGAAGAGGAATAAATGATCGCAGCCACCGTCCCGGCCGTTAGCAAGCATGCCAGCTTCCATCCGTGAATCTTCTTCTTTTTCGTCAATGCACCCGACTCAACCAGCGCACGGCCTTCCTCTACCCATTTAAGATACTGCGGTACCTGGGCATAGTATGGACCGGTCCAATCAGGTCGCTCCAAAAAGCCGTATGCTGCCAGCGCTACCACGGTATCCCTGATCGTTTCCGGCGCTTGCCCTTCTTCCGTCAGTAATTGATAAGTCGCAGCAGCCAGTAAGAAATAAGCCCCGGCCGTTTCATCGTTACTGAGTTTATCTTCATCTCGATCCAGAACCAGGTTAAGCACATCAACAGCACACACCCAATCGAGTGCCCCGTAGAAATTGAGGGCAGTTTCGATGGTTGCTTCCGATCGGTTGAATTGACAACCGTTGCGTGATCCGGGCAAAGCCTGTTCGGCCCGAGAAGCACCGGCGAGGGTGAAAATAAGAAGCAGGATTATTGCGGAGGTATGCCGCGTCCATCGACAGCGCATCATTGTTTGACTTCTCCTGTTGGCTTGGCTGACCAATACACCACTAGTTTCATGTTATCATCCGTTGGAGTTCGAAAAAGATCAAAATTCACCGTTGCGCTGTCACCGACAAAGGCCGGTACTGTTCGTGCAGCGGTTTGTTTGACTGAAAAGGAATCTATCGTTGCGGCGGTCCATTCGTCTTCGCCAACCAGCTCACTCATACGCAGGCTGATCGACCATATTCCCACCGGGAGATTCGATATAACCGCCGGAATCGCCTCATAGGTTTCTTCGATGCCGTTAAAGCGCACCGTCAATCGGGTCTGCCGGGACGGATACGGCATACAGCCGATCTTCAACCGTACTCGATCCGTTCTCGCGAAGTTTCTGACCGCGTCGATTGTCAGCACCGTATCACCTCTCAGATAAATCAAATCGTCAGTGACCGGAAAACGCGCATGTACGATGCAAATCTTGTGTAAACCGGGTATTGTCATCAGTGAATCCTGACCAGCCTTTATCGGACGACCGTCGAATTCCAGAGCCACCCATGGATCCGGTTTGGTTTTTACCTGCACCGATATAGAATCGACGCTCGGGTGCGGAGGGATGACCACAGGAGATTCGCTTTCAGGCGACTTGGTTGTACTGCGTGAAGGCGGATCATCATGGGCAGTTTTTTCCGTGTTGTTCTTCGGTGTTTTCGAAGCTTCGTTTCCGCTTTTCTCTACTTCCGGCTTATCCACCGGAATATCCGTCTTGCGCGACTTGGCGTCATCCACAGAGTCCATACTTATCTCGGGAATAGCCGAGCCATGATCAATCGGCAGGGTCGTATCGTCTTTGCCGATAGAATCAACGACAGCCGGGATCCTTGCCGCCGTTCGGATCGAATCCGCCACGACATTATTGGCAGTAACTCCGGGTTCGGATTGTGAATTGCCTATATTCGACACCACCAGATAGACGGCCGCAACCACTATCAGCGGCACGCCAACGAACATCACTAACTTTTTAGGGCGCTTGATGCCGGTTCGGTCCGGCAGCGAATTCAGAAATCGCAGGACCTCATTCATATCCTCGAACCGGTCCTTTTTCTCCGGCGCCGTGAGACGCTTCAGAAAGGCACGGAACTCGGGAGACAATCGCCGAGCGGCTTCACCGTTCCAATGGTTGGGATTCGCACCCAGTCGTTCGTGGCGCAGACGCACCCCGGTGCTGAGTTGAAAGAGGGTAACTCCCAGAGCATATATGTCTCTCTGGATCGGGTCGTCAACGGCGTCGTCATCGAGCTGATCCGGCGGCAGATAGGACCAGGTCCCCGGTGTGGGACGATCCTCGGTCAGATGATGACTGGTTCTCTTGGCAATGCCGAAATCGATCAAGCGCACATGACCATGACGGTCGATCATGATGTTGGAGGGTTTCAGGTCCCGATGGTAAACCTCGTTGGCATGAGCATAAGCGAGCGCCTTGATTAAAGCCAAAGCAACGGTCGTCACGCGTTTTTCGGACATCGGTCCGGAACTATGGACAAGCTGTTCGCAATCACTACCGTCAATGTAGGGGATTACTATCGCTTTCTGGTCCGGAAGATAAGCCTGGACACCACAAATGTTGGGGTGATCAAGATTGGCCTGAATAGCGGCTTCGAGACGGAAACGGTCAATCGCCTCGGGGCGCATGAGAAATTTGACCACGACCTTTTGATCGAACAGCTCCAGGTTCCGGGCAAGATAGACATGACCGAACCCACCTCGCCCAATATACCGCTCGATCTGGTATTTTCTTACCAGAGCCGTTCCGAGTATGCCAAGAGGGTCGGTTTCGCCCGTCTGCGAACCCTCTGCCGGCGTCTCATCGGTGTATTCATCAACCATAAAACCGTCCCCAGCACATTTTGCGAATATGAATCACGGTCCGCTAAAAGTCAAGAGAGCCGGTCGTTTAAGCCTATAGGTACTTCTAGTTCTAAACAATGGAGAAGGATTTAGATTGCGATAGCAGCCGTTTGTAGATACCTTCCGTATTAACTAAAGCTGCCAATTGCTGTTTGCTCTGACCCAGCGGCCGCTCGTAGTAAGAGGGAACCACACTAAGTGCCACAGTTGATTATCAAACGCGGAAAAGTTCAAATTGATCGTTTTCCCTTGAACCAGGACATCACCACCATCGGACGCGGTGGCTCGACCGATGACCCGCCTGACCTTGAATTGCTGGACACCCACCGCCGGGTATCGCGCTACCATGCCGCTTTCGTGCATGATGCGGATGGACGATACTGGGTAGTCGATCTGTTTTCTTCCAACGGCACTCAGGTCAACGGAGAGATGATCTACCGCAAACGACTTAATAACTCCGATGTCGTTCAGATTGGTGATTTCCGGCTGATATACGACGAAACCGAACGAACCGATACCGGTCTCCCCTTGCTGGTTTTAGTCGATGAGGATATGTCTGCCGTACCCGGCATTACCGGAACCAGTACCGTCATGCGCGAGGACCAAACCCATGACGGCATTGAGCTGCCCGATCAGGATTGGATTATGCTCAACGACATCCTCACCCGTTTGAAGCACCTGGGCAATTCCGGCGCAATCGTATCCGAGCTGGTAATGTTGCTGGTAAGCTCCATGAAAGCTGATTGTGGTTTCGTTGCCGTTCTTCACGATGAGGGAGTATTGGTGCCTTTGGCCGCCCATGGCTTCAACCGCAACGACAATGTTCGCTATCCGGTTTCGCAGGAATGCGTTCAGGTCGCTCTGAAGGAAGGCCACTCTATCCTTCGTACAGTTCCCCACGGTTCCGCCCTCTGCTGCCCCGTAACGGATCAATCCAATACCACCGGCGTTCTTTATTTGCACTCCCGGAATCGCGAGGCATTCGCTGAGTCTTCGACCATCCTGCTCGATCATATCCGCGACTGGATCGAAGATAAAAATCTGCCGGTAATGAGCACGCCTCCGCAACGCAACACCTCCGAAACAGTCAGCGGGCATATCAAATGGCCCGGCAAGGTAGTTACGTGTAACCATAATATGAGGAAACTCCTGGCGAATCTGGACAGAATTGCCAAAAGCGATACTTCGGTTCTTTTCCTTGGAGAAACCGGCACAGGCAAGGAAGTCCTCGCTGAGCGGTTGCATCTTAAATCCAGTCGAGCCATGGGTCCCTGGTATCCGGTGGAACTTTCCGGGGTCGAGCAACAGCATGTCGATGGACTTCTCTTTGGCTGGGAAAAAGGATCTTTTACCTCGGCCGACCAGGATCGCCGAGGGGCATTCGAAATCGCCAATGGCGGCACGCTCTTTCTTGATGAAATCGGTGATACCAGCATTAATGTACAAGCGAAACTCCGCAGAGCGGTTGAGGAAAAACAAATACAGCCCATAGGGAGCGAGAAGGCTATCAAAATCGACACTCGCGTTCTGGCCGCAACCAATGTCGATCTGAAAAAGGCCGTGGCAGAAGGGCGTTTCCGGAACGACTTGCTAATGCGCTTCACCAGTATCGAGAACATCCCCCCCCTCCGCGATCGCCTTCAGGAGCTCCCGCTTCTCTTCAATTATTTCATCGACCTTTACGAAGGCTCCCTGGTGGCTGTTTCACGCGGCGCGATGCGTCTTCTTTATCGTTATTCCTGGCCCGGCAATGTGCGGGAAGTACGAAGAATGGTCCAGCGATGGAACAATCTCGGTAAGAAAGTGGCCTTCTATTGGGATTTACCGGAGGAAGTCATTAACGAAACCGCAGCATTCGCAACCGATACCGACCGCTTTCGCACTACCAAACAAATCGAGAAGGAAGAGATCACCCGGGTTCTTCGCATGACAAAGGGCAATGTAGAAAGAGCGACTAAAATCCTCGGTTTCGGTGGAAAACAAACTCTGTACAACAAAATGAAAGCGTTCGGGCTTTCACCGGATAACTTCCGCAATCGTAACTGACAACTTGCCCGATCACACTTCGGAGACCGTCCAGATCTTAGACGCACCGTCTTGCTGCTGGACGCTTTTTTTCGTAACGGCCGTTTCATCGTTGTCTTTCCCGACATATTAGTTGATTGACTCCCAACAGCATGCAGCGACTCATGCAATGTTGCCTCAATAGTCGGATTTGGGCACATCGCTTGCAATACACTTGTCTGGGACGAACTAGCTGTGCAAGTTCTGGCGTCGCATCGTCCGGGTCAGGAGGGGAACTCTGCCGGCAACTCACCATGCGAACCGCCGTTGAAAGCATAGCCAATTGCTCAGAAGTAGTGCTGAGAGTCTGACGACACGGGGGGCTCTGTCTGCTTCTGTTCGATTCCGACGAGCCAGGGAAGTGTCACCGGGCGCCGAAAGGGGTGTCGCTTCAAAATCCTAGGCTTGGTTCGTGGGATAGGGGTTCCGGGAGGGGCCCCGGAAGGGGACCCTTCCCACGACCTATTTTTTACGAACCCGGCGATGTTTGTGCTCACATTGCCGGATTTCCTTTTTCCCCAATATATTTATAGGTAACAGGACAGGCGAGCCCTCCGGCTTGCTCTAACCGGAGGGCCCTTAGGGGCACAGGGGGAGGGGAACCGTGCCCCTGTATTTTGTGATGTAAATCGGTCTCTCTAGCTATATGACTCGGAGTTTTTCAATCATTCTATGATCAATAATACTCAATTGCAAGTCCCTTTTTATCAACAACGGCATTCATATAACTGCGTGGCGCATTGATCCGTTGCCAGGCATCCGCCTTGCTGAGAACCGTTGAAAAAGAAGTTCCCCCATGACAACAGCAGAAGGATTTCCATACACTGTGAAAAGCCATTTCAATACATCCTCAGAGGCAGATAGTTATCAAACGAAATGTCACAGCCCCGGTTGTATATAGTTTTAGTTGCGGCAGCAAAAAAAACGAAACTTTTCTATTTCTGTCGCGTTTTGTCCATGACTAACCGTCTTACCGGAGAGAGAGAATACATGCGTCCAACATCTTTGATAAAGTCGGCTGTCTTTGCCCTGTTTGTGACAGCTATGATCACCGGCTCAGCCGGTGCAACTCAGAACTTCCTTGGCGGCGTACATTTCAACGCCGGCTTCCCACAGGGAGATTTCGACGATCAGATCGACCGCAACGCTTACGGTCTCGGCGGGCAGATTTTTTTCGCCCCGGATCATTCACCGTTCGGAATCGGACTGGAAGTCGGCTGGATGAATTACGGCAACGAATCCCGACGTGAGCCCTTCTCGACCACTATCCCCGATGTCACCGTGGAGGTCGAAACTTCCAACAATCTCGTGCAGGGCTTCCTGATTTTCCGAGGCCGCATTCCCAATGGACCGATTCGTCCCTACGGTGACGCGTTGATCGGTCTCAACTATCTCTTCACTGAGACCTCGATCAAAGACGCCGATGAGCCCTCGGAGGATATTGCCTCCACGACCAATCAGGACGACGCCGTGTTCGCTTACGGTTTTGGCGGTGGCGTCATGGTGCCGATCTTCAATAGATCCGCCGATGAAGGCAAACCGATTACGATTATGCTCGATGCCGGTTTGCGATATGTCCTTGGCGGCGAGGCGGAATACCTGAAAAAAGGTTCCATTGCCCGTGAAAACGGTACGGTCACCTATGACCTGATCAAGTCCAGGACTGACATGTTGCGTTTGCATATCGGCATCGCGGTAGCGTTCTGATAGAACCTGCAGGCGAGAATCTCTGTGATTTCAGTCTCTTACTTTATCAGAACCCTTTCACCGTCGTGGTCCCGACGACTCATAGACTTGTCCGCTCCGGAATAATAGCAAATACATCTTGAACAGGTCAGGTTGCATACAAGCGATCTGACCTGCGAACCGTTACCAGTCGCACCGTTACATTGACAATTCGACGGAAATTGCGTACAATAGATATGTAGAGAGGTACAGATGCTGTTTTTTGAAGTTCCTATCCGATGAGTCTCCGTTAGAGTTTTCAGGTATACTGCTCTCACCGATTTCTCGGTACATCCTGAACAACACCAAACGGCATGGCACCTGTGCGTTTAAATCAAATGAGAGGATTGTATTTATGCCATGCTCACTGAGACATCCGGTTCGAGTTTTCATTCTTGTTGTGTTTATTTCGATGGTCTTCCAGCAGACCGGACTGGCCCGTGAGCAAACGGTGGGGCTCTTGCAGTATGATGAAAAAGCCTCCTTCACGGGCTACACATTGCTGGCGCCTTTACAGACACCGGATATATACCTGATCGATAACTACGGCCGTGTCGTTCATTCCTGGGACATGAATGTCAGTCCTTCCTCAGAAGTCTACCTCCTCCCCAACGGACATCTGTTGCGCGGGGCAAAGACGGTCAGCAACTTTGGCACAGTCGGTCGTACTATTCAGGAGATCGACTGGGACGGCACAGTTGTCTGGTCGTTTGTCTACTACACGTCCGCTTATCTACAGCATCACGATATTGAACCAATGCCGAACGGCAATGTCCTCCTCCTGGCCAACGAGCTGTTTACCAAGGCGGAGGCAATTCAGGCAGGACGCGACACGTTATTGATGTCGCGCGACATAATCAGGGCCGACTATGTGGTAGAGATACATCCCACCGGTCCGGAGAGCGGCGAGATTGTCTGGGAGTGGCATTCCTGGGATCACCTCATACAGGATCATGATGCCTCCGGGGACAATTTTGGCGTGGTTGCCGACCATCCCGAATTGCTGGACATCAATTATGCTCCCAACACCACGGCCGATTGGCTTCACACCAATGCCGTTGCCTACAATGAAGCGCTGGATCAGGTAGTGATAAGCTCGCGTCATTTCAGTGAGTTCTGGGTCGTCGACCACTCCACGACAACGGCGGAGGCGGCCGGACATAGCGGAGGCAACTCCAACATGGGCGGCGATATTATCTATCGCTGGGGCAATCCCCTTTGTTACGGCGCGGGTACAATTGACGACCGTAAGCTATTCGGCCCGCACAACGTCCATTGGATCGCATCGGGTCTGGAGGGCGAGGGACACATCCTGCTTTTTAACAATGGTTGGGAACGACCTTCGTCGCAGTATTCTTCGATCGAGGAGATTATCACCCCTGTCGGAATTGACGGCGCCTATCCTCAACCGAGCCCCGGCGCTGAGTATGAGCCGGACAGCTCGATCCTGATATTCGCCGCCGACACGCCGACTGATTTCTACT
Source organism: Candidatus Zixiibacteriota bacterium (assembly GCA_035380245.1). Taxonomy (NCBI): domain Bacteria; kingdom Pseudomonadati; phylum Candidatus Zixiibacteriota; species Candidatus Zixiibacteriota bacterium. Next base: position 1,082,903 of record DAOSXA010000001.1, on the reverse strand, counting down.
CGCCGACCATCTCCGGATGTCAACGGCTGCCGAACGGCAACACCCTGGTCTGCTGCGGGCGACCGGGTTGGTTCTTTGAGGTCACGAGCGACGGCACGATCGTCTGGCAGTATCAAAATCCCATATCAATTTACGGCATTCTCGATCAGGGAGATCCGGCCGGAAACGGTCTCGATGTGTTTCGCTGTCATCGATATGCCCCCGACTATCCGGGATTGGTCGGTCATGACCTTACCCCCAAAGCGCCTATTGAAGGCTATCTGGCAACTATCGCGGAGACATCACACAACCCGGAGATTCCCCAATACAATGATTCAGTGGTGATTTCATCCAGGGTCTGGTCCGACGACGACATAGCGTCGGTGGAAGTAATTTACGATGCGGGTAGCGGGTTCATATCCGAAACGATGTTCGATGACGGCCTGCACGACGACGGGGCGGCAGAAGATTCAATTTTCGCCGTTGCGCTTCCGCCATTCAGCGGCGGCACTGAGGTCTCTTACTATATTCAAGTCGAAACCAAGTCAGCAGCAGTCGAAAGCGACCCGCCGTCTGCGCCTAATACAGCCGTGTATGCCTACACCGTGGACTACGGATACATCTGCGGGGACATCAATTTGAGCGGCGCCGGCCCGGACATTGCCGATCTCGTCTATCTGGTGACTTACATGTTTCAGGCCGGTCCCGAGCCGCCGGCGTTGGTTACGGCCGATATTGACGGCTCCGGCGCCGGTCCGGACATTGCCGATTTGGTGTACCTCGTAACCTACATGTTCCAGAGCGGCCCCGAACCAGCCTGTTCCTGGTGACGTGATTCAGGTGAGCGGCGGGCGATCTCGTTCCGTCGGTCTGCTAAGGTGTCCCATCTATTGGGGTATGTTGAAAAGTCATACACTCGGATATTCAGTAAAAAACACATCTGTAATGCGGGCGACACAAGGCCGCCCGCTACGCGAGGTTAGGGCTCTTTAACGCGTAGCGGCGGGGCTTGTCTCCGCCGCGATTGAGGTTTGTCAACAATCCCCGAGGGGTGGGGCACCTTTGTCCGAAGCTTTCAGATATATCCCACCCGTGGACGGGCGGGCCACCGGACGGAATAGTGTGACGCGCAGGATTTGGTAGGCGATCTCACTCACTTACCCCAACAACTGTCGGGTAATCTCGTCGGCGAGGCAGATGCCCACCTCGGTCAGGCGCACAGCCTCGTCGTCCTCGATCAGATGCCCCGACTCGATCAGCGCCGCCATCGTCTTACGCGACAAACGGGTCGCGAGCGATAGCGGCTCCTGAACCACAGAATCATCAGTCTCGTTGTGTATGCTACCGCAGCATGGCTACTGGCATGCAACCGGTATTGGTCCACCCTGGAACATGTATGCAACCAGATAGACCAAGTCTGCTATATCAGGGACATCGCTACTGCTGCTACCGTCTACGTTGGCTGCCGGTAGACATGGCGGCTCCGGTCCACTTTGGAACATATAGGCCACGAGATAGACTAAGTCCGTTATGTCAGGACCAGTACCATCGTTATTGATATCACCACGTAGTTTACAGCATGTTGGATAACTGATCGTCCGGAGCAACGGTTCTCCATTCTCTGGTGCATGCAACCACTCGTTGAAGTCGAAGCGAATCCACGCAGAGTTTGTTATCTGAGTTCCTGCTTCCAGACCATTTCTTGGTTTTATCGAGTAAGAGACGTATCCCTCTCCTTCAGGCGGCGTCACATTGGGCGCTAACCATATACTGTCAAAAAACCAAGTAATCACGCCACTGTATGGATCGAAATCGTAAGTGCAAACATCCGAATGGCTCGTGGGTCCAAAGGCCAATGTGCTCCAGTCAAGATCGCTGTCGAGTGTGTCCAGAATCAGCACGTAGATTGCTTCAGCGGTTGCTTCCACCTTGTTCTCAAACTGAATGAGATAGTGCAATTGCTGGTCACCTTCTATTTCACACAGCGGCCCATCGCCGTGCGGCGACGCTGTCTTGTCGTTCGGGTCCATAGAACCAACGACTGTGTCGATGATTGTTACCTGGTTGTTTTCTAAGTCAGTCTCTTCAGTGGATGATACCACCGATAGAGTGGCGCGCAGCTCAGTACCCAAGGCCACGCTGCCGTCGATTGAGCACTCTACAACGAAGATAATCCCTGCGAATGGAGTTGGCTCAACCGGACCTAACACAAATAGCAAATCGTTACCCGACAAGGTGTATCCGGTATACTCCATACCTGTGGCCTGGTAAACCAAGTGTGCGTCTATGACATTGACTCCCAAGACGTTCGGAGGTGTAAACGAAAGCACGCAGTTTTCCGCTGACATTGTTCCTATATTTGTTAATTCAAGAACGTATTCGAAGTTGAATCCGCGTCTGGCAGTCGTATTGAACCCAGCCACCTCAAGATCTGCTAACGGTTCATCGATATATATGTATGATGGTTTCGACATTTGGTCGGTGGCAGTTCCGCTGTGAATCGTTAGAGTAACGTCATATCGGCCGGGTGCGCTGTACAAATGCTGCGGAGCTTGATCGCTGCTGGAACCGCCGTCTCCGAAGTCCCAATCCCAGGAATCGGGTGAACCTTCGCTCTCATCCGTGAATTGAACTGTGGTTTCTACCGGACCGGCGGTCGGATTAGCCGAGAAATCACATTTCAGTAACGTACCGCTTCCGCCGCTCTGGGCATACACACCCTTGCATACTGATGACCAACCTGGAAAGGAGCCCGAATATTCTATGGACGTAGTTGCACAAACTACATAGAAACCCGGATTAGCATAACAGTGTGATACCAACGAAGTCGCGCTCCACTGTATCGGTGTACCGTCTCCAAAGTCCCAGTAATACTCAACGGACCATCCTGATTGAGCCTCAACGAGGCTTTGAAACTCCATGGCCTGATAGCTTCCACCAAAGACAAAATCATTCACGCCACTCATAACGGGCAGAGAATACGAATTGGATTGTGAGTGTTGGTCATATGACGCAGTCAGGGTAATGTCATAATGACCCGCTGACTGATAGGTGTGAACTGGGTTCACCTCATGACTCGATTCACCGTCTCCGAAATCCCAATCGAACGTCAATGTCCAATTCGGATCAGCTGGTTGAGAGTAGTTCACGAACAGTATAGTCAGGGGTGCTAGTCCTGAGTGTGGGATTGATTCGAAAAGAACATTTCCTGGATCGCATGCATCTCCAATATTGTCACCATCACTGTCTATCTGATCAGGATTGAAGTCATATGAACAATTGTCACATTCGTCACCCACTTGGTCACTATCTTGGTCAGCCTGATCTGGGTTGAAGGCATACGGACAATTGTCACAGGCATCACCGACCCCATCAGAATCTTCATCCTCTTGGTAAGGGTTGTATGCTTCCGGGCAGTTGTCTACATCACTGCAGAGGCCATCACTGTCGTTGTCGTGGTAGAGACCCTCGCACGGATCACACTCATCGCCTACTCCGTTGGAGTTCGCATCAGCTTGATCCGGGTTTGCAACGTCCGAACAATTGTCATCGCAGTTGGTTGTACTCCCTCCGGTGCACGGGTTATCGTACGGGTCCCCGCTGGCGTCCCCATCGGATAGAACACCATCGCCGTCTGGATCGCAGGCATCCCCGATCCCGTCGGTATTCCAATCAGCCTGATCCGGATTCCACACACTTTGGCAATTATCGCAGGCGTCGCCATGCAGATCGCTGTCAGTGTCTTCTTGTCCGGGATTCTCGATCAAAACGCAATTGTCACAGGCATCGCCATAGCCGTCACTATCACTGTCAGACTGATCGGGATTAGTAAGTAGTGGACAGTTGTCACATGCGTCACCAAACTCATCCGTGTCGTTGTTTGATTGGTCAGGATTAGCTACACCGGGACAGTTGTCTACATTGTCGGGAATCCCATCGCTGTCTGTGTCGGTGAGCGCCTCACAGGCGTCACCAATTCCATCGCTATCCGAGTCGTTTTGGTCGGGATTGAACTGGTTCGGGCAGTTATCGACATCCGCACAAACCAGATCGGCATCGTAGTCGTTATTCGGGTCACCCGGACAGTAATCGCAGTCATCGACGAAGCCATCACCGTCCGCATCATCAGCAGACAGGCACTCACCAATTGTGAAGCAGTAAGGCCCTTGCCAATCCGGTTCAATGCTGCCTCCGCTCTCCAACTCCCACATCCAACCATCATCAGAACCATTCCAGGTACATGAATCTATGCAGATCGTCTGACCCACGTATGAATCACTGATCTCCACCTCAGCGAAGAAAACCAGTTGGTCAAATCCCGTAGGGAGCCCCATACCGGGCCACAGATTAAGGCCCACCAACGCGATCGTGTCGGAGCCTGCGCCATCAAGCGAATGGTCATAGACAGAGATCATCTGAAACATCGATGCCCAGTTGATGTTGGTTGTATCGTAACGTACTGGACTCCAAATCACCCCGTCTGGCGAGTAGATCTTGAATGAGTTAGAGCAATTTGTAACAATCGCGCCGCTTGATGGCGTCTGGTATTTCAGTACAAACCTGACGAGATCAGGATTTACAGTTCCCGGCAGCGTCTCACCTTGGACCGATTCTAGAATAACTCGGTATTCATTGGTTTGAGACCTAGCGGAGTCACAGAGTGCAAACACCAGGATGAGTATTGCGATTCTGATCTTTAGCGATAACACCATCGTCGATTCCTCCAATGCTATTTCACATAAATGAAACAGATTATATATGCAAGCTGCACAATAACAATACCGATGATGCAGCACAAAGTTACTCGTACACCTTCTGCAGGTAACAAGCCACTCCGTTGACCGTCTGACCCAAATGCGAATGCACCGACATCGGTCATTAAGTACTCAAACAGGTTCATAACCCAGCACATCGACTGATCTCGGCAACGAACCGCATTATAGGTATCTGCTCTAGCTTGGTTGGTTATTTCCTGAGCACACGTTGTAATAGTTGTAATATAGGTACTTCTGTCCATGTCGGCAATCCCAAAATGTATAAAGTGATCTGACATGGGCATCTGATCCACGCCTGCTAACGACCAGATGGAGGTTTAGCGAACACCATGTTATCCTATTGCCTGACGTCTGCGTTCATAACCTCGGAAACTTTACAGTACTCTATCTTCTCGGCGAAGAAGATTAAGTTATTTCAAATGGCTGTGGCGAGATTACTGCGCTTTCACCTTGCCCATTATGGACACCGCAAATGAAAGCCCGCAAGAATAACATATCTTTTAGTAATCCCCTATTACATATAACGTTGGTAGCGTGGGTGCCTGCGGAGTGGGATTAGTTGAAACAGTGTGACGCGCAGGATTTGGTAGGCGATCTCACTCACTTACCCCAACAACTGTCGGGTAATCTCGTCGGCGAGGCAGATGCCCACCTCGGTCAGGCGCACAGCCTCGTCGTCCTCGATCAGATGCCCCGATTCGATCAGCACCGCCACCGTCTTGCGCGACAAACGGGTCGCGAGCGATACTCCGAAGCGGTCAACGAACTCCTTCTTGCGCACGCCACGCGAAGTCCGCAGCCCGAGCATGATCGCCTCGACTATCCGCTCCTCATGCGAGGACGGATCCGGCTCGGCCGGGAGTCTTCCCTGTTTTAGCAGTTCGACATATCGCTTCAAGTCGGATGGATTGAAGAAACGACGGTTGCCGATGAACGAGTGCGCCGAAGGCCCCAGGCCGAGATAGGCGGAGCCGTCCCAATACCCCTGGTTGTGGCGACATTCATAGCCGGGCCTGGCGAACGAAGAAACCTCGTAATGATGATAGCCCGCCTCGGTCAGGCGATCGCATCCCTCGCGGTACATGGCAGCCACCAGTTCCGGATCGGCCTGGCGCAGGCGGCCCTCGTTGAGCATCTTTTCGAGTGGTGTCCCTGATTCGACGGTGAGCTGGTAATAAGAAATATGCGGCGGTGCGAGCTTGAGCGCCTCATCCAGATCGGCGCTGTGCTGGTTGGCCTTCTGGCCCGGCAGACCGAAGATCAGATCTATTCCGTAATTCTTGAATTCGAGGGCGTTGGCATGGTAAATCGCCCGGTGGGTGTCGTTGAGATCGTGCCGCCGACCGAGCAAACGCAGCAGAGCGGGATAAAACGACTGCACCCCGAACAGCGGCCGGTTGACGCCAAAAGTTTTGAGAGTGTCCAGCAATTCAAGCGAAACCGATTCGGGATTGCACTCGAAACTGAACTCCACCTCGTAAACCATCGGGAACGAACATTCGACCTGCCGGAGCCAGAGACGAAACGAGTCGAGATTCATCAGCGAGGGCGTCCCGCCGCCGACATAGATGGTGCTGATGGAGCCGAGGGCCGAACCGTATTTGCGTGCCGTCAGATCGGTCTCCGCGGCCAGCGCCGACCAGAAGCGATGTTCAATATCGTTATCTAAATGCTCTTTGTAAAAATCACAATAGGAGCAATGATTGGCGCAAAAGGGATAATGGAGATAGAGTCCGAACGACATGACTTATAGCGGAAGACCGAGACGATCCCAACGGGTGTGGCTCGGGAAATTGACAATTCCCCAGCCGATCCATTGGATCGCATCGATCACGTATGGAAAGCCCCAGCCCGGTGCATCCTTATCCGGCTGCCATGACCAGTAAACGAAAATCGCCTTGCCTCGGATATTTTCGTACGGTACGCCACCCCAGAAACGAGAGTCCTTGGAGTCATCGCGATTGTCCCCCATCACGAAATACTGATCCGGAGGGACCTCGTACGGTCCGAAATTGTCCCGGAACGAAAGGGAGCCCGGGATAATTTTCTGGTCGATATTTTTCATGCTGGCTGGAATCTCAGCGACTTGATCGTCAACGTAAACCACCTTGTCGGCTACTTCGACCACCTGCCCCGGAAGGGCGATGATCCGTTTGATGTAGTCCTTGGTCGGGTTATTCGGGTACTTGAACACGATAATGTCCCCGGCCTGCGGCGTACCGCCGTACTCGTAGGCAAGTTTGTTGACGAAAATATAGTCGCCTTCATACAGGCTGTTTTCCATTGAGGATGAGGTCACGCGGTAAGCACTGACAACGAACACGCGCAACAGAATTGCCGCCACCAGAGCCACCAGAGCCGTCTCCAGATATTCACGCCAGAGCGGCTTGCGCTCGCGATGCTGACGCACCTTGCGGGCTTCGCGATTGGCTTCAGCCTTGGTAAATTCCTCAATGAGAAAATCTTGGTCCATACATCAGGGTTATCGGCTAAATCCCATACCATCTTTAGATACAGGTGTTCACATTTTGAATATAACTACGCGGCAGGCCGGGACAAACGATAAGGCAGGAGCGAAATCAAGCTGCAGGAATAATTGACTTCACTATCGTGGAAAAGTAAGACAATTGTCATATTAATAAGAGGAAAGGCAGCGACCGATGTCGTTCATGGTGGCAAGTGCAGGGCAGGTCTCTCCCATTTTTCGGGCAGGAAAATCAGATCAGCATCTAAAATTACATAGCCGCCTTCCCCAAGAACATGTTGACAAAATCGGAAAATCAGGCATTTTGAGAATAAGCCAAAATTGATCACGCCTTGTAAATTACCATTACCTATCAACTTCCTTTACTGACGGGATATCGATTTTGACAATCCTGGTGTGCTCTCGCAAGCTGTTGTCTTGCTTATTCATAGCAATAATATGTATGTTTATGGCTTCCTCCGGCTGGGGGACAACACGTCTGGTACCTTCACAGTTTACCTCCATCCAGGCGGCAATTGAAACCGCCTCGGACGGCGACACGGTGCTGATTTCCGATGGTATCTATTTGCAGAAGATAGACTTTGCCGGGAAAAACGTGGTCGTTGGCTCTCATTATATAATAGACAGCAATCCGACCCATATCGAATGGACCGTAATCGACGCCGACTCCGGCGCGGTCGAACCGGCCTCGCAAGGAGCTACGGTAAATTTCAGCAACGGCGAAGGCCCCGGGGCACGGCTGATCGGTCTCACCGTACGCGGGGGGCTGGGCAATGAGGACGTCTACAGCTTCGGACGTAAAGGAGGCGGGATATATATCCGGGATGCCGCTCCCCGGATAGAGCATTGCCTGATCCGCAATAACTATGCCTCAACTTCCGGCGGCGGAGCCTATTGCAGCGGTGACCCGATCCCGCTGTTTTCGAACTGCCGGTTCATAGAGAATTTGACCGCGTTTTTCGGGGGTGGGATTGAGATTGATCTTTGCTCGCCGATGATTGTCGACTGCGAGTTCAGAGACAACTCCGCCGGCAAATCGCTCGGTATCGGAGGCGGCCTCGATATCTGGCAGGGCGACCCGACCATTATCGGCTGTTGGTTCATCGAAAATATAGCTTATGCCGGAGGCGGAGTATCCTGCTACGCCGGTAATATGCAGATGAGTAACTCTCTTCTCCTGAACAACGAAGCCTGGTTCGGAGGCGGCCTTTATGCTTACGGCCTGGATCCTGTCGTAACCCAATGCACGTTTTTCGGCAACAGGGGCGATCAAACCGGGGGTGGTGTTTACATTGAAGGGTGTCATCTGATACTTAATAACAGCATCATTGCCTACAGCGAGAACGGCGTCGGTCTGGCCGAATATGTCAGCAACTCGGAACTCAACTGTTGTGACCTGTACGGCAACATCGACGGCGACTGGGTTGGCTCGATTGCGGTTCAGGCGGATTTGAACGGCAATCAATGGACCGATCCGCTCTTTTGCGATGCCGTAAATGAAGATTTCACCCTGGATGCGATGTCGTCCTGCCTGCCGGACAACAATGACTGCATGCAACGGATAGGTGCTTATGGGGCCGGTTGTGAGGGCGCCTTGAAAATGCAGATAACTCCTTTTCCGTTCAGTGTAGTTTACGCCAATGCCGTCGACACGATGATGGCCACGATCGTAATCGGCAATTTCACGGCCGGATATTCTCTGCTTAACCTCGATCTCAGTTCGATCCGCATCAACGACTCGCTGGTTCCGGACTCGATCTATTCCCTGCCGGCATATGAGTATTTCATCGGTGAGGTGCTGGTGTTGCGGGAAACGATGAAATCGCTGTTGGCTTCGTATCCGATCGTCTGGGATACAACCCTGGCAGAGTACCGAGTGACGGGACTATTCAACGACAAGGCCGATCTCGATCTGGTTGCCCTGGTGCCGATTCTCGGTCGAGCAACCGGGGATTTCAATCTCGACGGCTCGGTGGACATCAGCGATGTGATCGCCATGGTCACTTACTATTTCTCGGGCGGAGAACCACCTGCCGATATGACTGCGGTCGATATGAATCACGACGGCCGCCTCGATATCACCGACCTCCTGGCGCTCGTGGAACGGTTGTTCTCGGAACGACTCGAACCACCGGGACTCCGGGTGCGATGACGAGCTAATCCCCGGCATCCAATTCTTGACAGGATATAACTCGGGGCTATATTGAAGATACAAACGGCTTGGGATGGCCGACCCGTTACTTCTGCCCTGTGTGGGGCGGGTACTATCACTATCGGAGCTTTTCGCAAGGGAGCTTTACAAATGAAAGCAATCTCGATTCTCGCCGCAGCAGCGGTACTGCTGTTGGGGACTGCCGGTGTTTTCGGTCAGTCGCTGACAATCGACCATGTTGACGGACTAAACGGCAGCGGCGCACTTGACACCGATGTGCCAATATCGATCTACATCGGTATGACCGCCGGCCCGGACAACATCTGGGGTATGACCAGCGGATTCCGTGTCTACTCCGACAACGGCGCTCAATGGAACACGACCTCCGGCGCCTGGGTTGACGTAACCAGCTCGGTATTCGAGCAGATGTTCGTTCAGAATTTATCTATTACGGGATCGGGAGCGGATACTATCGGTTTCTCCGGTTTCCGCATGTTCACCAACGGTATTCCCGGTGGATTCGAAGGCATAGCTTTCCGGATCGATATGGGGCCAATCGATGCCGCCTACAACGGGACGACGATCTGCCTTGACTCCGCTTATTATCCCCCGAGTGGTCTCTTCAAATGGGTCTCATCGGTTGGGGATGTCCTCCCGGAATGGGGCGGTCCCTATTGCTGGTCTGTCGGAGAGACGGTCCCGATGATTACCTGTCCGGGAGATGACGAAATCAGATTGTGTGGTCCATTCACTATGGTCTATGAGTTCTCGTACTCCAACACCGACCAGGTTTCCGCCAGCGAGCCGGCTTATATCGAAGGGAACTACGTCTATGTCCCGATAGAGGAACCGGGTACTCAAACGATTACATTGACAGCCGGAACACCACCCACGACGGCGGAGTGTTCGTTCAATGTGATAACCACATTCGATGAACCTCCAACAGTAACCGTTGACCCGGCTTTCGAGTTCAACGCATGCCCCGGCGATACGCTCTCTTTCACTTTCACCGCTAATGATCCCGAGGGATTGCTGAACAATTTAAGTTCCTCATTCGGAACGATAACCGAAGAAGGTTCTTATTATGTTCTGACATTTAGTTTCGGTACGGGTGGTGTGTACGATTTTTATATTACCGCGACCGATGCCTGCGGCAATCGGACAACAGCCACAACGCAAGTGACTATAAACTTAAATCCTGTAGCGGAAATAACCTGTCCCGATAATCTCGAGTACACCGCTTGTGAGGCGGGTACCCTGGAGATCTCCGTTCCAATCAACCCGGCGGATGCTATCGTTACTGTCAACCATGGTACTTACGATCCCCTTACGGGAATCCTCAGTTATCCTTTTACCTCTCCCGAGGTGGTAACCTTCAATATCACCGCCGAGGCCGAATGCGGTATCGAGGAATGTTCTTTTGTCGCGACGATCGATATTATTGATCCTCCGGAAATTTACTGCCCCGACGACCAGATCATAACCTTCTGTGAGCCGGGAACGGTTTGTCTCGGTGTACCGATCCTGAATGCTGATGAGATAGTTACCAACGTCGGAACCTATATCTACGGTCAGATCTGTTTCAATGTTGCTGCCGAGGGAGATTATCCGATCGAGTTGACGGCTACTAATACATGTGGTTCGGTCAACTGCCAGTTCGTCGTAACGGCCATACAGGAATGCCCGGAGCAGACTACAACCGTCGAACCGGATTCCATCCCGGTTTATTGGGCTTTTACGGTAGTAGACCGTTTCGTGCATGTCTACCTGGGCAACCTTGTTGGTGAGAACACTGTCGAGGATGTTAACCTATCCACACTGACTGTGAACGGCGTTTCCGGTACGGCATCCGTTATTCCAAGCCATCATAACTATGTTGGATCGGTAGTGGAAATCACCATGCCGATATACAACTTCATTGAAAATTATATGCCGTTGTTCAACCTGGCCTCTTATGACTATGTCGTCACCGGTGCGTTCAATGACGGCTCCCCGATCAATGAGACCGGAACGGTAAAGCTCCGGGGTTTGTTGGTGGGCGATCTCAATCTCGACAACTCGGTTGACATCTCCGACCTGGTTCTGATGGTGGAGTATTTCTTCCAGCAGGGTGAACCGCCTCGTTTCCTTGAATCGGCCGACCTTGACCATAACAATCAAGTCGATATTACCGACCTGATCAAACTGGTTCAAATGTTGTTCAACACCGAAGTTAAATAACCTCAGAACTGTTGAAGACATGAAGGGCGAAGTCTGAAAGGCTTCGCCCTTTTTTATGCTACTCACCGCCGTTAGAGAAAACGCAACGGTAACACGAACGACATAAGCCTGCCTGCTATACGAGGTTAGGGCTTTCCCTTGCGCCGTCCTGAAACTCGTATCTGTCGCCGTTAAAGCAGTTGAGGGGGGGGGTCAACATGCCCTCATGTGCGGTGGGGATTATTTACCTTTGCGGAACCAGTAGAAAGGTTGGAGCAAACCGCGATTGCGCATATAATGACCGTTCAACTGAGGATCGCTGCGGATAGAGCGAACATCCTCAATCGAATAGAAAGTGTCCGGTTTGATCTCGTTGACCAGAGCCAGAACGCGGTTGATATGGCGGCGGCGGACAATCGTAAAAACGATATGCACCGGTCCCCTGGCGCCCTGAGCATCGAGATGAGTCACGCGGAAACCGGCCTTAATCAGTTCCTCGACCAATTTACCCGAAGAACCGGGCACCACCATACGGATCAACGACATCCCCTTGGCGAGGCGGCGTTCGATAGTCATACCGACATAAGTCCCGGCAGCAAATCCGGCGCTGTAGGAGAAATAACTGATCCAGCCGCTCAGATGCTGGAGCACCTGGCCAATAGCGATGAGCCAGATCAGCACTTCAAAAAATCCCATGATCGCGGCAGCCAGGCGCATGCCGCGGCTGACCACGATAATGCGCATGGTTCCGATGGAAACATCGAGAATACGCGCACAGAAGATCAGAAGTGGAACAAGATAGCCCGGTATTACCCAACCACCCGGAATGCTCATAGATTCCACGTAAATATCTCCTTACCGGCTACCCTTGCGATGGCCACAGTCAGCAAAATCATAGTTATTAGTACACAAAGAGAAACCGGTTTTGGCAAGGGAAATCTGAACTAATAGCTGCTATCAGATCCAGGGGCTGCATGCCGGTTCCGATTGCTTTCTCCCGGGCTCAATTATATATTGGGCAACCGCCCGGAGGAGCCGGCGACAGCTCAAGAAGACTGCCGATCAGGTGTAGCGGGCTCGTCAAACAAGAGTTAGAACATAATAAGTTTCGAGGCTATGATGAGAGATATGATCCTCAATCTCCTGCCGGAGATAAAGCAAATCAAAGACACCGCCGTGCAGGACAAAGTTATCGCCTGCTGGCAGGAGGCGATCGAGTTCCGCGGCTGGACCGAGGAACTGCTGCGCAGTATGCCCTTTACCCTGCTCGCCGAGAACGTCAACATAACCTTTATCGACCATGTCCGGGCGGTCTGCCTGATGTGCATCGCCTGCGACGAAGTGCTCGATAAAGTCCACGGCAAAAACAAAACTCCGATCAACCGTGATTATCTTATTGCCGGGGCGCTGCTGGCCGATGTCGGGAAGCTGCTGGAGTTCGAAATCGTCGACGGCAAGCCGGTCAAGTCCGACTACGGTAAACATATCCGGCATCCTTTCTCAGGCGTCGGGCTGGCTTTCAAGCATGGGCTGCCTTCGGAAGTGATGCACGTAATCGCTACTCATTCCAAAGAGGGTACGGGCGAGAAGCGGCTGCCGGAGTCTATCGTATTTCACCATACCGATTTCATTGATTTCGAACTGGTCAAATAGCAGAGGCAATCATGGCTCAAAATATAGTCGAAAAAATAGCGCAGCGCTTCGCGGTCGACCTTGAGGCCGGTCATGAAGTGCACGCCGGAGATTATCTTTCCATCCGTCCCGCTCATGTAATGACACACGACAACAGCGGCGCGGTGATTCCCAAGTTTCGTTCGATCGGCGCAACCAAGGTGGCCAATCCGCGCCAGGTGGTGTTCACGCTCGATCACAACGTCCAGGACGAATCCGAGACAAACCTGGCCAAGTATCTTAAAATAGCGACGTTCGCCAGAGAGATGGGAATCGACTTCTATCCGGCCGGTCGCGGGATCGGGCATCAGATCATGGTCGAGGAAGGTTATGCCTGGCCACAGACGATGGTGGTTGCCTCAGACAGTCATTCCAACATGTACGGCGGTATCGGGGCTTTGGGCACACCGATCGTGCGCACCGATGCGGCGGCGATCTGGGCTACCGGTAGAACCTGGTGGCAGGTCCCCCCGGTGGCGCGCTGTGTGCTGACCGGGAAACTTCGCCCCGGCATAACCGGCAAGGACGTGATTATCACTCTTTGCGGCACGTTCAATAAAGACGAAGTGCTCAATCACGCGGTCGAGTTCGCGGGTGACGGCGTGGCCGCTCTTTCGCTCAACGACCGTCTGACCATCGCCAATATGACTACCGAGTGGGGTGCGCTGGTGGGTCTGTTCGGGGTTGACAAAATCACGCTCGACTGGCTTCGCGCTCGTATCGCTTATATCGAAAAACGCGGTGTGGCCGGAGTACCGTCCGATGTCGACGGCAAAGGCGGCCATCCTCGTATGAACCGTGAGCGGTTGGCGCAACTCGAAGCGGATATTCTGAAACCGGATGCTGAGGCCTTCTACGCCAAGGAACTGACTCTCGATCTGAACACGGTGGTGCCGCATGTTTCCGGTCCACACAATGTCAAGACGATGACTTCAGTGATGGATATGGCGGCGCAGAAGAAAAAAATCCACAAGGCCTATCTCGTGTCGTGCGTCAACAGCCGGGTCGATGACCTGGCCCAGGCGGCGGCAGTGGTCAAAGGCAAGAAAGTAGCCGACGGAGTTGAGTTCTATATAGCGGCGGCCTCCTCGGAAGTACAGGCGGAAAGTGAAGCACGCGGTGACTGGTCGGCGCTGGTCGAAGCGGGTGCGATTCCGTTACCGCCCGGTTGCGGACCCTGTATCGGTCTCGGCCGCGGCTTGCTCGGAGACAACGAGGTCGGCATTTCGGCGACCAATCGCAATTTCAAAGGACGCATGGGCTCCAAATCGGCTGAGGCATATCTCGGTTCACCTGCTGTGGTGGCCGCCTCGGCGCTGGCGGGCTATATTGCCGGACCGGTCGACTACGACCAGATAGTGGCGGTCGGTAAGGTGAAAACCAACACCAAAGCAACCGGTAAAACAACCAAGTCGACCATCGTTGATGGATTCCCGGCAAAATTGACCGGCCGGCTCATTTTCTGTCCGCAGGATAATCTTAACACCGACGGCATCTATCCCGGCAAGTACACTTACATCGACGACTTCACCCCGGAACAGCAGGCCGGAGTAGTGATGGAGAACTACGATCCGGAATTCGGCAAATTAGTCGAGAAGGGCGACATTCTCGTCGGCGGGTACAATTTCGGGACCGGTTCCTCGCGCGAGCAGGCGGCGACGGCGCTCAAGTATCGCGGTATTGCGCTGGTTATCGGCGGCTCATTCAGTCAGACCTACAAACGTAACGCGATCAACAACGGTTTTCTCGCCATTGAGGCTCCCGAGCTGGTGGATGATCTGAAAAAGAAATTCGGCAAGGACAAGCTGACCGTTGTTACCGGAATAGAGGCGACGATCGATTTCACGACTGCAACCTTGACCGCCGACGGCAAGGAATACGCCATCGGTCCGGTCGGTGCGGCCGCGCAGGAGTTGATTGTCTCCGGCGGTCTCGAAGCCTGGGTCAAGGAGCGGCTGTAATTAAACCGTCATTCCCGCGAAAGCGGGAATCCATCTTTCGTGGCTGTGATAACGATGCGGCAGGTCTCGGAGTGACCTGCCCTACAGGAGAACAGAGGGAGTGTTATGATGAAGCATTTCATGATTCTTACGGCAATGATCCTTGTCATTACCTGTGCGGTTATGGCGCAGGAAACCAATCCGCCGCAGCTCGTAGTACCGACCGGCGACGGCACCCCGGTGCTGCTCGACGGCGAGTTCACCTGGGGTGAATGGGCTGACGCCGACAGCCTTCGCATCAGCGATGATATCCTTCTACGATTCAAACAGTACAAGGAACACTTTTTCCTCGGCATCGAATGTCCCAACATCATTGCGCCGGTGGTTGATTTATTCCTCGCAGTCGACACCAATGAAACGCTGCAGCTTCACGCTGCCGCCCAGCTCGGCGAGCGGAAGTGGCCGGCCGGACAGGAGCCGGGCGAATTTCTATGGGGACGGACCGCCTATTGGTACGCCAACGAGTTCCGCTACAACTCCCCGATGACCGACTCGCTCGTCCGCGTGGAGGGAATGAAATGGGAGGACGCAGTCAAGAAAGCCTCGTTCCGGTCCAAGGGCACGGAGTACCAGATAATGATGGGCAAGATTCCGTTTGACCGCTGGTTTTTCCGTCTCGAAGTCGGCGCAGCGGGTGCCTACGACAAACCGACCGTTTTCCCGGCCGGAACCACTGCCGACAACCTGACCGGCTGGGGACAATTCATCTTGAAAGAATAAATTTCGTTATACAGAGACCTTTGAGAGAGATTTGATTCGATAGGACTTACAGCAATGGATAAATCGTTTTCCCGTCAGATCGCCGAGTTCGCCCTCGGCCTGAAATACGAAGACCTCCCCGAAAATGTCGTCAACGAGGTCAAACGTTATTTGTATGACTCAGTCGGCTGTGCCTACGGCGGCTACCATACCAAGGACGTGAACATTCTTCGCGACATCTACAAGGAGATGGCTGGAACGGAGCAGGCGACGCTGATCGGTTTCGGTGACAAGATTCCGGCGGTCAACGCCACGCTGGTGAACTCGCTAATGATGCGTGCGCTCGATTTCAACGACATTTACTGGAAAGAAGATCCCTCGCATCCCTCCGACCTGATTCCCGCAGCGCTGGCGGTTGGTGAGTTGGTTGGGGCTTCGATGAAGGAAGTGATCGTGGCCATCGTTCTCGCCTACGAGTTCGAACAGCGCCTTTGTCTTTTCGCCAAACCGGGCGTGCGCGAACGCAAATGGCACCATGCTACCCTGACCCAGTTCGTCTCGCCGATCGTGGCCGGGCGTTTGCTCGGTTTGACCGTTGACCAGATGGTATACGCGATAGGCATCAGCGGCTGCCATAATCATACCATCGGCTGTCCCACCGCCGGCAAGCTGACCATGATGAAAAACACGGTCGACCCGATGGCCGTCCAGAGCGGCGTGTTTGCGGCGTTAATGGCCAAAAAGGGTTACTCCGGGACCGAGGCGGTGTTCGAAGGAAAAGAAGGTTTCATGGATGTGTTCGGCCCGGACTGGGACAAGGCGGCGCTGCTCGAGGGATTGGGTAAATCTTTCAAGATTCTTGAATGCTCGATGAAGGCTTTCCCGACCGAGGCGCTGACTCATACGCATCTTACGGCCACACTCAAGGTGATCGTCGACAACGACATCAAACCGGAGCAGATCGACACCGTGACCGTGACCACAATCGCCCGCGCCTGCGACATTCTGTTCGACCCGCACAAGTATCGTCCGGAGTCGCGCGAGACCGCCGACCATTCGCTCCCTTACTGCATCGCGGCGGCGATTGTCGACCGCCAGATAACGACCAACTCCTTCTCCGATGAAAAGATGAAGGATCCTGCGATCTGGGGCGTGATCGACAAGATCAAGGGTAAGGCCTCGGAGGAGTTCGAGAAGATGTTCCCGGCTAAGCAACCCTCGAAGGTTGTCGTCAAGACGACTGACGGGAAGGAGTTCGAGGCGTATCTCGAATATCCGAAGGGTGATCCGCGTGAGCCGATGACCGAAGCCGACCTTGCGGCCAAGTTTAACGCGCTTTCCGGCAAACTGCTTTCGGCCGATCGGCAGAAGGCGGTCAAAGACATGATCTTCGCCTGCGAGAACATCTCGTGTAAGGAGTTCATGGGCAAGCTGGTGATCTGAAGTAGATCAGGTTCCTTGGAACCAGACAATGCTTCGTAGAAATCGTAGGTCAGGACCCTCGCGGTCCTGACGCTGTAGGGCAGGTCTCCCCGAGATCTGCCTTTTTGTTTGCCTGGTGTACAGAGCAGGTGTGGGCGATAGCTCTACGGCGTCAGGTTGCAAGCAACCTGACCTGCTCAAGATACGTTGATTGTAAACGTCCTCGTCTTCGCGATCAACCTGCGTGGGAATGGCGTTCATTCGATCCGTCCGGTCATCGGCGCCACTCCCCTCGGGTGGGACAATAGACGCAGCCGCCTATTCTATAGGAAGCTGTAATTTATCCCCGCGAAACTGTAACCGACAATCATAATACCTACCATTACGAACAGGAACAACAACCCAAGGATCCAGGCCATGGTCATCCCTTTTCCCTTGGATATATTGAAGATCGCGGTATAACCGAAGCCGGCCGCAATAATGCCCCAGATCGCAAAGACGTCCAGGTAGTATAGCAAAGAATAGAGAACAGAAGAAAAATCCTTACCGGGTAAGGCTGCCGCCAGGCCGTACGATACGAGCATCGTGCCTTTGGCGTAGACCAACGGCACTCGGAGGAGATTGCCTATTTGCGGGATGATTCCAGCCAGTAACCCGACTCCCCAGACACTTTTGAATTTACTTTCACCACCGAAAACGAAAGACCCCAGGAACCAGGCGACAAGCGCTTCCAGAACCGTCACCAGTAAGATACCAAAGAAAGCTCCGAGGACAGTCTTGAGGATACCGGTGTTCTCAATCGCCTTGTGCATTTCCTCCAGCGCCGCCGGCGGCATGATGGTCGAGGTCTTCATCATATCGTATTGAAGTTGAGCGTTGTATCTGGCCGTAAGAACGCCGGCCACACCGGCCAGGACGAGTATCACGATCAACGGCGCCAGGATTTTGGGATTGCGGGCAAAGGCGGCGAACGCCTTCGTCGGTGAGGTAAATACTCCGATAATTATCGACCAGATGCTGACGCCGTTATCTTGCGTCGATTCAGGCATACTCTGTATGTTTTCTTCCATTGTAAAGGACCTCCGTGAACAGGATGGTTTGCTGGTCTAGAATCTAGCCAAGCGCTGAATAATAGACAACAACTATTAATGCCTCTCGAAAGTGGATACGATTGTTTGGGGCAGGATATTCAAAGATACGATAAGAAAATAACCGTAGTGCGGATGACACCGGGTCGCCGACTATGTGAGGTTATGATTTAGCTGAAAGGGATTTCCCGTTTCAGATCAATCGTCGGATTCGGCCGGGATCAGACATGACTGCTGTTTCTTATAATCTGAATCGGATCGGGCGGGCCATTTTACATCGTTTCGTTTCGATTCGCCTTTAAACCATGGGTTGCCATCGCGCAGGAAATCTATGATGACACTTTGGTCGAGTGGTTTTGAAATCAAGTGACCCTGGAGCAGATCACATCCTACATTAGACAGGTAATTGAATTGCTCCGGATTTTCTATTCCTTCGGCTACCACCAGCTTGTCGAGATCATGAGCGGCGTGTATTATCGATTGTACTATCTGTCGGCTGGCTTTGTCCACGAGTATGGATTTAACCAACCTCGGTGCAATCGATATCTCTTTAACTACCGGGAGTTGCATAAGCGCCAGCGGGGCACTGCCGGTGCCGAATCGATCGATGTGGATATTTATTCCGTTTTGATATAACAAGTCCCAAACTTCAGGTTTCCGCAGGTTCATCATCTCTGCGTCTTTTTCGGAAACCTCAAAGGTAAGAGGGCGAACCTGTGATGTCTTTTCTTTCGAATCGGTCAACCAGGCAAGAAACTCACTGTTGCCAAGGGTTGCCGCACAGATGTTCAAGTGGAGTCCGATCGCCGGGATCTGTTGGTGAAGGATTCGATCGCGTCGATAGATTTCTCCCGTGCGCTCAATCACCCAACTGTCGATTTCTCGACTCAATCCCTTGGAGCGCACCGTGTCCATAAAATTCGACGGATACAAAATGGTTCCGTTGGGACGATACCAGCGCAGAAAAGCCTCGAACGAAACGACAGCACGGTTGTGCGCCGAAATGATCGGTTGCAACATGGCATCGAGCTGATTCGAGTTGAGCGCCGCCGTTAGTTCGGTCCCGAAATACTCGGAAAGGGTTTGATCGGCCGACATACCGTCGTCGAAAACCTCATAGCGAGCCTTGCCGCGCTTCTTGGCGAACTGCAGGGCTGTGTCGGCATCACGGAGAATGTCTCTCGGTTCGCGGTGTCCCTGGCGATAGGAAGCCAGACCGATCGAAACCGAAGTGGAAATTTGCTTGTTACCCACCTGGATGGAGTCACCGACAGCGGCAATGATGCGATCGGCAACACCGATTGCATCGGAGATACTGTTGATATCCTCGAGGCCGAGGGCGAATTCATCACCGCCGAGACGGCCGATAAAATCGGAGGGACGCACGGCATTCAGGAGTACTTCGGCAATCCCCTGAAGCACGGCATCACCTATGGAATGACCATATTCATCATTGACCTGTTTGAAATTGTCACAATCGACATACATGACCACGAACGTTTCGATCTGTTTACGTCGCGCCTTTTCAATGAGACGACTGAGCCGCTTGTCGAACATCCGCCTCACTTCGACACCGGTCAGGCTGTCGTGATGCGCGGTATGCATAAGTTGAGCGCGGGTTCGTTCGTGATGGGATACATCCTGAAGTGATACCACCCGCATTAGAGAAGGCATGTTGGTCGGTTCCACGACATGCATTTCCAGGTATTTCGTCTCGCTCGATCCCATGTGGGGGGGGACCTCAATCAAGCATTCATCGGAAATAGGGAATCCGAACTCGGCTCCGATCAGCCTGTCGGCTTGTCCGTTTAGCAATGTACCGGCCGCCGGATTGGCATACTCGATAATCCCTTCGGAATCCACCACCAGCACTCCCTCGGACATATTCTGTACAATCAGATTTTGGAAATTTTGATCGATCGTATGATTTTCCAGGCGAGCTTGAAGCGCCGTGTGAATACGGTGCCTTTCCACGGCATTTCTTATTATCCGTTCCAGACGGACTTTTCCCAATTCATCTTTAGCTACGAAATCCTGGGCGCCTTTCTGGATCACTCGTTCGGCCAGCTGGCCGTCGTCATGACCTGTCAGTACAATTACCGGCAGTCCGGGTGCCATCGCTCTCAGGCGTACCAGTGTTTCCAGGCCGCTGCAACCGGGCAGACCGAGATCAAGAAGAATCACATCCGTTGCGGTTATTTTCAAAATAGGCGCCAATTCATTGAGGTCGGAAACGACCGTCATACGAATGTCTGCATCCTTTATATCGCGCAAGTGTTCTTGTACGAGCTGTATATCACCGTGGTGGTCTTCCACCAGAAGAACCGAAAGAACACGTTGATTCATCCGTATCCCTTTCCTGCATGGAGCACATAGACGCACACTGTTCGTCGTAAAGAAGCAACTATGCCG
Organism: Candidatus Zixiibacteriota bacterium; assembly: GCA_035380245.1. NCBI lineage: Bacteria > Pseudomonadati > Candidatus Zixiibacteriota > Candidatus Zixiibacteriota bacterium. Next base: position 1,062,021 of record DAOSXA010000001.1, on the reverse strand, counting down.
TTTACGGCAATATATCGCCTCTTACGCAAGCCGGTTGCGTCAGTTAAAGCCCCCTTTGTCACACCGTTGTCGTTCCGCAACAATCCGCGGGACAGACAACCTATTCCTGGAAGAGTTCTTCCACTCGATCCAGTTCGCTGTCGTTCCAATGACGGGTAATGCCCGAAAGAATTCCGCTAACATTGCGGAAAGGTCTTGCAACATGCATACCCGTACCGTCGACGGTGAACTCCCTAATATCCTTGTCATGCATGGAGCCGCGCATCTTGAGCACGGTCATGCCACGTCTCATCTCTCCAAATATCTCAACGTATCTCAACAACACGATAGAGTCGGTAATTGTCGATATATGAGCTTCCGTAACCGACGTCCCACCGAGCAGCGTAGGTGTGGTCGAAGTGAACAAACCGGCTGCCTCACGGTCTTTGATAAACGACGTAATGGCGATAACGAATTCACGAAAACTCTTCTGAGTCGCAACTCGTTCCAGAGCCGAAAGAGAATCTACGGCAATACGATCCGGTCCGAACTCTTCGATCAGTTCTTTCATCCTTATCAAATGGTCCTCGAGCCCGGCTCCCTCCGGATACTCACAGACGACTTTCAGCAAACCCTGTTCTTCGAGTTTCTCAAAATCCCTTCCCCACCCATAGGCATTTCTGAATAACTGTTCACGGCTTTCTTCGAACGCGAACAGGAGGCATTTTTCACCGACCTGAGCGCCGCCGTCCACGAACTCCGTTACCATCAGCGTCTTGCCGGTTCCAGTGGCGCCGGAAACGAGGATGATGGAATCACGGAAGAACCCGCCGCCGCACATATTGTCGACTTCAGAGTTACCGGAAGTGATTCGAACCGTAGTTGAATGTTGCTTAAGCTCAATAGCGGCGAGCGGGATGACAACAGCACCCTGCCCCGGTATTATCGTAAACGGGTATTCGCCCTTGCGATGATCAGTACCGCGGAATTTGAGAATTTCTACGGTCCTTCTCCGTTTTTCGTCTTCGAGATTGTTTCTCAGGATAATTACATTATCAGCTACGAATTCTTCGACGCCATAGCGCGAGGCCGGGCCGTATTCGCTAGCCCGCTCAGCCGTCATAATGGACGTGACATTCATATTTTTTAGTGCAGTATTTATACGAAGGAATTCACGCCTGAGAATAAGCTGGTCCTCGAACTGAGTCATGACCGCTCCCAGAGAATCCATTGCGAGTCTTTTTGCTCCCACTTTCTTGGCGGCATTCTCCACCCGTGCGATGAGACCGCCAAGATCGTAATCTCCGATAACGGTCGACTCGGTTTCAGGAGAGGGAGCAGCATCGACAAAAACCCATTTGCCTTCCTTTTCCCATTGCTCGATATCCCAACCAAAGCTGCGCATATTGATTCGAATATCCTGGGGACGTTCTTCGAACGTGACAAACACTCCTGACTGATCATATTGCATAATGCCGGCAGCCAGATATTGAGCGGCCAGAACGGTCTTGGCGCTTCCGGCAGAACCGCAGATCAACGTTGTTCGCCCTATAGGCAAACCTCCGTTGGAGGTGAAATCCAGTCCTTCTATCCCCGTAGGGAGTTTCTGCATTTTAATTGATACATCGTTCTGCATCTGTCCTATACTCCGTGCTGCACTGTTTCACTGATATCGAGCCCATCCATGACATCCTTGATATGACTCAGGTCTCCGATAATACGACGCCCCGGTAGAGGGAGCTCTTTAATGACAGTCGGTGTTGCTAGAATCCTACTGCGCTCAGCCTCCTCGGGCATCTCGAGAACATCGATTATTTCTAAATCAAAGTCGTTTTCGAGATATTTCTGACAGAGACGTTTAAGCGTATTAACAGCCCTGATTGATTTGGGTGTCTGGCCCGCAATGTATAGTTTTAAGATATATCTTTTCATATATCCTCATACCTCCATGTCTGAGGTGTCGATGGCTCCGGTTTCAAAGACGACGGTATTATTGCCACCGGCCAGATCCCGGTAGTAATTTGCCAGATATCCCATAAGCTCCAGCGTTACATACCGCGCTTCTTCAGCCATTACAGCGGCTATTGTAGGTTTCCTCGTCTGACTGACACGATTCAGGGAAGCTCGGTATATATCGATAACATCTCTTGGCCCGGCGTTCAGCTTACCCAACGTAGTGGCAAGATTTCGTATATCAATCGAGAGGTTCCCTTCCACCCTGACGGCGCGTTGCTCCAGAGCATGCTCGGTCAAAGACACAGCCTCCTCCACCAGGGCTCCGAAGGCCTGATCGCTTACGTCCTTGATCCGTTTGATTCCAAGACTGGAAGCTGAAATGGAGGTGGCAGGTTGATCGGTAATGCGGCTGAGAGAACTCAGTTCGCGCAGTTGCTGCTCTTTGCGCTTCTGGTCGTTCAAGGCACTGCTGAGTCGATGTCTCTCGAGGGAGTAATTGATCGACTTAGTCAGAAGCCTGCTGTCGAACTCACCCTTGATCAGGTAGTCCTGAGCCCCATGTTGAATAGTCGCCAGAGCCACCCGTTCATCGGACAGACCAGTCAAAACGATTACCGGGACATCGGGATAACGCTGATGAAAATGCTCGTAAGTCCCCGGTCCGGAACTATCAGGAAGATTCAGGTCCAGAAGAATCAAATCCGGGGTGAACTCCAGAATTCTCTCCTCCGCTTCAGCCATGGTACCTGCTTCATGCACAATCATATTGTGCGGACTATTCTCCCTGAGCATTTCTTTCAACAGCCTTAGGTCACCGGGATTGTCCTCGACCACCAGCAGTTTAAGATCGGTCAGTGTCATAACCTCATCGCCCCCACTCTTGACCTCTTGGGCAGGCGAACGATCGATAACCAGAAGTCTTCAACGGACTTCACGACATTAAGAAACTCTTCCAGCTCCACCGGTTTGGAAACGAAGCAGTTGGCATGAAGCTTGTAAGAGCGTATAACATCCTCTTCATTCTGCGAAGTGGTTAAAATCACTACCGGGATAGCTCTGAGACTTGGGTCCTCTTTGATCTCTTCGAGTACTTGACGGCCGTCTTTTCTTGGCAGATTCAGATCAAGCAGAATGAGATCGGGATCAGCTGCGTCCTCGAACTTCCCTCGCTTATGAAGAGCATCGAGAGCTTCAACACCGTCTACGGCGACAGTCAGGTTGTTGGCAACCTTACCTTCCTTAAGCGCCTCGACCGTAAGACGGACGTCTCCGGGATTGTCCTCAACCAGCAGGATCTCGATCGGTCTGGCGTCATTCATTTGAGACATCCTTGACAACCTCCTCCAATGAAGTTTCGGACTGTTTCGGTTTTAACGGCAATTCCACATGGAAACGCGAGCCATGGTTCAATTCCGATTCGACCCATATTCTCCCGCCATGACGATAAACGATCTTCTGACAGAGCGCGAGGCCGATCCCGGTTCCCTCGTATGTCTCACGACTGTTGAGCCGCTGGAAAATCTCAAAGATTTTCTGATGATACTGCTCTTCTATGCCGATGCCGTTATCTTCAAAAATAAAATGCCAATTATACCCAATTTGTTCAACTTCAATTTTCAACCTTGGGGACTCTTCTCCGTGGAACTTGATGCCGTTAATCACCAGGTTCTGGAAAAGCATGCCGAGCTGCGATTCGTCACCCATAATAACAGGCAACGGAGCAACGTTTACTTCCGCGCCGGTATCCTCGATCAGTCTTTCCACACTATGGAGAACCCGATCCATTAACTCCTGGCTGTCGAATTCCGCGAACTGTTCTCCGCGCGTCGTCACACGCGAAATCTCCAGCAGATCGTTGATCATTTTCTTCATGCGATTCGCGCCGTCAACAGCGTAGTTAATGAAATCATCGGCGTTTTCGTCCAGTTGACCCTGATAACGACGCTGGATAAGCTGCAGATAACTACCAACCATCCTTAACGGCTCTTGTAAATCATGCGAGGCAACGTAGGCGAATTTTTCGAGTTCGGTGTTGGACCGCTTGAGTTTTTCGGTCATCGCCTTGAGTTTCTCCTCCGATTCCTTTCTTTCCGTGATATCGATAGCCAGCTCCATACGGACATCGCGACCATCGGGCCAACGAATGATTTGATCGGAAATGAAATAATGCCGATTCAAACGCTCGTTATAATAATCCCAGGTATAAGGCTCTTTTGGCTGTTCTTTTATGATATGGTTGGTGCAAAAACTGCACGGGGTATCGAATCCCTGCAAGGCCTTGTAACACTTCTGTCCTACCACATCACCACCGAGCAATCCTGTAAGTTTGCGGTTGGTAAAGATCACTTCATGGGTATCAGGGTCGGAGACATACAGTACCTCCGGGAAGTTATCCAGCAGGGCCAGGAACTGACGATGTTGTCGTTCTATCGCTCGCTGATATCGCCTTTGTTCGGTTACATCGGAATGGACACCAACAAATCGGACGTTCTGTCCTGTTTTTGGATCAACTACCGCTTTCCCGCGAGACAGGATATTTTTCCAGGTACCGTCCTTATGCTGCATACGGAACTCAGCCCTGTAGCTGTCCGATTGACCCTTGAGATAATCATCGATAGATTTTTTAGCATCCGACAAATCCTCCGGATGGAGGAGCATTTCCCAGATGTCATAGTTATCCGCCAGTTCCTCATCGGAATAACCGAGGATCCCCTTCCATCGCGGCGAATAAAAAATCTCATTAGTTATCAGATTCCAATCCCAGATGCCGTCCTCAGTGCCGTTCAAGGCCAGGGTCAGACGTTCCTCGGACTGTTTGAGTTCCTCTTGCAGTCTCAGTTCATTACTGATATCGCGAATGAATATGGCGAAACTGCCACCGCCTTCGGTAACGTATATGGCGCTTAATTCGGCATGAAGCACACTTCCGTCCCGCTTGCGGAGGTCTATTTTAAAACGATCGAACCCATTCTTAGCGACCGAATCAATGTGCTGAGCCGTTTCCTCCGGATCTTTCCGCACTTTATAATCCGAAAGTCTGGTTCCCAGAAGTTCTCTTCGATTATAACCGAGCATTTGGCACAGAGCTTCGTTGACATCGGTCATCTCCACGGCCATCGTGCTGGTACAGAATCCGTCACAAGTAGCTTCGAGCATAGCCTGATAGCGAACATCGGCGAGAACATTTTTAGAGACATCGACAACCAGTTTGGTAACGGTGCTGCCGGTCAGTGAAGCACTAACCTGGATCCAGCGCTTCAAATCATTTCCAAGCTTCAGCTTGTGGATGACTCCATGAACTGCCCCAGACCTCTTTAAGTCGTTTATCATCTTCTGCCATTGTTCCGGCTCGTCATAGATATCGTAGAGATAGCTTCCTTCCAGTTGCTTCCGATCGAACAACCGGCAGGCAGTGGCATTAGCAAATTGAACACGGCTTTCCAAATCGGTCGTTATCAGTCCGATCAGCATATTCTCTACAATCGACTGATAGTCCTGCTGCACATTACTGAAATCCCGCCGAAGCGAGGCGTGTGCTTTTTCTAAAGCTATCTGCTGTTTTTTGCGATCCAGAACGGCACAAAATACCGGGCTGAGTTTTTCGATAATCCGAGCATCCTGCCCGTTATAGCCTCCCGGCTTATTGGCTAGTGCGATAACTCCAACAGACTCCTCCCCGCGAAAGATGGGAACGCCAAGAAAAGTGGTGATGCCGGGGTGCCCCTTAGGTACGCCAATGCTGTCCGGGTGGCTGGAGGGTTCATTAGTCATCAGAGTACAGCCGTGTTTCAAGGGATTAGCCCATAGTCCCCTGAGTTTCATGTTATTTAGCATTCGCACCGCTGATGATCGATCAATGGAACAAGCTTCCCAGCCGGGATTGGAAACAGCCACCGTATCCAAAAGGTTATTATCGTTGAGTTCACCGATGAAACCAAAACTGCTGCCGGTCACTTTTTCAGCCACTTCCAGACACAGATTGGCTACTTCTTCCACCGATTCAGCCTTGAGGCTTTCAGTAAGAACCTTGTTAGCCGCAGTCAGAAGGTCGCTATCGCTATTCACCAACGATTCACGATCGCTCGTCTCGTTATCATGTTCTATACATGAAACGATCTCAACCTCACCACCGACCGAATAATCATCGTTTTTCATATTGATCCGAGTCACCCCTGTAGATATCACAATCGATCTTAAAAGCCGGCCTTAACCGGTTGTCTGCTCCCCCGTACAAACAGAGCACTGTAGAGACAACGGGAGAGTTTTCCGAGGAGCACACATCGCCGTGATATCCAGTTAATATACATAGCCCCGTTTTGTCTCATCAGTCAAGGTTTATATCCCCTGTCTTCTCAATAATAGTATTCGGCATAAATACCAATGAATTAACCGCACCCATACCGGATTTCTCTATCCACGATATGCTATGGAGCCATCGACGATCAGCCTGTTGACTCGCTATACAATAGTTTGTTTGTGCAAGCATTGGTCATGATGCCCCCACCATGCGATAATCCTTTGGCGGGCATTTGCTTGTGTAAATCTCTCAACATCGCAATCGATATCAGGCTATTCAACATGAGAAATTACCTTGACGACACAAACGAAAACAGCGTTGGCCTAAACCCTGAGGGGGTATAAATGAAATCCGACCGCAAGTCTATTATCCTCGTTGAAAACAACGATCACCAGGCAGAGTTAATTGCGGAGATCGCCCGTAATTCTCGTCTCAATCCTCAGATTACGCGCGTGAAATCCGCGAAAGAAGCGATGGATTACATTGGTCGAATGGATCTTCTGAAAGACCGCCGCTTGATGCTGCCTGATTTAATCCTGATAGACCTGAATGAGGACAACCAGCCCGGTTTGGATCTGATTGAGTTCGTTAAGCTTAACAGCAGTCTTTCCAGCGTGCCCGTGGTGGCGTTGACTACTGAAAGCACATCTCAAGAAATCAGCATGGCGTATTGTCTGGGCGCCAACAGTTGTGTGCAACTCGGAAATGAAAATGAAGCTATTATGAAAATCGTGGAGACGGTTATGTACTGGCTGGTAACCTCAGTACCGGTCGCGGATCTGTTAATCGGCCGACGCTCTATCAATCACCAAATTACCGAACCGACAACCGCCCTTGAACCGGGTGAACAACCTGTCATCGCAAATCGTTTGAACGGCCTGGTTGAAGCTGAATCGGGTGGCTAACGCTCCGGACAACCTTTCTCCCGTAAAATATCCAGCTCGAGTCGAACGGCTGCGGCCAGGTCCACCAGGGTTAAAGGCTTACGCACGAAAGCTCCGGCGCCCAGTCTTTGTGCTTCATGCACATATTCAGTCTCAGAATACCCGGAGACAATAATCGCCTTCTGATCCGGGTATAGTTCCGTTATCCGGCGGTAAGTCTCAGCGCCGTCCCAGCCGTTGGGCATAATCATGTCGAGCACTAAAAGGTCAACCGGTTCGCGTTTCACCGCTTCCAGTCCCTCTTCGCCGCTGGAAGCTGTTGTGACCCGGTATCCGAGATGCGTCAGTAGGCGTCGGGAAACATCCCGCTGGACAACATCGTCGTCAATCACGAGAATCTTCTCAGATCCACCCGAACATACCGCCGTATCGGTAATAGAAGTAATGGCCGCTCTCGTCACCGGCAGGTAAATGTAAAATGAGGTGCCTTCACCCGTCCGCGACTTCAGATCAATGTAGCCCTGATGGTCACGAATAACGGCGTCCACGACACTCAAACCGAGCCCGGACCCACGTTTTTTATCGGCGGTTTTAGAAGTATAGAACGGATCGAAAATATGCTCGATTCGATCCGACTCTATCCCACAGCCGGTATCCGACACCGTGAGTTTGACATATTCACCCTTAGGCACACGACCATAGGCCACGCTAACGTCGTCGACGTAAAAATTCTCCGTTCTGATCGTCAGAGTTCCGATATCTTTCATGGCATCCAGGGCATTCTGGATCAGATTAGAGACCACCCGATGAAGTTGAGCGCCGCCGCCCATTACATGCATCAAAGCCTCAGTGAGTTGTACGTCCATCATCAGGGTTTCTGAGGTGCTATCTGTCTCACGCAGAACGGCCTTAACGACGTCGTTCAGGTCGAGCGGCTCAGTGTTGTAATGAGCTCGCCGACCCAGCGATAGAAGTTGCTGGTTGATCTCCGTCATCCGGTGGGCGGCATCTTCGATTGCCGATAAATAGTCCTGCATAGCACTGTCAGGCGCCAGTTCTTCACGCATCAGTCCCGGGTAGGCCATGAGCGGCCCCAACATATTATTGAAATCGTGAGCAACCTGTCCGGCCACTCGTCCGGCTGTTTCGAGCCTTTGGGCGCGTGCTTCCATTTCGCGCAGGCGTTTCGTCTCGGTAACATCGGAACAAAAGGCGATAAAACGATTGTCTGAAATACAGGCCGCGTCAATCGAGGTCCAAAGCAGAAGGCCGTCTTTACGTTTAAGTTGTATCTCACCGGAGACTACGCCCGTTTCACACAATAGACTGAATAAACTGGTATCACAACCAGGTTTTAAGCCCAGGTCGAAGACCGTCATACACAGAAGCTCTTCCCGCTTATAACCGGTAAGACTACAAGCCGCGTCGTTGACATCGATATAGCTGCCCTCGCGATCAACGATGAATATCCCGTCCGGGGCATGATCGACATACGAGCGATATTTGGCCTCGCTGTACCGGAGAGCATTTTCAGCTTCCTTGCGTTCCGTAATATCGGTAATGAATCCTTCTAGCGAAATCGGGTTTCCCCTATCAGGCACGGCAACTCCTCGCTCCCAGAACCAGCGGAGGTTACCGCCTCTATCGTACATACGATATTCGATTTCGAACGGGGTATTGTTGTCTATATGCTTCCGAATCGTTTTATGAACATAGTCGCGGTCGTCGGGGTGAGTCAGTTTGTCGAGTGATATTATCCGATGCTCGATTATTTCATCGGGAGTATACCCGGTATAATACTCACATGCCGGGCTGATGTATTCCATGGTCAAATCATCGTCCAGACGACAGCGATAGGCCATCCCCGGCAGGTTAGCCAGAAGAACCGCCATGGATCGCTGGGATTCACGCAGAGCGACTTCGGCGCGAACATGCTCGATCGACCGAGAGATCATCATACCCGTTTCCTGTAACAGAGAACGCGCGTTGTCGGACCATTGGAAACAGCCGTTAACGGCATCGAAGCCGATCAGACCGATCAGGCGATTTCTCATGATCATCGGTGCGACAATGAGTGATTTAATCCTCTGAGCCAGTAAGTGTTCTTTTTCGAGAGCAGCTTCAGGCGGCAACGCGGCGACATCGTTCAAATACAGCGTCTCTTCTCTTTGAAGCACTTGCATGATCCAGGGTAATTCTCGTCTGAAATCGATTCCCTGGAGATGAGCGGCCTGCGGTTCGATGCCGTCGGCGCACCATTCGTGAGTGTTGTCTCCGATGAAGCTGTCACCGCGAAACTGGAAAATGTAGGCTCGCTCGGAGCCGGTACTGCGTCCGATCGATTCGAGTGCATGATTGATATGTTTATCTAGCTCTTCCGGCTCGGCATGGACCAGACTCTGAGATATATCGCTGACCAGACGATTGAATTTTGCCTTGTCCTCGAGTTCCTGTTCGAGAGTGCGACGTTCGGTCATGTCCATCACGCCGACAACTGCTCCCAAATAACTCCCTTGTTCGTCTCGGAGAGGCGCCACGGCCATCGTAGCATACAGAACAGACTCGTCTTTTCTTTGAAACTCGTAATCCTGATGGGCATGCCTGGTATCCAGATGTCCCGTCAACAGCGATTCGCAATCGGGCCGATCATCCGGATGCATGAACTCGATCAGAGGCTTCCCAATGATTTCAGTTACATCGTATCCCAGCATGCCGGCCATACTTGGATTGACATGAGTAGTGCGTCCCTCCGCATCGACAACCCAAATCCCCTCGCGAGCCAGTTCCATCAACTCACGGTATTTTTGCTCACTTTTACGGAGGGCGGTTTCACCCCTTTTGCGTCCCGTAATATCCTGAATCGCGCCGGTAATAACTCCTCTGACCGAGTCATACTCGGCCGTGGAATGCACGAAAACTCGCCGGGCGTCACTTGCTCGTTCGATCTCATACTCGGCATCCAGCGGTGTCCCACGATTTATCAGGGCTCCAACGGCTTTATTCAGGTATTCTCGGTATTCCCGACATGGGATGACTTTGATTTCATCGATAGTCCATTCTCGATCGTCCAGACCGTAAATTCGTCGAGCCTCATCAGAGGCAAAAACCGAACCGCTTTCAAGATCGTATTCCCAGTTTCCGATACCTGCTATCTGTTGAGCACGACGCAACCGTGATTCGCTCCGGGCCAGCTCCAACTCGGCTTCTTTACGCTCGGTGATGTCCGTCGCCACGCCCTCAAGAATTACGTCTTCTCCCTCCCTGGTGATACTGACCGGACGATCCCGGAACCATCGCCAGCGTCCGTGGTTGTCTCGAACCCTATACTCGATCCCATGGCTGGTTCGAAGCTCGTCCCGATCGAACATTTCTTCGATTTTTTCACGATCTTCTTCATGAATGCTGTGGTACCAAAGGAACGGATTATGGCGACGATCCTGCTCATCATAACCGAGAATGTCCTTTATCCGAGGAGACCAATACAGAGCTCCGCGCTTTCTGGAAAACACATAGACGATATCCGGAAGCGACTCGATCAATCGACGATTGCGACCTTCGCTCTCTTTAAGCGCTTCCTCCGCTCGCCGCAGGTCCGTTATGTCGTTGCATGAACCGACCCAACGGATCGGCTTCCCGTCGCTGTCCAGAATGGGTGTCGCACGATCTCGCCATACGCGCCAGGAACCGTCGTTGTGGCGTATCCGGTAAATTCCTTCTATTGTCTGTGTTGAAGTGCGATAGAAATCGATCGCTTCTTCGAGATGGATCCGATCATCCGGATGGATGAGATTGAGCCAGTTGTCTATGCCGGTCGCGAATTCACCATGTTCATAACCCAGAGCGGCATGAAGATCACCGTACCATTGAATTTTACCGGTTGCTACATCCCATTCATAAATCAGGTCCGAAGTGATCATTGCTGCATATCGGAAGCGTTCCTCGGCGCGTTCACAGGCAAGTTCCATTTCTTTGCGCCGCGATATTTCGCGGTTGATTCCAACCACCAGCATAGGCTGGTTTTTATCGTCCCATTCTACTATCCGGCCGTGCGTAACGATCCAGACATAACTTTCGTCATTGCGACGAATCCTGAACTCGGCAGAATAGTCCGGTCGCCGGCCTGAGGCGTATTCCAGAAACTGCTGCTTAACTTCCGAGCGATCATCAGGATGTATACGATCCAGCCACCATTCATCTGACTCTTCTTTCTCCTCAAGTCCATAGCCGAATATCTCAAGAGCTCTGGTATCAAATGATAATTTTTTCGTTACCAGGTTCCATTCCCATATCCCCTCACTGGCGCATCTCATTGCCTGTCTGTAACGTTTTAATTCTGCTTCTGCCCGACCGCATAGCTCTAACTGAACAGCCAGATTGTCCCTCTGGGTACGGAGATCTTTTATCGAAGACTCAAGCGAAGCAATACGCTGTAGAAGCTCTGATGAATCATTGCCCACTAAGCAACCTTTCCGCTACGAATTGTACAACTTGATATCAGACCACGGAGTCGTGTACTCTTGTTTTCTTAATAAGGAATATCGGCTGCGAAAGTCAATTACAACAGTAGCTATCCTGATCGAAAGGGAATGCGAGCGCCGCGCTGTTGGGTGATTGACATCGCATACGATATCGAATACTTCGGAGGTATTACCAATACCAAATGGATGTGGCCCGAGCAAAGGTGACCTTCCCATATCTCAACCCCTTCCACTTGCAGACCTGACGGATTATACACCTCTCCTCTTACTTACTTGATCTACCAGACCCCTACTCCGGTATTTTGGCATAAACACAATGTGATACTAGCACTCGTAAAAGCTGTGGGATAGCGACCTTATATCCCTGCGTTTCATCAGATGTCACCTCTTTTCCTAGGTGACATTCTATTTTATGCTTCCTCCTAAATCAATGCTTCGCTTTAAACGTACACGCCGGGTAAGCCCGATGGTTTCTATTGCAAATAAAAAGGCGGGATCAAACAAATCCCGCCAGGTCGATACCTCGTCTGCTCCTGTGTCTGCCACGAAGTGCTCCCCCGTTAACAAACCCATACTATTGAGATTGACTCCAACCTTGACAAGATCGAGTGAATAGGCTTCCTTGGACTTAAGGATAAACCATATTCTATCTCATTACGGGGAGTTACAGGTATGCTAACAGCGAACACATTCTCATTGAGGTATCTGTGGTCGTGTGCTCTGACCATGACCGCCTTTCTGTTACTGTCTGCTTTCGCCGCTAATGCGGTCGATGAAGCACAAAGCGATTCGACAAACACCCCTATTTACCTCGTCTCTCAGCCGGAGCATTATCTTCGTCTCGTCCCGGTCAGCGTCCACGGCGACCGTTATCGACCGATTTTGTTCGGAGACAGTCTTACACCTGGTGATCCCGGAGTAAGTCATTTCGCCAGCCTTCACGGCGGAGAGGTGATTGTCGTTACGGGCAAGACTATTGACGGTATTATTCGTAAGACCTGGCCCGAAGGTAGTAGAAGGATTACATACCGTGGCGGCGATGTTGCAGCAACTGTTGCGGCGGCACTTGCGGCGGCAATGGATTGTCCGCTTGATATCCAAATTATACCTGTGGATTCGTCCGACACTGTCGACTCCGACGCTGGCGCAGAGGTCGAGATAACCGGTTCGTCCAATACCCAACCTATCGTCCTACGCGGTCTGTCTGAGATTCTTGCTCATTATAATTCGCTCGTCGCCACGGAAGACGCGGTTATGTTCGAAGCTGATGCGTTCGCTTTTCTCGCCGCGTCCGCGGCCGCTTGGCACAAAGCCACATTGGTTGTCTCGCTCTCTGAGATGCGAGTGAAACGGCCACATTCTTTGAGTTGGGTAACCGCACCGGAAACAGTCACAGTTGAAAACGTTAAACAACTCTATGATTCCGCCCGCTTCACATCCTCTTCGGCGATCTACGATCCGATGATCGGCATTCTGACCGCCCGCAACCAAAGCGAGTTATCTTTTTTGCTGGCCAGGACCTTTGCCTATCATAACCTGAAGGGAGACTGGCGTGACCGTGCCGTTCAGGCGGGCATGGGAGTATCGCCGCTTATTGATCATAAAAGGTATGGCCGCCTGCAATTCACCAATATCAAAGGCGACAGTCTCACAACAGCCTCATTTACCGCCGCGATTCAAGACGCCAGCTGGGTGTTCATCGGCGCGCATGGATCCGCGACCGGGATGAAGTTGACCGATCGCAGTTGGCCCGGCGAACAACCTCTGCCGCCCTTACCGCCGTTGATCTTCATTGCCGAGTCATGCAACACCGGGGATATCAACGGCAGTGATATCGACCGGAACATCGCGCTTCGTGTTATTGCTGCTGGAGCGGTAGCCTATGTCGGCTCGATGGAAATGGGAGGAGTCCAATCAGGCGCAGAGCATCCGTTTCTCGGCTCCACTCCCGACTTCCCCCTCGGTGAGCACACTCGCCTGCAAAGCTCCGGGCGAGTCGATGCTATTGACCACTGGCCGCATTCTATTTTGATCGGTGATCCTCTCCTTAGCCAATTCAAGGAGAGTCCGTATATTTGCCAGGTCACGCGGGAGGATGATATATATCGTGTTGAAGTACGCGGGCCGAAGGAACTTACGGATTATTCACTTGCCATGACCATTCTCGACACAACGGAGATACAGTCGGCCAAAATCGTTGCCGGCGACAAAGAAGACAGCCGCGCCCGAGGTTTCATCGGTCCATCGGGACTGCTGTGCGCTCCGGCCTTCGGGCGACAGAGCGTGATCATCTCATGGCCCGGCGGCGACGGCACGATCAGGCTGAGTACGAACAAACCATTGAGTCTAAGAGCACTGTATATCATCGGCCAAGGTCAGATGGGAATGATCATACTCTTCTACGACGTACCGACCGTGTTCGAATACGGACCCCAGACGATAATAGGAATCACCTTGATGACGGTTCTAGTCGCCCTGGTTACGTCAATTGCCGGAAAGACCTACCGCCGAACGGCGATGCTGTTCGTAGCCAATCTTCTGGTCGGACTGCTCTTCGGATTTCTTGTTTTCTTCTTTACCGGCAAGCATGATACCTTAGTCCTGACGGCCATCTCAACGGGCCTGGCCACAGCAGCGCTGTCCGTTCTTTGGCGAGCTCTCGACGGCGGCTTTGGCCGCATCTTAGGGGCCGCAGTCACCTTCATCACCCCCCTAATCACAATTTCGACATCGGCTTGCAAACTTGATGACGGAGGGAATCTCGGTCCTATTCTGGCGCTGGGGATAGCAACGATTGCTTTAGCCTACTTGATCACGCTCCTGATCGCTCGTCTTTTCTATCGTCGCTGGCTGGTGCGCTATGAACGCAAGAGTTGAATCAAAATAGGCTTACCGGATTACCAAGTGTCGCCGTCCCATTCATTGGGTGGAACGTTGATCAGTAGTCAAGGTGTCGGGTTGCAAGCAACCTGACTTGCGACGGTTATGAGTTATCGCACCACGCGGCAGGTCCCGGCGAGACCTGCACGACAATTTTCACGTTTATCAAATATCTCGTAATAAAAAGGCGGGATCAAACAAATCCCGCCAGGTCGATATTACTGCGATTCGAGATTAAGATCTCATCGCCTCACCTTATGGACACTCTACCGGCGCCGGGCCACCGAGGAATATGTAATGTACGAAATAAACGATGTCCGATATATCCGGCGCCTCGCCGCCGTCGGCGTTGACATCGGCCTCTTCCGCACATTCGGCCGCCGTCCCACCTCTGAAGATATAATCGACCAACCGCACCAGGTCGGAGATATCCAACGAAGGAATAGCATCATGCGTGAAGTCGCCGCGAAGCAGACAGCAATAATCCAGCATCTCCTTCATGCGAGTTATCGAGGACAACCGATCCTCCCCCTGGCCAACGACCATCTTAACCTCGACGTACTGGCTGTCTCCCGGAGCGAAATCGAACGGGCCGCACGAGAGCATCATGCGACGATCGGCCGGGTCGGAATCGAGATCACCGGTACCCGTTGTCGGGTCTCCGGAAATCATGTAAGTCGTGACGTTCCCTCCGTAACTGTATGGATTTCCATCGGCCGTCAGTCCCCGCATGTAGTTGTACGACTCGATAGCGCTGTTGGGGTCGGTGCCGTTGATATATTTCGTAAAGGCGGTCATGCCCAAATTGCGATAGTCGGGCACTTTTGCTCCGTCGAAAACAGCGGTATCGGACGGCGAAGGAACCAGCGGTCCATGAATGATTTCGAATCCAATCGCCGGTCCAAAATGCCCGAACTTGTTGTCGAAATCAGTGCCGTTATAGCAATAACCGATATTCCTAGTGCTGTCACAGCCAACCAGGTCCTCGGTGTAATCACCCACGTCGGGATCGGTCCAAAGCGAAAAATAACAGTTTTGAATGTCATTTCCGCCCTTGTTGTACAACTTGTAAGCGATGTGTATGATATTACCGTGGCCGCCGGTTTCATACGTCTGCGGTTCCGGTACGCTGAAGCTGAAAGTATCGACCGGTCGGTTCAGTGAATCTATCTTGCATTCGAACCGGACTATCGTTCCCTCGTCCGGATGATCGGTCATCCCCGAATTGTCATTGAAGACAATGCGCCCAATCTTGAAATCATCGGGCCAGACATAATCCGCCGGATTGGGCGCCGGCTCCTCGTAAGGGTGTTCGCACAGGTAGAGACGATCGCCGTAGCTCCAGTCACCGCTCCAATCATCATCGATGATGAAGAAATTCAAGCGTATGTCGTCACTCGGATCGTTGGGTGTGTCGGTGCCGATGTTCCAGGCCTCGAACGGCGCTCGGCCAAGCATCAGCTCGTCGGTGTCCCAGTCGTAGTACTGCGAACCGGCTGCGGTGAATCTCAACTCGTAGTCTTCGTCGGTCATCAGGCCGCGCCAGTTCATGCGGCTGAAATCCGCCCGTTCATCCGAGGTGATATACCAATCACGCGTAGAATTGGACGAATACATGACGTTGTCGGGCGGCTCCAGCGGACCATCGGCGTTGGCAATTTCATCGATGGCAATAACGCCGGGTTTGGGGCCAATAACTTGAATAGTGAGGCCGTCAAAAGTCGGGTAGTCCCCCTGTCCCGACTGGTTGGTCTGATTCGACACCACCGCCACACCCGAGGTCACGTCTATCACATGCCAAACAACGTCAACGATAGGATCAGGCTCGAACACCACGATATAGTCGTGACCGGTTACGGCCGAGGGATCAACCACGGCTACGTTGACTTCTCCAAGACCGGCCGGATTGGAATTAACCGCCTCCGCCACACCGCCGATTACGGCGAGATCATCCCCGCTGCCGGCTTCAGCCCAGGCGGTCATCCTTATCTCAATGCCCAACGGGTCGGTTTCACCGGCATTGTTTTGGTGTTGATCGGGATTGGCATCGTTGAACACCGTCCACAACATCTCATCGCCGCGGAACGCCGGGGCGCCGCTTGCCGTGACCGGAGCTCCCTGAGATACCGGCCACTCGTTATAATCCTGGTTGGGATTTTCGGCCAGACTGTCACTGTAAAGGTGATAAACCCGATAATCCGTCATCCACCAGCAGTCGGGATCGAAGGTATAAACGGGGATACCTCCAACACTACCTGTCTGTACGTTCATCGGTCCCGGGACGTATTCGTCATCGTATTCTGCAATCGCTATTCGCAGTTGACCGTCAACCAACCCACCCAGCCAGGGACCAGCGGCATAAAGCACATAAGTAGTGAGGAGACCGCCGGTGATATCTTCTACCGTTCGAAACGGGTAGAAAGTACCGGCATCATATCCAAAGGTCCCGCTTACATCGCGACCAAAATTGCCGTGATTGGTGACAAACATCAGAATGTTGTCGGTCGTGATATAGCAACTGTTGTCGGTTATTGTCGGACTCGGCGATCCCATATCGCCGGAACGGTCATCATTCGCACTCGGCGGCATCGCGACAACGGCAACCGCCAGGAATGTGATTGTGAGCACAACCGTTAATACTTTCATGAAACGAACCTCCCGTCCTGCGGACAGTACATGACACGATCTGTCGGTTCCGATGATTTTACATAAAATACCCGTTTTGTTCTATTCGTCAAGGCCTCTTCCCCCCACTTGCGCTCGCCGATAAGGAAAGCTATATTCTCCCACAGGAATATGATACTGAACATGGGAGTCAAAATACATGCCGACTAAGCCGAAAAAATGCCGCGCCCCGCGCGGGACAAAAATCTCATGCAAGAGCTGGCATCAGGAAGCCGCTTTACGCATGCTTAACAACAACCTCGATCCCGAGGTCGCCGAGAAACCGGATGAGCTGATCATCTACGGCGGTTCCGGCAAAGCCGCTCGCAACTGGGACTGCTATGCGGCAATCGTGAAATCACTCAAGAGCCTCGAAAACGACGAAACGCTGCTGGTGCAGTCCGGAAAACCAGTCGGAATTTTCCGCACCCATGAACATGCCCCGCGCGTGCTAATCGCCAACAGCCACATTGTCCCAAGATGGGCCACCTGGGAAAAATTCCGTCAGTTCGACAAACTCGGCCTGATCATGTTCGGCCAGATGACCGCCGGTTCGTGGATTTATATCGGCGCTCAGGGGATTATCCAGGGCACTTACGAAACTTTCGCCGCCGTCGCCAACCAGCATTTCGGCGGGGACCTCTCCAACCGCTGGATCCTCACCGGCGGCATGGGCGGTATGGGCGGCGCCCAGCCGCTCGCCGGGACGATGTCGGGAGCGTCGATTCTGGTTGTCGAAGTCGACGAACAGCGCATCACCCGCCGCATGAAACAGGGCTTCTGTGATGTCAAGGTCAAGAGCCTCGACAAGGCGATTGCCCTGATCAAAGAACACACCAAAAAACGTGAGCCGATCTCGATCGGCCTGGTGGGCAACTGTGCTGAAATTTACCCGGAGATTTTCCGCCGCGGTATCGTGCCGGATATCGTCACCGATCAGACTTCCGCTCACGATGAACTGAACGGATACATCCCCGAGGGCCTCACCATGGTCGAGGCCAACCGCCTCCGCAAAAAAGATCCCAAGAGCTATATCAAGCGCTCGTACGATTCGATGGTGAAACATTGCGACGCCATGATCAAATTCCAGAAAGCCGGTTCGATCGTGTTCGACTACGGCAACAACCTCCGTGGTCAAGCCCAGACCGGCGGCCTCACCAACGCTTTTTCCTTCCCCGGTTTCGTTCCGGCCTATGTCCGTCCGCTTTTCTGTGAAGGCCGTGGACCTTTCCGCTGGGCGGCGCTTTCGGGCGACCCCAAAGATATCGCCGTAACCGACGATATCGTAATGCGTGAGTTCAAGGACAATGCTCTGCTGATGCGCTGGATCAAAATGGCTCGCGAAAGAATCCCCTTCCAGGGTCTTCCGGCTCGCATCTGCTGGCTTGGCTACGGTGAACGGGCGCGTTTTGGCGATATCATGAACACTTACATCAAGCAGGGCAAGATCTCCGCTCCGATCGTTATCGGGCGCGATCATCTCGACTGCGGTTCGGTCGCATCCCCCTATCGCGAGACAGAGGGAATGATCGACGGCTCCGATGCCATCGCCGACTGGCCCCTGCTCAACGGCCTGCTGAACGCTATTTCGGGCGCATCGTGGGTGTCGATCCACCACGGCGGCGGCGTAGGCATCGGCAACGCCATCCATGCCGGGCAGGTGATCGTGGCCGACGGCACCAAGGAAATGGCGCTCCGTCTCAACCGCGTCCTGACCAACGACCCGGGGATCGGCGTGGCCCGCCATGTCGATGCGGGTTACGGTGAAGCGATTAAATTCGCCAAAAAAGCCAAAATCAAGATCCCGATGAATCCGCATCAGCGCGACTGAACGGGATATATAATCAGGCATTAAGAAAAAAGGCCGCCCCCGGGCGGCCTTTTTCGGGACTGTTGAAAAAGTCATACATTCGGATATTCAATAAAACACAACTGTAATGCGGGCGACACAAGGCTGCCCGCTACGCGAGGTTAGGGTCCTTTAACGCGTAGCAGCGGGGCTTGTCTCCGCCGCAGAAGAAGTTTTTCAACACGCTTTTTCGTTACTACCACAGCTTTTTGGACGGCTGTTCGGTGATGTAACTAATTCTTACAATTATTCAACACTTCTTTCGTAACCCATCACCTCACAAGATTTACACAACCTTCCTCGGACAGTTGCTTTTTCCGGATTCCCTTGTTAGATTGATGCGGTTGTTTCTGATGTAACGTATGAACCTGAAGACCTAAGCATTCTGGTGTAACTGCGCTATGCCTCCTGAAAAAAAAGCTACTCTATTAATCAAGAATATCGGTCAACTTATAACCATGGATGGTCCTGTTCCACGATTGGGCAAGGACATGAACGACCTTGGCATGATCACCGACGGCGCTCTTGCAGTTGCCGGTGAAGAGATCCTGGCGGTCGGCGACTCCGATAAAGTAGCCGGCAACACACCGCTGGCCGAGGGCTGTACGGTGGTCGACGCCGACGGCCGAGTCGTTACCCCCGGTTTTATTGACCCACACACCCACCCGGTTTTCTCCCGCACTCGCGAAAAAGAATTCGAAATGCGAATTCAGGGAAAAACCTACATGGAAATCGCCCGGGCGGGCGGCGGTATTCGCGCCTCGGTCCGGGATCTTCGTGAAACCCCAAAAGATATCCTTATCCAGAACACTCGCAAACGCCTCGATATCATGCTCGCTCACGGCACCACCACCGTTGAAGCCAAATCCGGATACGGATTATCGACCGAGTCCGAGATCAAGCAGCTCGAAGTGATCCGCGAGGTGAATGAATCGCATCCGATGGACTTAGTCCCGACTTTCCTTGGGGCGCACGAAGTCCCCGATGAATATCGGGACAACCCGGATGATTATGTCGATCTCTTGATCAACGAGATGATCCCGGCGGTAGTGAAAAGCAACCTCGCCGAATTCTGCGACATATTCTGCGAGGAAGGTGTTTTCGATATCGAGCAATCGCGGAAAATCCAGTCGGCAGCCAAAAAGGCCGGTCTGGCTTTGAAATTCCATGCCGATGAACTCGCTTCCACCGGCGGCGCCGAACTGGCGGCCGAACTGGGTGCGGTTTCAGCCGACCATATCGTTTATATCTCCGATGCCGGAATCAAGGCAATGGCCAAAGCCGGTACGGCTGCGGTACTTCTGCCCGGCACCACTTTCTCGCTGGCCGGCAAGCAATACGCCCCGGCGCGTAAAATGATCGAGGCCGGTGTGGCAGTAGCGCTTTCGACCGATTGTAATCCCGGATCGAGTTTCACGGAGTCTTTATCGATCATCATTTCCCTGGCAACACTCCAGATGAAACTCACCGCGGCGGAATGTATCTCGGCCGTGACGGTCAACGCCGCTCATGCCCTTAATCGAACCAACTTGATCGGACAACTGACTCCCGGTTATCTGGCCGACATAACTCTTTGGGATATGGAAGATTACCGCGAATTACCATATCATTACGGGGTGAACCTGGCCAGTCGGGTTTTTAAACGCGGCAAGCCCGTGGTAAACAACAGCGGTCACGGGAACGTCCGGAGACAATAGGGGTTTAAGAGGTGATGCCGAGAATTACCATCCTGTTTATTCTGTTTTTGCTGCCGGTTCTGGCCGGCTGCGGATTTTACAGTTTCAGTCAGGCCGGTCAATCCGACATCAAGTCGATTGCAATCGAGCGGATCGAAAACCAGACCGATCAACTGGAACTCGGAGATAAAATCACCGATCTGGTTATCGATGCTTTCATGAGCGATGGGACCATGAAAGTCGCTTCGACCGAAACCGCCGATGCAATCCTTACGGCTACTTTTACCGGCTATTCCTGGCAGCCGTTTAAATACGACGAAAACGACGTTGTCGAGTCGTACGTCGTAAGGATGACTTTTCAGGTAACTCTGAAGAAGGCCGGTGAAGAAGCCGACATCTTTAATGAGACCTTAAGCCAGGAAGGATTCTACCAGGTAGGCTCCGGAACCGAAGAAGAAGCCCAGCAGGATGCCCTGGCGCTCCTTATTGACGCCATTATAGGCAAAACGACCAAGGGTTGGTGAACCTGCTTACCGTGCTTCAAAATCAAGGAACAAATATGCACAAGCGCATGCTCTACGGCCTGATTACGGCCATCCTTTGTTGCACCCTCACCGTTCAGGCGGGCAGCATTAATTCCGATGTCGGCACAACCGCCTTTCCGTTCCTTAAGATCGGCGTCGGCGCTCGCGCCGTCTCCATGGGAGGAGCTTTCACCGGGCTGGCCGATGATGCCTCGGCAATCTATTACAATCCTTCCGGACTGGCGGCTTTCGAACATCCGCAGTATATCGCCGGTTACCATAACTATTTCATGGATATCCAGTCCGGCTTTGCGGGTTACGTTTTCAAATTAGGTGAAGAACAATCGCTGGCCGCCTCGATTAACTACCTCAACTACGGTGACTTTATCGAGACCGACACTTCCGGCACCGAAACCGGCAACACTTTCGGCGGCGGCGATATGATGCTCGCCGTAAGTTACGCTCGTAAGTTCGGTTACTATTACCGGGCCGGGGCCACGGCGAAAGTGATTTACGAGAAAATTGACGATTATTCCGCCAGTGGCCTGGCGCTGGATCTGGGTGTTTCTTACGTCACCGAACGTAAGCGCTTCGGGGCGGGGATTGCAATTCAGAATCTCGGGACTCAGCTTTCTTCACTCGGCGAAGAGAAATACGATTTGCCGCTGACGCTCCGAGGCGGAGTTTTTATCAAACCCCGTGGCTTGCCGCTGACCCTTACCTCCGACATCATTCTTCCCAACGATAACGATCTAATCTTCGCCGTCGGCGCGGAATACTACGAACTCGATCCGTTCTTCGTTCGCATCGGTTGGAACAGCTTTGGCTCCAACTACCGGACGGCTGACTCCGATGACTCCTGGGCCGGCGCCGCTATAGGCTTTGGCGTCAATTATCGCCAACTGCACATCGCCTATGCCTTCACACCGGGAGCGGAGTTGGGAGACAACCACCGGATCACTATTACCGGAGGCATCCTCTAATCATGACCTCATCCTTTTCCAAACTCATCGCCGTGATAATTCTGGCCGTGCTGGCGCTTGGTTGCGGCGGTGAACAAGGCCCCCCCGATCCCAAGAAAACCGTAATAAAACTTTTCGGGGCAATGGAAAAGGACGACAAAGCAGCGCTTACCTATGTTCTCGACCTGCCGGAGTTGATGAAGTCGTTTAACGCCGACTACGCTCTCGACACCGAGAATCCCCGCGTGTTCCACAACCCGGAAGAGATTCTCGATGACCTCACCGGTGACGGCCAGACCAAAACCACCTGGTTCAAATACCAGCGTATCATTAACCAGGCCAATATCATGGGCGAAGAAACCGCATCGGTCGATGTTACCTTCGTCGATAAAGCTCAATCACGAGGATACCGGGCTCGTTTCGGACTACATCTTGTCAACGGCAAATGGAAAATTTACAGCTTCAACACCATCCAGGGCCGCTGATCCTGTTTCTTAGCCGACAATAAATATCTGATATAGCGTTATTCTTCACGTTATATCCTCCCCATAATCCGTTTCGGGATTTCTCTACAGCGATGTTGATAACTTGGTTGTAAGTGTGGACAACAAAAAAAGAGAAGCCCACCAATGGAGTCGTGGAGATAGAGGGGGGGATCTCCTTTCGAGCACCAAAGACAGACTTCCCATCACAAGAAAACAAATGCCTCCAGCGATGTCAACCCCTATTCGTAACTTTCCGGAGACCGCTACTGATAGTTATACTATTGATACAAAACATCTTATAGCGACCGCCCAAATGCCTCACAGAAATCATCGGGATGTCTGCAACAAGATAATGAAATATGGTCCGACCCGACCAGGGATAGCGATTTGTATCGTTTTCGGGACACCCGACAGCAGATACGGAACTTGTGGATAATGTCGAGCGGAAAAGCCTTGTTTCAAACGAGGCAGTAACCGTAAAGTCACCAAACATCAATGCCTTGGTGATTGTCCCCTTAATGCGAACGACTACTACTCCGGAAAACACACTATCCGGGATGAGGTCTTTCATCATGTAAAAATAAGGACGCACCCCGGCCGGAATTACGGTTATTCATTAACAGAGGCGCCCGGAAGTATAGTATTGAACACATATTGCGCTTGGCCGTCTTAAAGTTGATGAAATGGCTTTTTGGTCTTGTGCGGCTCGCCGGGGCTAATTATATTGGGCGGCAAAGTTGTGTGGTAAGTTTGGGAGTATATAGGAAATGAAGAAAGCTCTAATCGTACTGGCGCTGATAGCAGTGCCGCTTTATGTCTGGAATTGTTCCTCCGATATCATTCTTGAGGAAGAAGCACCTATTGAAGGTGAATACGAAGGTATCTATTACCTTACGACCGATTATGGCAATACGGCCGTTGAAGTAACAGATAGTCAATATATCTTCTGGACCTTCACTGAAGAGAACTTCATCATGATTCTAGACACGACTCGTAACCTTGATATTTGCGATTTCTGCCGAGTCGATGGTGTGTATGCCTTCAGCGATGGCATTCGTCTTCAGATACAGCATTATCAACCTGATGGTAATGCCGGATGTACTGCCTGCAATGAGAATCACAATCCGGAAGGTCGTTTCCGCAAGGAGACACAGGGGAGTGAAATTGTCCTCAAGCAGCTAGATGGAACGACATATCACGAAATTCGCCTGACCAAGCTTGCGGATGAATAAAGCAGGTCACAGTACCGAGAAAAATACTTACGGCAGGCTTTATAGTCTGCCGTTTTTCTTTTCTATGGTTGGTGCTTTATTGGTCTTTTGATCATACTCTATATATTTAAGATATAACCAGAACAGGGTGAAAGTCAGCAACCTGACACTGTAGGGCACGTCTCCCCGAGACGTGCCAAAGACCATGTTCGTGTTGAATCGCAAGTCCCACCCTAGAAACCTCTATCGCGGCGGAGACAAGCCCCGCCGCTACGCGTTAAAGTGCCCTAACCTCGCGTAGCGGGCGGCCTTGTGTCGCCTGCATTACAGATGTGTTTTTACTGAATATCCGAGCGTATGACTTTTTCAACACTCCCCGAGGGGTGGGGCACCTAAGCCCGGTTGTACGCAACTCTCACTTGAGGGGGTGGGGCACAGATTCCCCCACCCGTGGACTAGTGGGCCACCTGCGTCTCGTATCACACCCATATAACTCTTTCAAACCGAAATCCCCCCCATTTCTACTGACGTCCCCTGTCACCGGCCCTTTCGATATTGATCCCGGAAAACAAAACGAACCTGTAACTCGGTAATGTGATGGTTTACTAAAACGTGCGGGGAACCGTCCAGGGGAGGACGAGAGGGGAGTGCGGTTCCCCGCCGTTGAAAAACTACAACGAGTCCGAGCGTCAAACAGAGGGAGTGAAAAATGTTAGCCAAAGCAATCTCCTCCGCCACTCACGGAGTTGACGCCTACGCTGTCGAGGTCGAGGCGGATATCCAACAGCAACTGCCCGGGTTCGTAACGGTAGGTCTTCCCGAAGGGGCCGTGCGCGAATCCAAGGAACGAGTCACGGCCGCCATCAAGAATTCCGATTTCGTATTCCCCGCCAAGCGGGTCACGATCAATCTGGCCCCGGCGGATATTAAAAAAGAAGGCTCCGCGTTTGATTTACCGATTGCCGTCGGCATTCTGGCCGCCACCGGTCAGATTCTGCGTGAGCGTTGTGATGATTATGTCATGCTCGGAGAACTGTCCCTTGACGGAACCCTGCGCCCAATCCCGGGCATCCTTCCAATGGCCATGTCGTTCAAGAACGTGGGCGGCATCAAAGGCCTGGTGGTGCCGCGTGAAAACGCCCGCGAGGCAGCCATGGCCGATACTCTGCCGGTGTATCCCGTTCGCTCGTTGCGCGAGACGATTGATTTTCTCGAAGATGAGAAAGCGGTAGCTCCGTTCAAGATTGACATCGAGTCGGCTTTCCGTGACGCTCTCCATTATTCGTGCGACTTTTCTGATGTGAAAGGACAGGAATCGGCCAAGCGAGCGCTTGAGGTAGCCGCGGCCGGCGGCCATAACATCATTATGATAGGCCCTCCCGGTTCCGGAAAAACGATGCTGGCGCGGCGCATGCCGACCATTCTTCCCTCCCTCACCCTCGAAGAAGCGCTCGAAACCACCAAAATTCACTCCGTGGCAGGGCGTCTTCCGGCCAACTCCGCCCTGGTGGCAACCCGACCGTTCCGCTCGCCCCATCATTCCATCTCGTACGCCGGTCTGATAGGCGGCGGCACGATTCCGAAGCCGGGCGAAGTATCTCTCGCGCATCACGGGGTGTTGTTCCTGGATGAACTGCCGGAGTTCAAAAAGGATATTCTCGAAATGCTGCGCCAGCCGATGGAGGACAATCTCGTAACGATCTCACGAGCCGCCATCACTCTCACCTATCCGGCCGGATTCATGCTCCTGGCTGCGATGAATCCCTGTCCCTGCGGTTATTACGGGGACATCAACCACAACTGCAACTGCTCGGCCTCCGAGATTCAGCGTTACATGTCGCGTATATCCGGGCCGTTGCTCGACCGAATCGATATTCACATCACCGTTCCGGCCGTGAAATTCAAGGAGTTGTCATCGGAAACGCGCGGTGAGAAATCGGAAACGATTCGCGAGCGCGTCAATAAAGCTCGTCGGATTCAGAACGAACGTTTCAAAAACGAGAAATCGGTCTTCTGCAACGCTCACATGGAACCGCAGAAAATCCGTCATTACTGTAAAATTGACGACAAATCACAATCGTTACTCGCGACCGCTATCACCAGTCAGGGACTTTCGGCCCGGGCGTACGACCGTATTCTGAAAGTGGCGCGTACGATTGCCGACCTGGCCTGTTCGGAGAGTATCGAGATCGGTCATATCGCCGAGGCGATCCATTACCGCACGCTCGACCGCAAATTGTGGATGTGATCAATCGAGGGTTGATTACCGGCGGTTTTTTTCTATATTGACCTCAATTCGATCTCAAAGGAGAATGCCAGGAGGTTGGTGTGAGGGTCTGTCTAGTAATTCTCGTTTTTTCCTTCGTTTTAATCTGTTCGAGTGTCACGGTCGCCGCCGGTGAGGCCGACCGCCTCGACAATGACTCGGTTCAGGTCATCCTGTTCTGGACCGGTGCATCGATGCGCGGACATGTGGTCGACAGTCTGGACAACGGCACGCTCGTTTTCGAAAGAGCGGACGGCGAACGATTCGAATTCAAAACAAAGGACATCTTTTCCATTACCGGTGAATCAGAGTTTGACAGCGCGTACCAGCGATTATGCAACAGCGAACGCCCCTCACAGGGTCCCCGAATCGGGGTTTCTCTTGGTTTCGCTCTCTTACACGACGACGATGATGATCAACTGACGCCTCAACCAGCTATCGGTTTACGATTCAACAATGGGATATTTCTGGGATTGGCGGTATCACAGGAGAATTGCAACCGATATAAAACCACACCATTCTGGCTGGAATGTTCATACGCTCCATCCGGACAAAAGAACAGCCCTCTCCTGCTGGCACAGACAGGTTTTACGTTGAACATAAAACTCACCGGTGAAACCGGTGATTATTCAGGTTGGCTGGTCGGTTTTGCCGCCGGGTATCGGAGTCTCGTCGCATCCAATGTCTATCTTGACCTGATAGCCGGTGTCAGGTATATCCGAATCGACCTCGGTCAACACTATTCTATCAGAGCTCCGGAAGACTTCACCCAATTCCTGCTCTCATTGCGCTTGTCGCTTTAGCAATACCAGCGCCTCAGGGACAATCGACCGGCGGCGGACCGTCCTGGAACATGTAACTTACCAAATCGACCAGATCGGTTATATCGGCTATGCTGTTGTCGCCGTTGACATCGGCCGATATCGGACAACCGACCACCGGGCCGCCGCTGAACATATACTGCACCAGATACACCAGGTCGGTGATATCTATAGAACCCGCCGCGTCACCGTTGATATTACCCGTTTGCCCCACACAACAACAGGCATCACCGACACCGTCCAAATCGGTATCTTCCTGAAGTGAATTGGCCACATCCGGGCAGTTGTCGATATTCCCGCATATGCCGTCATTGTCGATATCGTTATCGGCATCCTCGGGGCAGACGTCGCATAGATCACCGAGGCCGTCGTCGTCGGTATCGGTCTGCTCGGGATTGTAGATATCGGGGCAATTATCGTCAGGACAGTTGTTGGAAGCATAACCGGGATCACCGTAACCGTCGTTGTCGGTATCGACACAACTGTACCCGGTTGGCCATACGGTGGTCATGGCCGCAATCGAAAAACTACCCGCCTGGCCTTCGGCGTCAACCGCTCTCACTTTGTAGTAGAACTCCCCGACGGCGTGATTACCAAAGGTGTACGAGGTATCGACATAACCGGATGCGAGCAACGTTTGTGTCCCGAACATCTTGACTGGGTAGATATCATCGATATAAAATCCCTCGTTAGCCACATAACCGTCGGTATAATATGAAAACCGCACTCGAATCGATTGTCCGACGTAGGCGGCCAAATCGAAGGTCGCCTCGACCCAGCTTCCGGACTGGCCGGTAATGCCGTTGCCTCGGTTGTTGCCGTAGGGATCGTAGGTCGTAGTGATGCTGCCCGGAATCGGTGTAAAACTGGAACCGCCGTCAACCGAGACCTCGACATAGGCGTAGTCCCAGTCCGTTTCAATGTCGTAGAAAGCCCAGAAAGTAAGCTGGTCACCCGTTTCCACAGTTATGTCCTGGGTCATATCCAGAGTCTGAGACAGGCTGTTCCCCGATTGGGAATAGAACGAGGAAGGATGCGAATGTCTGCGCCCGGTAGCCAGCTCAAAGCCCTGATTTGACCAGTTATAAAAATCATTGGCAGAATCGCTGAGCGTGGTCAAGTCGGCCATCTCATACAGGTCATAACCGACCGCCGGATTGAGACTGTCGCTGTGCGACCAGTCCACGGCATACCCGGTACTGTCGACCGAGTCGGCCACGAACAAATCCGGAACGTTCGGAGGCAGAAGTTTGTAGGGATTATCGGCAATGCGCATCAGGAACAAACAGGGATCGAGATTCTCGCCGACCAGTTGATCAATGCGGCTGGTCTCCGGCCAGAAGCCATCGTCCGAATCACCGACCTCTATGGTCAGCGCCAGGTTCTTGTTCTTGGTGATTTGCTCTCCATAACCCCAGTCGTCGGAGGCCCCGTTGGTCGTATAAAGACCGTGTGATGGAGTCGGGCTGTACCCGTTGTAGGCGGCGATGGAATCTCCCATGATCTGGAAGAGATTCTCGTCGGGCGTAACCAGGTAATCGTACCCCCAGGGCCAGAGAATCAAATTCGAATAGGAATGGAAATAGAGCGTAATTACGAACTCGCGTGCCTCGGTAAAATCTCTCATGATCTGTGTTTCCGGTTCGGAGAAAGGACCCGTTCCACGATAGGTAGCATCACTCGTGGTCGGCGAGGAACCCTCATCGTCGTAACCCCATTCATAGCCGTAATTCCGGTTCAGATCGACTCCGTATGAACCATCGCCATTGTCGCGGCGATTCTTGCGCCATGTCCCGCCGCCGCTGGGGTTGGTCGACTCATTATAGTAGTAACCATCCGGATTGACCGGGATCACGAAAAACAACTCACGGTTGTCGACCAGATAAGTCAGAGCGGAGTCTGTCCCGTAGTTGTCAAGCAAGTATTCCATGACATTGAAAACCACCAGCGGGGTTATCACCTCGCGGGCATGTATCGCCGCCGTGAAAAGCAGCTCCGGTTCATCTTCATCGACTTTGGCGTAATCCGATATTTTTATCGCGTAGATATCACGGCCTTCGATCGACTGGCCGATCAGAAATTTATCGCAGATATTTATATGAGCCATCACGAGACTGTCGGCCCGGGCCGAGATCTCACTCAACGTCATATATCCACCCATATCTTTCTCGGTTTCAATACGACTGCGATAGAACTCCGACAGCTTTTCATGAAGGATTTCCACCCGGAATCCCTGTTCCCGGAGTTGTTCAAGCTGATTCATATCGGTAATTACATCGATGAAATCAGGGCCGACGAAAGCGATATCGAGCGCCAGTTGTTCCAGTTTAAGCCAGTCCGCCTTATTGTCGGGATAGACCCGAACCTGGGAGAAATCGGTTGATAAGACGGATGAAACAAGAAGCAGCGCCAGTAATAACGGCGCAATCAGAGAGAAATAGCGACGATGCAATTATACCTCCGGGGTTAGACCATTCTGCTCCCTCAATATATGTACAATCGGCATAATTCCAAGACAATCCCAGTATCATCAAACGGCAAGGTCCCTGTCGCAGGGCGACAGGGACCCGCACAAAGGGTACACCGACAAGTTCCACTGAACGCTTGAAAGCGCTGAGAAACAGTAAGAAGACCTTTCGCGTACCCGATCTTGCGATGAGTCGTAGAAGCCGATCTCTATTGGCCGTTAAGCATGCCGCCCTGATGCCGTACTATTTCACCCTCAACCATGTAGATGACATCCTCGGCGATATTGGTAGCATGGTCGGCAATCCGCTCCAGATTGCGCGAGATGCTTACCAGCGAAATGTAATAGTCGGCCTGATCCGGCGTGTCGACAATGCGAACGAGAGTGTTTCGATACGCTTCACGATGAACTTCGTCGACCTGATCGTCGGTATCACAAATGGTCCGGGCCAGATCGGCGTCCATGTTAATCAGGGCATCGGTGCTGCCCTTAACCATAGCCACCACCAGCCCCAGCATTTCTTCGAGGCGGAACGGGGCCGAGCGTACGTTAAAATCACGGAGCTGGCTGGCCCGTTCGGCGATATTGACCGCCAGGTCGCCGATCCGCTCCAGGTCGGAATTGATCTTGAGCGCCGCCACGATGAATCGCAGGTCAATCGCCACCGGTTGGTGCAGAGCCAGAATCTTGAGTAGTTCTTCCTCCAGCTCGACTTCCATCAGGTCGATCTCATGATCTCCCTCGATCACCTCACGAGCGAGTTTGACATCCCCCTCCGTTACCGAGGACACCGCCGCCTGAACTCGCTCCTCGACACTGGCTGTCAGATGCAGCAACTGCTTCTTGAGCTTGTCGATCTCTTTTTGATAATGTTTTGTCATTCTCCCAAGTCCCGTCTCATGTTTATCCAAAACGACCTGTAATATAATCCTCGGTCTTCGGATTGGTCGGATTGGTGAAGATATGATTGGTCTCACCGATTTCGATCATGTAACCGTTCAGGAAAAACGCCGTCCGGTCGGACACACGCGCCGCCTGTTGCATATTGTGCGTAACGATCACGATCGTATAGCTTTGTTTAAGCTCACCGATGAGATCCTCTATCTTCGCCGTCGAGATGGGATCGAGCGCCGAGGCCGGCTCGTCCATCAGGACCACTTCCGGTTGTATCGCCAATGCTCGGGCGATGCAGAGCCGCTGTTGCTGCCCACCGGAAAGCATATAAGCGCTGGAATCCAGCTTGTCTTTCACTTCTTCCCAGAGAGCGGCTTTTTTCAGCGTATCTTCGACCACCTCAGTAATTAAATTTCGGTCCGTGATGCCGTTGACCCGCAATCCGTAGGCGACATTGTCGAAAATCGATTTCGGAAACGGATTCGACTGCTGGAAGACCATACCCACTCTGGTCCTCACGGTCGAGACATCACGCACTTCTTTGTATATGTCGAGGTTTTCGAGCAGCACCCGGCCGGTGAGATTCGTTCCCGGAATGGTATCGTTCATCCGGTTGAGCGTGCGCAGGAATGTTGACTTGCCGCAGCCCGACGGACCGATCAACGCCAGCACCCGGTGTTCCTCGATATCGAGCGTAACATCGAACAAGGCCTGGTTTTTCCCATAGTAGAAATCCAGGTTTTCGACGCGCATCTTGGTCTTTCGCTGTGATTCGCTGTCCTTCATTCCGGCACGATCACCACCTTTCGCCGGCATTACCTGGGGCTTTTGTTGTCTGTATAAACTAACCATTGCGATGCCTGGTTCTCATTTTCGAGCGAATTACCATTGCCACCGAGTTCAGCATGAACGTCAACACCAGCAACACCAGCACCGTCCCGTACAGGATCGGCTTGGTGGCTTCGACGTCCGGCGACTGGGTAGCCATAACGTATATGTGATAGCCCAATTCCATGAATTGGTCATTTAATTTCCCGGGCAAATAGGGCAGGTAGTAGGCCGCTCCGGTGAACATGATCGGGGCAACTTCACCGGCGCCCCGGCTGATGGCCAGAATCGCACCGGTCAAAATACCCGGCATTGCCTGTGGAAGAATCACCCGGCGGATGGTCTGGAGACGCGTCGCTCCGAGGGCGAACGAGGCATCCTTGAGCGACCGGGGAATCGTGCGGAGGGCTTCTTCGGTCGAAACGATCACCACCGGCAGCGTCAACACGCTGAGGGTTAGCGAAGCCCAGATGATCGCGGGTTGCCCCCAGACCGGGCCGTCGGAGCTGAAGAACAAATTGTCCATACCCCGTCCGATGAAGCCGATAAAAAAGCCGAGTCCGAACAGGCCGAACACAATCGAGGGCACCCCGGCCAGGTTATTGATCGCCAGGCGAATAATCCGCGTAATGCGCGATGTCGGCGAGGTGTATTCCGATAAAAACACGGCCGTCATTACTCCTACCGGCACCACGGCGATAGTCATTAACAACACCAAAGCGACCGTTCCAAAAATCGCCGGGAAAATTCCGCCGCCCTCCATGCCGTTCTCAGGCGGTTTCGTGAGAAAACCGACACTGATTATGCCGGCGCCGCCCATGATGACATTACCCAGAATAATCACCAGCATAGCCACGATGAGGGCGCTCGATAAAAGCGTCAGACTCTTCGGTATGACACCCGAAGTCTTGCGCTTGAAAACGATCCGTTCGTCCCGGTACGAAGTCTCAGCCGCGGTAGTGATTGTGGCGTCACTCATGATGTCTTCCCGTGGAAACGTTCTTTCAGTCGAGCCAGAACCATGTCACCGCCCAAATTGATCAGGAAGGTGAAAATGAACAGGATCGTGCCGAGAAAGAACAACACATTGTAGTGAGTGGAGCCGAACACCACCTCGGCCAGTTCGGCTGCGATCGAGGCGGAGATCGTACGAATCGAGTCGGTAAACGAAGCCGATATGATAGCGGCATTCCCGGAAGCCATGAGGACGATCATCGTCTCACCGACGGCTCGTCCGAATCCCAACACACAACCGGCGGCGATTCCGGGTAAGGCTGCCGGCAACACTACCGTCAGGGACACCTGCCAGGGCGAAGCGCCCAGAGCCAGGGCGGCATTACGTAATGACGAAGGCACCGAGGTCATGGCGTCCTCGGCAACCGTGAACACGATCGGAATAACCGCAATCCCCAGCGCGATACCGGCATTGAGGGCATTCAAGCGAAACACCAGACCGAATAAATTCTGCAAAACACTGGCCAGGACAATCAGGGCGAAAAATCCCAGCACTACCGAGGGAATCCCGGCTAATATCTCAATCGTTGGTTTGATCAATTCTCGAAGTCGCTTGTTGGCAAACTCGGCCGAATAGATCGCCGCCCCGACACCCAACGGAACCGCGAACAGCATGGCCACCAGGGCAGCTTTAATCGTGCCGATGAACAACGGCAGCAGTGAAAATTTGGGGACTTCCGATTCAGGTTGCCAGGCCCATTTGGCCGGTCGGCCTTCGTAGTACTCCTGTTTAAAAAGCATCTTGCCGACACTGGCCTCTTCCTGAACGTACTTGTCGTAGAAAATCGGCAACGACTCCTTGAAAATGAAAATGAAGATCAGGAAAATCGCCGCCACGGCCGTCAGCGCGTTGATCGCGATGAACCGCTCTCCGAGTATTTCACCCAGGCGGGACTTAGTTTTGAATTTAAGTTTTCTCATTGCGCCACAATTCGTGGTCGCCCGGACTTGTGGCGGACCGGGCGACCAACTCATGAGTGTATCCAACGGCCGACGACAGGCGTCACCGACCGTTGATTTATTGGCCTCTATAAAAGAGGCGTCGTCTTATTTCACCATGTTGGCCTCGGCCATTTCCTTCAAAAGAGGAACATAGCCGATTTCCTCCGACAATTTCTGTCCGGCCTCGGAAAGCGCCCAGTTGGTCAGCTTCTGTAAGTCGCCGGTCGGCTTGCCGTTGAAGAACCAGTACAGTTCACGGGAAATCGGGTAAGTGCCGTTGGAAACGGTCTCAACCGAGGGCATTACCGCAGCGGTAGTATCGTCCTTCTTAACCGAGGCGTACTTCACACCCTTGGCCCAGGCAATACCGCCGTAGCCGATACCGTTCACATCTTCCGCAACCGCGTTCACTACGGCCGCCGTACCCGGCAGCGTCTGAGTGTGAGCGTCGTAGTCTTCCTTATCGAGAACATGCTCTTTGAAGAAGGCATAAGTACCGGAGTTGTTTTCACGACCGTAGAGGATGATTCGAGCGTCCTTGCCGCCAACCTCTTTCCAGTTGGTTATGGCGCCGGTGTAGATTCCCTTAAGCTGCGGAATTGAAAGTTCGTTTACCGGATTGCCCTCGTTCAGAAACACGGCGATACCGTCCAAAGCGACAGAGATGCGATAGACATCGATCCCCTTATCCTTGGCCAGCTTGTATTCCTTTTCCTTCATGTCGCGTGAGGCCTCGCAGACATCGGTCGTGCCGTTCAGCAGAGCGGCAATACCGGTGCCGGAGCCGCCGCCGGAGACCTGTATAACGGTCTCGGAGTTGGTCTTCATGTACTCTTCGGCCCAGCGCTGGCCCAGGCGAACCAGGGTATCGGAACCTTTGATAGTGATGTTGCTGCCGGCAACCGCCATGGAGAATACGGCGACCAGTGCGACCATCATCAGTGCGAGTTTCTTCATTTTCTAACCATCCTCGTTTCTTATGATTCCTTTATCTCATTTGCTGTTTATCTCAGAACTTCAACTGGAGATCAACCTGCAGCCGATTGAAGTCGCTGTCGGCGCCTTCGGCGATTTCAGTCTGGTTGATGAAATACGAGACATTGAAAGTCGTGTTATTGGCCAGCATAATCCCGCCGCCGAACTCGTGACCCTTGGCATCGGTACCGCCGCCACGGAAGTCGGAATCGGCAAAAGTCGCTACGACCGCATCCTTCTCGACATTGCGGTAGATATAGCGTGCTTCCCACTTACCCGGCTTGGAGGCTTTGCCGAGGTGTAATCCGACCAACCAGCCGGTGTTGAGGCTGTCGGCCTGAGTATTGGAGACGAAATCGAACATCGCCTTGACGGGTATCAGGTCTGTCTTGTAACCGATTTCGATACCGGCCTCGATCAGGTCATAGTCATTGGCGTAGAGCATGTTGATTTCTTCTACGTCAGTACCGTTCCAGATCGTATCCGGGACTACGCTGTTGCCTTTGTCGTCGCCGTCGAAGAACGGTTCCATTCCCTGCGTATTCTCATAGTTGTAATAAGCGCCGGTTAGTGCAATGGAGGTCCGCTCATCCGACAGGTCGAAGTGCAGTATGCCTTGAGCCGCCAGCAGATAGGAGTCATCGCCCTTGGAACGCTCCTCGATCCAGAAACCCGAACCCAGTAACTCGATTTTCACCTGTTCCATTTTCTTCGCATACTTGAGCACGCCGCCTTCCGGATTCCAGTCGGAGTCCCAGATAAGCTCGCTGCTGCCCGGCTTAAAAAACGGATTGTGCATCTTACCACCGATCAGAGTGAAACCCGGCAGTTTGTCGTGAGTGGTTTCAAAATAGGCCAAATCCAGGCGAAAATCCTTGGTTGAGAAAGCGTCTCCGAGAGTCTGGTTGGTCGAAACCGGATCGGCTGAACCGGTCGCCATCTGAAGTCCTACCTTGGTAAACTGTGAAACTTCACCGAACACACCGAGGCGAGCCCGAATACGCTGACGATTGCGAACATCCGAACCTTCTTTGTCAATCATCTCGTGCCGATACCGAAGGTCTCCTTTTACCTTCACCGTCTCCCACCAGTTGCCGGCCGAGGCCGTCGAGGCCAGAGCTGCAACAAGAACCGCTACTGAAAGCATGTTCTTCATCGATTGTTTCTCCCTTGTCCCGGTCGGCCGGTTCAGGCCGACATTGAAGTTTGTCCCGAGGACCTTCCCTGGCAAAGAAGATCCCATATCTTGAAAACTCTTGTTTTCTTATCTCCGGGGGAGAAACAACACGCCTAGTGTTAAGGAATTGTTAAGATAGTTTTAGGATAACATGAAGTTTCAGAGGCCTTCAGAGCTCACTAATACTTTAACAACCGGAACGGTGAACAACTTGCCCCCCATTTACTTACCGTCAGAGATCGAGAAGTTTTTTTAGTGACAGCCGCAAACGCGACGGATAATATAACTATAAGATACGGCCTTCAACAGGGAGCGTGAGAAATGAAAGAATCAATCAATTCACTCTGGACCAACGAGGATTACTGGGCAATCTGGTTCGGCTTTATCATTATAGCCGGCTCGTTGCTCGGCTGGATCCCCAAGATACCGAAGGTCGGCACGTGGACCTCCGACCCACTTAACGCATTCGAGGTTATCAAAGACGGTATTGTAACCGGAAACACATTACTGCCTCTGCTGGGATTGCTGATCGGGCTGGCTATCCTTACAGCCATCGGTGTCGCTTTCATGAAAACGACCAAGGTCAGTCATTATCTGCTCGGATTCACGGCCGTGTTCATCCTGGCTACGATATCTTATTGGGTAGCGAATCAGGCGGAAATCAAGTATTGGGGTCTTTCGTATGCTATGTGGGGCCTCCTGGTCGGCTTGCTTATATCCAACACGATCGGCACTCCCAAATGGCTGCTGGCAGGTGCGAAAACGGAGATGTTCATCAAAACCGGTCTGGTTCTGATGGGCGCCGAGATTCTTTTTGCCAAGATCGTTTCGCTGGGCATCCCCGGTCTTATGGTAGCCTGGATTGTCACTCCGATCGTGGTTATCTTCATGTTCATCTTCGCCGTAAAGTATCTCAAGATGAAGAATAAGAAACTGGCCATGATTATTGCCGCAGCCACCTCGGTTTGCGGCGTTTCGGCCGCCATCGCAACCGCCGCAGCCTGCCGAGCCAAGAAGGAAGACCTCACCCTCGGTGTCGGCATGACGCTTATCTTCACGGTGCTGATGATGTTCTTCATGCCGCTCGGGATCAAATTCATCGGTATGAATCACATTCTGGGAGCCGCCTGGATGGGCGGAACGATCGACTCCACCGGCGCCGTGGTCGCGGCCGGTTCGATGCTCGGTCCCGAAGCGGAACAGGTAGCGGCCGTCGTCAAGATGATTCAGAATGTCCTGATTGGCCTCCTTGCTTTCTGCGTCGCCATTTACTGGGTGACCACCGTCGACCGCAGCCCGGAAGGACCCCGTCCCAACGCCATGGAAATCTGGTATCGCTTCCCGAAATTCGTGCTCGGTTTCGTTGCTGCTTCATTGTTGTTTTCGTTCGTGATCATCCCGGCCATGCACGGCGATGTCGCGGCCGTTGAGTCGCGCTTCATCAATCCGATAACCCATACTTTGCGGGGTTGGTTCTTCTGCCTGGCTTTCGTCGCGATCGGTCTGGAGTCGAACTTCAGGGAACTGACAGCCCAGATGGAGGGGGGCAAACCGATGATCCTCTATGTTGTCGGGCAAACCTTCAATCTGATCCTGACCCTGTTCGTCGCCTGGCTGGCGTTCATGGTCCTGTTTCCGAACGTTGTCTGAGGCATGTTGATATGATATCAAAACAGCACCACAGCCTTACGAACCGCCTGTTTCGTTTCCTGGTCGGTCTGGCGGCACTTACCCTTTTCTATGTCTGGATAATGTCCGGCGTGACTCCCCCCGGCATCTGCGGTTCGGTCATAAGACACAACCGCGCGGCCAATATCGATGCCTCTCCGCTCTTTTATTCCGATGTGGAACACATGAACAGCCTCGAACGCGGAGTCGAGGCTCTTCGCCGGGCAGCAGCGAGGAGATCAGACACCGATCGGCAGATGAATTGAGAAAACGCTCCCTTTTCCCACCGTGCTGTCGACCGTAACCCTTCCGCGATGGGTCTGGACGATATGCTTTACTATCGCCAGACCTAACCCGGTCCCGCCCAACTCGCGCGAGCGGGCTTTGTCCACCCGATAGAATCGCTCGAAAATACGCGGCAGATGGCGTGAATCGATCCCGCAGCCGTGATCGACGATATCGATCACCACTTCGTTGTCCGCCTGCGAAACCTTGACCTCAACCGGGGCGCCCTGGGGACTGTATTTCACGGCATTGTCGATGAGATTACTGATGGCTCGCTGAATTAAATGATGATTCGCCAGCAGATCATAATCACGTTTACCTTCAATAGTAAGCGTGATCCCTTTCTCCCGTGCTTTGGGTTCACATTCGGTGACAGCCATATCTAGATCTTTGCTCAAGGGACCGGATTCGAATTCGATGCGGGGACTCTGTTCGATACGGGACAGACTCAGCAAATCCTCGATCAACTGATTCAATTGGTCGGTGTGGCGGGCGATTACCTCGAGGAATTTCTCGGCGTCCTCTGGCTTTTGCAGAGCCCCTTCCTGCAATGTTTCGACATACCCCTTGATCAATGTGATCGGTGTCCGCAACTCGTGCGAAACGTTCGCGACGAAATCACGACGGACACTCTCCAACTCCTGGATACGGGTCACGTCGTTGAGTACGACCACCGCCCCCAGCGCTGTGCCGTTGGCATCGTGCAAAATCGATCCCGAAGCCTGC
Organism: Candidatus Zixiibacteriota bacterium; assembly: GCA_035380245.1. Taxonomy (NCBI): domain Bacteria; kingdom Pseudomonadati; phylum Candidatus Zixiibacteriota; species Candidatus Zixiibacteriota bacterium. The sequence continues at coordinate 1,024,113 of DAOSXA010000001.1, read as the reverse complement.
AAATAGCGAACCTTCTTCCCGCCGGTCGACAACTCCGCCGCGACCGATTCCCCGGTGGTTAAAATTTCGGCAACGAGTTGCTGCATGGCGGAATTGCGTACGACCTCGTGCAGAAAACGGCCGGTCGAATCCATTCCGGAGGTTTCGAAGAAATCGGCGGCGGCGCGATTGATGCTCAACACTCGTTCGTCCCGGTCAACTGCCACCACTCCTTCGACCATACTGGTCATGATCGCTTCCTGGGTCTGCCGCTGTTCGGTAATGGTGTCCAGTTTACGAGATATTTCATCGGCCATGGCATTCATGGCCTGGGCGAGCGTGGCGATTTCATCGGAGCCGACCACCGCCAGCTTAAGCTTGAACTTGCCGCGTGCGAAACGTTCGGCTCCCCTCTTGAGATGTTCCAGAGGCAAAGTAATACGACGCGAATAAAACAAACTCACCAGCGCCGCGAGCACAGCCACGACCAATCCCCCCACGACAAAACGAGTACGCAGCAAGCCGAGGACCTCATCGATACGTTCGATCGAGATCGAGGTCCTGACAACCATTCCCGAATCTCCGGCCGTTTCGGGCATCAGCGCCACGTACATCATTCGTTGTGAAACGGTACTGCTATAACGAATGGAGTTGCCCACGCCGCTGTCGCGTGCCATCCGTACTTCCGGCCGATTGCTGTGGTTTTCCATCCGCTCGGGATCCTCAAAGGAGTCTCCGACCACTTTGCCCGATCCCAGGATCAACGTTACCCGGATACCGGTTTCTCGTCCGATTTCCTTACATAGACTATCGGCGGCGGCATAATTACCGGCGGCGGCGGCGTCTTTTATTTGATGCGCAACGATACGGGCTGTTGAAGCGAGATAGTCGATAGTCCTTTCCTCGTAGAACGGTCTGATCGCTCGCTCGGCGAAAAATACTACCAGAGCTACGGCCACCACGATAATGGCCATAAGTGAGGGGAATAATCTCCAGAAGAGGCGTCGTTGGGCCAAAGGTCACTCCTTGAAGCGGTATCCAACACCGCGAACGGTTTCAATCAATTCCGCCGACTTCCCTAATTTCCGTCGCAGCCCGGCCACATGAACGTCGACCGTGCGGTCGTTCACGAAAACATCTTCGCCGCGAATGCAGTTCACCAACTGATCACGATTAAACACCCATCCGGGACGGCGCATGAGCGTTAACAGCAATTGGAACTCGGTGTGTGTCAACTCAACACGTTTCTTGTCGCACGTCACTTCATGCTTCTTGAGGTCGACGATGATACTCTTATAGGCAACAACATCTTCCTCTTCGGGTTCCTCGGTATCGGTCTGGCGCCGCAACACGGCATGAACCCGGGCAATTAAAACCCGGGGGCTGAACGGCTTGGTGATATAGTCATCGGCCCCCTCCTGTAAACCCGAAACAATGTCCGCTTCTTCACCCTTGGCCGTCAGGAATACGATCGGAACATGCTCCGTGCGATGATCCGACCGAAGCCGACGACAGACCTCGAGACCGTTGAGGCCGGGAAGCATCCAGTCCAATAAAACCAAATCAGGGGGATCGGCCTGAGCAGCTTCTATCCCCGCTTCACCGGAGGTGTACACACCGGTGTCGAATCCTTCATTCTGCAGGTTATAAGCAATAAGCTGACCTATATCCTGCTCATCTTCGATAATCACAATCCTACGGGCCATCGGCAATCTCCCAATCAACACCCGGACTATAATAGCGGTTGAACGGCTCGGCGGCAACCGCAAACAGCGCACTGTACGGCATCAAAAAAGTGGCATTTCTCGCACTTGAGATTACATTAAGCAGGTAGAGGGATATCCGCGTTATTATGAAAAGAACGCAGGAGAGGAGATTAACAATGAAATCCGCAATCCTATTCACGGCGGCCGTAGTCATCGCCCTCCTGGTAGTGTTTAACTGCGGCCCTAAAAGCCCAACCGACTCAGGCGAAACCGGATTCGCCGTTCACGAATGGGGAGTGCTGGTCGGTTGCTCGGGCGAACCCACCGGTTTCATCACTTCGAGACCTGAATACGCGGCCATGGCTCGCGAACCGGTAATCTATTTTCATAAACAGGATAAGACTCCTTTCTCGGTCCGGGCAGTCTTCCGGCAGGGAGAACCCACCATGACCTATCCCGCTGCCCAAATCGCCGGGGATACGGTCATTTGGGATAGAGTCGATTATGAACCCTGGACACGATCAGGCGCCGGTCTGGACACTTCGAATTTCGTGCCGCTGGAGGATATAATCGACGAACTGAACGATGTCGATGCCGACCTGCTTTACATCGGCGGTTATTCTGCCAGATTTCTGTTTTATGAAGGCATGATGCCCAGCATTACCTCAGTCGTAACGACGTTGCTCGATGACGACTCCTCCCTGGTTCTGCAGAATACCGGTGATTACACGGTGTACGACATCACCTACTCGGCTGTCACCGGACAGTTAAGTCCATTCTTGCCGACAACCGGATATGTTGACTCGCTGGCGGCAGGACAAACCGATACAATCCACATTATATATGGCCAAACGGTTTCGTTCCAGGGCCAGTTGGAGCGATTGGGCTTTACCGAAGCCGAAGCCGGGGCGTTCGAGATCCTTTGGGAAACCAGTTTCTACGAAAGCGCATCATCGGTTGCCGCAGCCGGGAATCTGATTTATCGTATTCCGCAAAGCGTTTATGACGGTTTAATCTCACTGGAAGTCGATCCACAGCCCGAGGAGATTATTCGAACCCTATACGTGTTGAATCACATCTACGACAATTAGCATCATACGCGATTAAAAATGACGGCAACCGGTTAATGATCCATACGATCCCGGTTGCCGGTCCCGTTCATTGACGCCGGTACGGCTATCTTCCGACTTATAAACACCCTCGTACATCTTCTCAGGAAATCCCCGGCCATCGGGGTATCAGGTTCCTCCATCAATCTGCTAAAACGTTTGCCAAGCAGCCGCCGGTGGATATCTTAGGCGAAGATGGAAACGAGTAATTTATGAGCGATCATCACCACCACGACCAACTTCCCTCCGGGGCGCGACTCGGCTGGACTATAGCTTTCAACCTGGCGATTACCATTGCCGAGTTTGTCGGCGGTCTGGTGAGCGGCTATCTGGCTCTGACCGCCGACGCCGTCCATAACTTATCCGATGTAGTGGCTTTGATTCTAGCCTGGCTCGGAGCTAAAGGCGCCGTACGCCCCTCCACCAAGCGCTCAACCTACGGCCTTAAAAGACTTGAGGTAATCACCGCCCTGATTTCGGCCATGAGTCTGGTCGTGATCTCGGTTTTCATTTTTCAGGAAGCCTACCGACGCTTGATTGATCCGCAGGAAATCAGCAATCCCGTTCTGTTCATGACGGTGGCGGTGATCGGTTTGATCGGCAACGTCGTGTCGGTCTGGCTGCTGCATGCGGAGCGGGGTAAAGACCTCAACATGAAAGCTGCCTTCCTGCACATGGCTTACGATGCCCTCTCCTCGCTGGCGGTGATTATCGGCGGTATCGTGATCATCCTGACCGGTTTCACACTTATCGATGCCTTCCTTGCGGTCCTGATCGGCATCATGATCCTTTACTCCTCGTATCAGGTAATCAAGGAGGCCGTGCTGGTGTTGCTCGAAGCGGTTCCGGCGCGTATCGATCCGGACGAGGTCAAAGACGCCATCGCCGGTGTGAGACGGGTACGCTCGGTACATCATCTGCATATCTGGTCCTTGTCTTCCAACGAGATCGCCCTCTCTTGTCATATCTGCCTCGATGAAAAAGATTTCATCGATGGTCCGATAATCATTGATCAGATCAATCAGATTCTGCACGATCGGTTCGATATCGGCCACGCCACTATTCAGGCCGAGAAATTCGATTGTGAAACCCTTGACTTATTCCACCGAAGGAACCACTCCGAATGACCGATCCAACCCCCGACAATATGATTGAACTGGAAATCCTGGATCTCGCTTTTGACGGCAAAGCGGTTGCCCATAACGACGGTAAAGTGGTTTTTGTCAACGGCGGACTTCCGGGAGAGCGCATTGAAGCGGAAATAATAAAGCGCAAACGTAAATACGACCAGGCTCGCCTGGTCCGGATAATCGAACCTTCCGATCTTCGTACCGCAACGCCCTGTGAGCATTTCGGCATTTGCGGCGGTTGCACCTGGCAGGACCTGCAATATGCTCAACAGCTCGAGTTTAAACGCAAGCAGGTGATCGACTGTCTCCAGCGGCTGGGACATCTGGAGAATGTGGCCGTCCCCCCCGTGCTCGGATCGGAGCGGGAGTTTTTCTATCGCAATAAAATGGAATTCTCCTTCCACACCGGCGCCGACAGCGAATTCACCCTCGGTCTGCACGCTCGAGGACGTTTCGACGATATCTTTGACCTCAACGCCTGTCATCTTCAGTCGGAACAATCCAATCGTCTGGTTGCCTTCATGCGCGATTATGTCCGACGCGAGAACATCCCGGTTTACGACGTCAAGGAACACGTCGGCTTCATGCGCTTCCTGGTAATCCGGCAAACCTCACGGACGAACCAGCTCATGGTCAACGTCGTAACGAATTTCGGCGACTTCCCTAACCTTGATCGTTTTATCGCGGAGATACGCGAAGCGATTCCTGAAATCACCACCATCGTTCACAATCAGAACGGCCAGAAATCGAACATCGCGGTGGGCGAAGCGGAAACGGTGCTCTGGGGGCCGGGTTACATTGAAGAGGAACTGCTCGGGCGGAAATTTCGAATCAGCGCCAACTCGTTTTTTCAGACCAACTCACTCCAGGCAGAACGGCTTTACTCGACCGCTTTCGACCTGCTTCACCCGGAACCGACCGATCGCGTTCTCGACCTTTATTGCGGCACCGGAACGATCGGCATTCTGCTCGCGGACCGGGTCGAGGCGGTGGTCGGGGTGGAGTTGGTCGGAGATGCCGTCGCTGCAGCCGAGAAAAATGCCCGGCTGAACGGCGTAGAGAATATCGGTTTTTACCAGGGGCACGTCAAAGATTTCCTCCGCCATGACCCCCGGGCTCAGGAAAACTATCGCTGCGTGATCGTCGATCCGCCTAGAGCGGGCATGAATCCAAAGGCACTCAAGCAGTTAATCGCTCTTGATCCGCATAAACTGCTCTATATATCCTGTAATCCGGCCACTTTCGCACGCGATGCCGCCGCCCTAATTGAGGCCGGTTATTTGTTGCCCGAGGTTCGTCCGGTCGATATGTTCCCGCATACTATGCATATTGAATTGGTAGGAAGATTCTACAAAGACTGACACGATGACCGATTTACATAATGCTCAACCGGGCCATCGGTCTCAACGATTCAAGGAGACAACATGCTTCGTAAGCTGCTTTTCGTAACGATAATCACCACCCTGTTCCTGACCGCCGCCTCTCTACAGGCCGCCTCAAAACAGACTTTTGATGAACTATGCGCCGAGATACTGGAATCGCTGCAATCGATGTTTCCCGTCCAGGCAACCCAGATGGGTATTCATCATTACGATCTTCGCCTGACCGATTATTCCTCGAAATCAGTCAAGAGTATGATCAGCAAACTCGACGACTACGAAAAGAAGCTACACAAAATCAATATAGAGAACCTTGACGAACACCAGCAGGTCAACTACCGGCTGATCAAATCCAATCTCGACATCGCTCTTCTCGACTTGAAGGAAATCGCCTGGTACAAACACTCACCGGTGCTCTATGTCGATGAAGCGATCACTGGTGTTTATTCCCTGATGCGTTCTCAGCATGCTCCCCTCTCCGCCAAGCGGGTGTTCATCGTCTCCCGCATGAAAGCGATTCCGGAGCTGTTCGCCAACGCCCGTCGCAATCTCAAGGATGTCCCGGCGCCGTACATCGAAACCGCTCTGGAACAACTCGAAACCGGCAACCAGTTTTACCATGAAGTAGCCGGCGCTCTCATGAACGAGTCACCTGAAGACGCGGACGAAATTCTCCGTATCTCCACGGCCGCCCGCGAAGCTATGAACGACTTCACCACTTTCCTGCAGGGACTGACTCCGGCCCCTGAGGGTAGTTTCGCCATCGGTAAACTAAATTACGACTACATGCTGAGTCATCTCTACTTCCTCGACTTCGACAGCGACTCATTGCTGGCTTTGGGGAATGCTCTTCTCGAAGAGGCTCAGCAAGCCTATCACGACCAACAGGAATACGTCGATAACGAGCACGTGACCGGGATCGACTCGGTCTTTGTCCCGGCCGAGTTCAGCCGCCAGGATGTTTTCGACTACTATCAATGGGAAACCGACCAGGTTAAACTCTGGTGTGAAATGACCGACTTCGTGACCGTTCCGGAGGATATCGCCCCGGTCCGGGTGGTTGAAACACCGCCGTTCTTGCGGGCGCTCGTACCGGGTATCGCCTATGAACCGGCCGGACCGTTCGACTCGCTCCAGGAAGGTTTGTTCTACGTCCGTCCGCTGCCGGAGGAGATGGACCGCAAACAACTCGAAGCTCGCTACCGCTACGTTTATCGGCGCGGCTTCAAGGGCTCGGTGGTGCACGAGGCATTCCCGGGACACCATTTACAAATGCAGATCGCTGCCCGCAACGAAGACCCCGTGCGCAAATGGCAAACCAATATGATGATGCTCGAAGGCTGGGCGCTCTACTGTGAAGAAACGGTTTACGATGAGGGGCTCTACGGTCGCGAGGATCCCACCCACTGGCTTAACGTTCTCGGCGGGATCCGTTACCGAGCGGCTCGTATCGTTTCCGATGTGAGTCTTCATACCGGCCGCATGACCATGCAGGAATGCATCGACTGGATGAACGAGGTGCTCGAGACCGACAGTGAATCGGGTCGGGAGTATATCCGTAAGGAAGTCCGCAAGCAGTCGCTTTATCCGACCAATCGGATAACTTACATGGTCGGCAAACGAGAGATTATGCGCCTGCGCGAGGCAGCCGAGGCACAACAGGGACCGGATTTCGATCTCGGGGCATTCCACGACGCTCTCCTGGCCGAGGGTTCGATTCCGCCGGTAATGCTTTGGGATATCATGGGCCTCACCCCCGCCGCCGAAGGAGAATAAGCATCGCGAGGAAAAATCTTTGAGCCCATACCACCCGCAGGCTCTGAACCGGTGAACAGGGTATCAACCACTTCAGATAAAAATAAAAAAGCCGGTCTTCAAAAAAAGATCGGCTTCTTTGTTTTTTTTGTCGGAACTATCAGCCAACAGCCTTCTTGAGGGCTTCCATAGCCTCATCGTAATTCGGTTCTTCGGTTACCTCGGGAACCAACTGCAGGTAGCTGATCTTGTCGTTTTTATCGACAATGATTACGGCACGACCGAGCAACCGTAAATCCTTTATCGCCAGACCATATTTCTCACCGAATGACAGATCGCGATGATCCGAAAGGGTTTCGGTGTTGGTGATATCATGCTCCGAGCAGAATCGACCCTGCGCGAACGGCAGGTCGGCCGAGATGGTGTAACTCTTGACGGCATTGCCGAGACTGGCCAGTTCCTTGTTAAACCGTTGCGTCTGAAGCGAGCAAACCGGAGTGTCAAGCGAGGGAACTACCGAAAGCAGACGTACTTTACCGGACGAATCCGCCAGTTTGACCGGACTCAGATCCTTGTTGATCAATGTAAAATCAGGAGCCGGGTCACCCGGTTTAAGCTCCGGACCTATCAAAGTCAGCGGATTGCCTTTCATTTTTATGATATTAGAACGTTCCATTTTGAGTCTCCTTTATTTTTTCATAAAGCCATATTTCGATTTGGTTATAGGAGTAAACGCCTTGACAGGAAAAAAGTTCACGGATTTTAAAAGATCCGCTAACAGACGCCTAGTTTTCGTTGACAGATGATTTTCGTCGATATAGTTTTTCCCCGCTAATAAGAAGTTCACATTGATGGAACGATGAACCCAAATCATGGAGGAGTCTATGAACAAGGCGTTAGTTATTGGATGTGCGTTTGTCCTGCTGTTGGCCGGTTTGTCAACCGCTCAGGATCTTACCGGGAAAATTGCCGTGTCGCCGTTTGCCGGTCTCGGTGTGCCGGTTGGTGATATGGCCAGCGATGATTTCACCGACGATGACAGCAATGCCGCTTATCGTAAGATGGGATTCAAGTTCGGTGCGAGTGGTGAGTATTTCCTGAGCCCGAACTATTCTCTCGGATTGAGTTTCAGATATGCCTCTTTCGGCGCTAAGGAACTCGAAGGCTGGGATCCCGGCGACAAGATCAATCTCTTGGCTTTCACCCTCAACGGCAAGTATTACTTCGCTACCGAGGGTACGATTCGCCCTTACGGAGTGATCGGCGCCGGACTCGCATCGGCCACCTTCAAGGATATCGTGGTCGACTATGAGACGGGACTGACGGTGGACTTCGATGCGATCACCAAGCCGTGCATCCTGTTCGGTATCGGTGGCGACTATTTCGCCTCCCCGAATATGTCGATTTTCGCTGAAGGTTCTTTTGACTATTACTTCTCCGACGGCGGCAAGATTAAGTACGACGGAGAAGAAACCGGTGATGAACTCGGCACCAACTACTATTTCCTCGATTTCGTCGTGGGTGTCCGTTTCTGGTTCGGAGGCGCGACCGAATAGTCTTCGATCCTGAATGATTTCGAATCACCAGCCCTGCTGTTTCATTCAGCGGGGCTTTTTTTATTTCCTTTCCGATATGCAGGAGAGATTTCGGTAATCCGTATTTCTGCTTGAACCCGGGCGCTCGGAGGCGTAGTTTTACTTTGATTCCGTTGAAGGGAACACGATAAGCGATGTCGCGATACGAAATTTTACAGCCGCCGAATCTGGTCAGTCTCTCGCGAGTAATCCTCGCGCCGGTGATCGGCTACTACCTATTTCAACCGGAGCCTCAGGCGGCGTTCGTGGCTCTGGCGCTGGTGATCGTGGCCGGAGTTACCGATGCCCTCGACGGCTTCCTCGCTCGCAAGATGAATCTGGTGGGACCGATGGGGATCGCTCTGGACCCTGTCTGCGATAAAATCTTTGCCGGATTGCTGGTAATTCTCCTGATCCCCACGCGCGACCTCCCGATCTGGCTGGCGGCGGTGATCATCGGCCGAGACCTGCTTATTTTGGCGGCCGGATCGTTGCTGATGAGCGGCCGCAAGATCTCACTTCCCTCCAATCTTACCGGGAAATGGGCCTTCGCCGCCATCGCCGTGTTGTTGGCTTGTTATGTCGTCCGCTTTCAATTCGGGATATGGATGATTGGCCCGATAGCGTTATTGCTTATAGCCGGCTCTTTGTTCGGCTATGGCCGGGTGTTTATCAAAGTTCGTCGCGGTGAGACACCGCAGCCCTTCGCCGACCGTCCCGTGTATAAAATCACTCGCGTTGTCCTGACGCTTCTGGTTGCAGCGATTTTCCTGAACCAGTTCTATACGTTTCTTTTCAAGTAAGGCAAGTCTTCCCAAAACCTGCTAACGATGTGCCGTCAGCGATCTCTCCCTTACGCTTCCTCAGTAAAAGCCACCCACAGAAGCAGTCAAAAGACACCTGACCACACCACGTATCGATATGACACGCGGAATGTCTGCCGCCCACAGACTACCAATACCATCTAAATGAACTGAAGAATAAATCCGGATAAGCCCCGAACTCCGACCGATACTCCAGCCGGTCGCTCAAACTGCGACCGATTCCGGTGTACATGCCTCCCGTCAGATAAACGTTCGGAGCCAGGTTGTACTCGGCCGATACGAGCAGGTAGGTCGACGGGTCAGACAGGTTCGTCAATAGCTCTACATCCGAAGTCAACAACGGCGTGATTTGATAACTCATTCCCGGGGTGAGATAATGTTTTCCCATCAAATAAGTCGCCCCCTCGAGATAAGCGGTCTGGACCGAGTTTGTCGCATATTCTTCGGCTTTATTCGTCCCCGGACCGTTAAAATGATATTCGCAGAAGAAATAAGACTCCCCCGAGAAGGCATAGTCGAACCCGGCGCTCAAGCGCGTGTAATCATCGGCGTATTGGTCACGATCGGCAAAACTGTTGACATACACCTGGGCCGCTTCGAGCCAGACTCCGGCCCCACCGACCGAGCGCGCCATATCCAGACCTATCAACAAATTCTCACGAAACGCCAGTGCGATCACGGAGACATCGGTCCGGAACAGGTAGTATTTGGCTCGTAAATACGCCGCCGACTCTTCCGAATCGAAATCATCGCCGGCAACTACCCCGGCGTCCAACTCGCCCATGAATCCCAGAGGAGCCTGAACGCGAACGGCATCGATCCCCAGCCGATCCTCGGTATCGAGTGTGCCATAGCTGTACGGAGTCAGGATATCGGTCGGGTTAATCACCCGCGCCGAGCCGAAGGCAATCGGCTGGCGACCGATGGTCACATCGGCGAAATCGAGCCTGATCGTTACGTTGGCCCGATCCAGATTATGATACAGCCCGAACGATGCCACCGGATCGTCCGGATCAGGATAGAGGCGCGGCTTGAGGTCATCGAATCGGTACCCCTCAGCCGGCGAAGTCATCGCCGTCGGTTGATATGAAAACAGCAAATGATCCTGTACGGTCGGGGCGAGATCGTAGGCGAAATTGATCGACAACCAGTCGTTCGGTCGCCAGTCGGCGTTGATCCTGAGTCGGTTCACCACACTCCCGAGCGGCGGCAAATCGACCGACAGGAGCGAATCACCGATATCCGGCAGTTCGTAACAAACCATGAACGATTTGTAATACCCGTTCACGGAGAATTTTTCCGAGGCCTGTCCCGTCAATGCTCCAAAATACATCAGCGACAGAACCAGCAACAGCAAACCGATAAACCGCGCTTTCATTCACGCACCTCATCGCTGTCGATCAGACCGTCTTTGAGCGTCACCAGCCGGGCCGCTCGCTCCATGATCATGTTGTCGTGAGTCGAAAAGAGGAAAGTCATCCCGGTCGAGCGGTTCAGATCGCGCATCATATCGAGCAGATCGGCGCCGGTTTTCGAATCCAGGTTGGCGGTCGGTTCGTCGGCCAGCACCAGAACCGGCCGGGAGACCATCGCCCGCGCTACGGCCACGCGCTGTTGTTGTCCACCGGAGAGTTTGGTCGGCAGACGGTCGGCATAGTCGGCCAGGCCGACCTGGGCCAGGATATCGTCAACGCGCCGTTTTCGTTCATCGGCCGGGATCGACTGGAGAAGCATGACATACTCCACATTCTCCCTTACCGATAAAACCGGTATCAGATTGTAAGCCTGAAAAATGAAACCGATATTGTCCCGCCGAAAATCCGATAACTCCCGTCCGGACATTTCCGACAGCAACTTGCCGTCGAGCCAGACCTTTCCCTCCGTTACCGTATCCAATCCCGATATGATATTCAGAAATGTGGTTTTACCGGACCCGGACGGCCCCACGATAGCGGTGAACTCCCCGCGCTCGACAGTCAGGTCGATCCCTTTGACCGCCTTCACCGGCACGCCGTTGTCCTCGTAGGTTTTGGTCACCCCTTCGGTGACGATAACCGCGTTTGGCTTGGTCTCGGACATATTTCAATCTCCTAAAATGATCTTCGCATAGCCTCGGCCGGTTTGAGCCGGGCGGCATAGGCGGCCGGATAAAGAGCGATCAGCAGGGTGAATAAAAACACCGCCACGGGATAAACGATAAACTGACTCGGTTCCACGACCGGATAGAGCAAATCGCGAAAAGTTACCCCGGCGAATTCGATGCCGCCGTAGTCGATTCCATAATGATCGGTGATCAGCAGCGCCGCCAGACAGAGTAATGCCCCCAGCACGATCGAGATTACCGCCAGGGCTCCGGCTTCGAGAACGATCAGGCGACCCATCGAAAGCGGCCGTGTGCCCAGCGCTCGAAGCACCCCGAATTCGAACATCCGTTCGTAGAGCGACATGAACAACGAATTAATTATCACCAGCGCCACCACCGCGAACAGCACGATCCCCAGCAACAATGTCGAGAATTGCGACATCTCGAACACACCCTCAAGCTGCGGCAACAGCACCACCCAGCCGGCCGCCTCGTTGCCGTCAGTTGAATATCGCGCCCAGAACGGATTCTTACGGTCGCGGCCAATATCGCGGTGCGTGAAATCTATCGCTATCTGATGTGCCTGTCCTTCGATCCCGAGCATCTTCCGGGCCTGATTCAACTGTACGAACGCCATGCTCTGATCCATTTCGGCGACGTTGAAAAAGAAGATCCCGCTGACGCGAAACATCTCCTGAGACAACTCACCGGTGTGCGCTTCCGCAACCGTCAGCACCACCCGGTCGCCTAACTCGACCTCGAGCAACTCGGCCAGTTTGCGACCGATAAGCAGATCACGGGGATTGTCGCCGCTCAGATATTTCCCCTCGGTCAACGCCTCGTCGATTTGCGAGAGCGGCGGCTCGGTGGCCGGATCGATCCCCACCATGCTGATCGAACTGATATTGGCCGGAGAACTGATCATCCCCAAACCGAGCACTCGTTCGGTAAAATGTTCTACCTCCGGCTCACGTGAAAGCCGGGCCATGACCGAATCGAGATCATTGATCGTCAACTCCGCTTCGAACGTTCGCCGGAATCCCTCGCGATTGATCTGCCCCTCGCCCAGGAACGATGAGGTCGCCGATGCGATCATGTTGTCTTCAAGCCCGATCCAGAGCGCATCGGTATAAATCAGCGACGCCAGACCGATTCCAAGCGCCAGACCGGCGATAATCGTCCTCCGCTTGTTGCGCATGATATTGCGCCAGGCCAGCTTAATGTACAGTTTCATCGCCGCTTCTCCTCAGTGCGTCCGCATCGCTTTGGCCGGAGCCGTTCGAGCCGCTTTGAGCGCCGGAATTACACTTACCAGCAACGCCGCTGCCGTTACCGTTATCGCCGGGATTGTGAAACTCTGAAGATTCACTTCCGAATACATGGTTTTGAACTCCATGCCTCCGTACGTAAAGGCCTGCGCCATGTCGATTCCGGTCCGGCTCAGCCAGTAATTTACCCCAAGGCTCACGACTGCACCGAACAACACCGCGACCACATCCATCGCAGCCACTTCGTACAAAACCAGTCGCACCACCTGGCCCGGTCGTACGCCTATGGCGCGAAGCACCCCATACTCGCGGCGGCGCTCCAGAACGGTCATGAGAACAGTGTTGAGCACCCCGACCGAAACGATCAGCACGATAATGCCCAGCATAATCCAGGTCCCCTGACGGTCGGCCTGCATCGCCGTGTAAAACGAAGCCGCGAATTTCTGCCAGGGGGACACATCGTATTTCTGAAGCGCCGGCAAGGCCTGAATTTGATCCGCCAGATCGAGCACGTCGTCCAGATTATCAACTATCACCACCATCTCGTGGGCTCTTCCGTACAGCACCAACAAATCCTGCGCATCAGTCAGGCTCAGGTACATCGTGTTCTGATCGCCAACTTCATCACCGGTCTCGGCCGTACCGATAATCTCGTAAGCATCGTTGGCAATCGAGCCGTCCGCTCCCTGCGAAACCACTACCAATGTGTCGCCGGGACCGGCCTTGAGAACGATTGCCAGCCCCTTGCCGAGAATTGTCCGGTGCGTCGCACCGGGCATAAAACTCTTGCCGGAAATAATCTTCTTGTCGAATCTCGTCGCCGTTTCTTCACGCTCGGGATCGATTCCCACGATTCGCACCGCAGTCGTTTTTTCGCCGACCGAACCCAGCCCGGCCGAATACACCCGGGGCGACCAGGCTATCACTCCGGCCACACTGTCAATCGCCGCACCGACCGTTTCGTAATCGTCGATCGTGTTGTAGAGAGTCGGACGATCCAGATAGCCCTTGCCGTGGATCTGGATATGCCCCATTTGCGTGCGTGTAAAAGTGCTGATTATATTCGCATAGCTGCCGTCGGAAAAGGCAATCGAAATCGAGGCCAGAGTAAAACCGCCCATCATCGTCAGCACCGTTAACAACGTTCTTCGTTTTTGCCGAAAAACGTTGCGGGCCGCTATGCGAAATGTGAGCATCGACATATCCGTTACTGCCCCGACTGAAGATTCCTGAGCGAGAAAATATCCTTGTCCAGCTTGATATCGAATTTTGCCACGGTATAACGAATCACCGTCTTGTGTCCTTCCTTGGTCGTCGGCACCATCGCCATCGTCGCGGGGAGCGTACGGCCGTCGAAAGTCCTGACGTCGGAGTAAGTCATCACCCGCATTAACTCCTTCTTTTCGTCATAATAGCGCTGCCAGACCGGAAGGCGCGTATCTTTCTCGACCCCTATCACGATGTTGCCCCACACCACGGCCAGGTCCGGACGCGGGATGCAGTTGATGTAATAAAGATTCTCATCGCCGCTGTCGGAGGGAATCAACTCGTAGGAATAATCATCGAAAAACGAGGACTCCTTGACCAGGTCGTCGTTAGTGAAATCGGAGCCCATCCAGGAACCCATCATCATCGACGGCGGTATTTTCATCACTTTGTCGGTTTTGGGAAGGTAGTTCCACATTTCGTTGTCGATCCGCAGCGTGGTAACCCCTTTTTCTTTCAGCGGTTCGTTGATGCGAATGAAAGTCTTGTCCATCCCCTCGCTCCAGGCATCCATCTTCAGGGTTCGCTGCCAGTGGGGAGTGACGATCTCCATCTCCATCTCGGCATAACTGCTGGATGAACGATAGAGCCGATCCACCTCGTTGACCAGGCTGTCGACCAGCGGATCACCGCTCTTTTTCAACTGCGCCCGGACCGCGACCACGCACAACAAAACCACCAGCCCCGTTGTCGTCCATATCCGAATCATTGCTTTATCTCCCTTGTCCTGGAGCTTTTTTTCTTACTTCGGGCCGCCCGGTTACTCAATCCCGACAAAATCATGTCTGCCAACCTGGGGCCGTTTATACCCTTTTTCATTGGCGTTACCCGGAGCGCCATCTGGAACCAGAGGCCGTCGATTGTCGCCAGGATCATCGCGGCGAAAAATCGTGCGTCGACCGGCCGAAACACTTTCCGGGCGATTCCCTTTTCGATTATACCGGCCAGGTCCGCAATCGCCTTGCGATAGGCATCGGTCATTTCAAAAAGCGGTGAGGCGCCGTTCTTGCGCGGGATACCACCGGCATAGAAATCGAAAAGACCGTCCACCAGATCCTCGCGTTCGCACAGGAATTCAATCGAATAAACGACATAGCGCCGAATCTTTTCCGCCGGGTCCTCGATTCCGGCCATCCGTTTCCCTATGTATTCGAGAAATTCGGCGAAGAACATCTCGAAAACCCCGGAAAGCATCTTCTCTTTACTGGGGAAGTATTCATAGAGAGTGCCCTTGCCTACCCCGGCCTGCTCGGCTATTTCAATCATCTTGAAGCCGTGCATTCCTTTGCGTGCCACCACCTGAAGCGCAGCCGACAGGATCTGTAATCTTTTCGATTCTTTATCCGCGGTTCTCGGAGCCATCGTATTTCTCAATCTTCAATACCGACCAGTCGGTCAGTTATTATACTCTACAATGCGAGTGATGTCAATGGATACCCCGGCAAAGCCGCATTATTCCGTCTACAACCGTATAAAACGAACCCGGTGATCGGGGGATGATCACCGGGTCGATTAATACTACTACCTATTGCAGCAGAGGAAATTTACGGCAGCCCTTACCGTAAGAGGAGAAGTTTGCGTGTGGCCGTGGTGTTGTCCGTTGTCAGCCGGTAGAAATACACTCCGGAGCCGACGGGGTGACCGCTCGAAGATGTGCCGTTCCAGACAAACTCATGCTGTCCGCTCTCCAGGCGATCATCGACCAGCGTAGCCACTTCCTGACCGAGCACGTTATAAATACGAAGTTGCACCCGGCCCGGAGCAGCCAGACTGAACGATATGGTGGTTTGGGGATTGAACGGATTCGGGAAGTTGTTCAGAGCCGTCACCTGCTGAGACGTGTCGGCGCCGATTGCCAGAGCTACTTCAAACACCAGCACGCCTTCATAACCCTCGACATCGAACAGAATCGAGTCATGGTATAGACCCTCCATGAACCCGGTCGGATCGACCTCGATAAAAATCATGTCGCCTACCGTTCCCAGGGTATCACGAAGTGAGACGAAGCTCTCGGGACCGCCAAGCACATGGCCGATAAACATTGCCAGCGAGTCGGCGTAGTGAATTACGGTCGTGCGTTCCTGAATATCCGTGTCTCCTTCATACGCGACGAATCGCATCCAGTAAGGGTCGAGCCAGGCACTACCGTCACCACCGGTACCGCCGCCGCCGGAAGTCGTGTCGCTGACGTTGATCTGCAGATAGCAGTACACCGGGCCGGCGTCCGGCAAGGCGTCGTTATCGAGATAGAAAGCCAGCGTGTCGACATAAATACCGGCCGTAAGACTGGACAAACCGACCATAGTGAAGTCGAAATAGTCACCCGTATAACCGGTCGTCGTCTCAAGTTGCACCAGATCGTTGATCCCCTGGATCTCAACGTAATAACCTTCCGGATCACCCGGATAACTCACCAGAACGCTCACATCGAGCGACGTGTCCGTTCCCTCCGGCATGTAGATCGTTACTTCCGATGGAGTCAGTACGAACAGACTGTCATAACCGCCGGAGTTTTCCTCGATCACGAGCGACAATACGCACGGCACCGGATCACCCGCTCCGTTGGCCCGGAAGTCCAGCGTGTCGACGTAAGTTCCCGGAGCCATGGAAGCTGCCGTGACGATACCGACGAAGAAATTCTCGTTGGTATAACCGCTGCTGTCGAACATCACCGTGAAGTCATTGTCGTCTCTGACAGTCACCAAATACGGGGTAGGTGGATTCGGGGAACTGACCAGAATCGGTTGCAGCAACATGCTGTCCACACCGGCCGGCATGTTGAACGAGGCGATATCGGGCCAGAGAGTCAGAGGATTGTTTTCCGAAGTATCATCTCCAACCACCAGGGTGATGATCTGGTCTACTTCCGTATTCGTTACTCCGTCGACCCAGACCTTGATCGTGTCGTAATACCAGCCCGGCTCCAGCCCTTCCGCTGAGACGGTGAAGTCCAGGTCCTCATCGGTGATACCGACAGGTTCTTCCATCATCACAAAGGACTCCGTGCCGTAGATACCGATCAGGTATGGAGCCGGAGCGTTGGTTGAATAGACATGTATAACGCCATTGGCGCCGACCTCATCTCCCTGGGGCAGGTAGAAAATCGAGTCCGGCTCGATCATGACCCAGGCGCTGTCTCCGACGAGCGTGGTATCACTTATGACCAGCGTGATTGGAATGCCCAGTGCGCCGGAGATACCCTCGACGGATACTTCGATAATACCTCCGTAAGAGCCCGGTGTGCCGATCAGCGACGGGTCGACGCTGAAATACAGACTGTCGTCGTTGGTAGTCCCAGAAGTTGTTATGAGAGACAGGAATTCCGATCCCGTGACAATCGTCGCCGAGAAAGCCGCCGGGGCGTTGGTCGAGCTGATCAATGACGCGCCGTAGTACGGTGTTGTCGCGCCTGTTTCGTCGATAAATTGGAAATACGACGGAGAGGCGACGGCCGTCGGGTCCGGCGGAGTTCCGGGCACCACTCTCTGACAAACCACCAGATCAACGGGATCGACAATGCCGTCTACCCAGAATCGGATAATGTTGTAATAATCGCCTTCATCCGCGAATTCAGCCGCCATAACGATCACCGAGTCGTTGGTCCGACCGGTCCCCGGAAATACATTGGCAAAGATCGAGTCCACTTCGATCAACTCGTAGGTGTAGTCGGCAGGAGCGTTGGTAGACTGGATCCACGCTATTCCCATCGGGGAATAGACATACTGTCCACCCTGGACCACCTCAATGATGAGGGTGTCGGGGGTAACGGTAGCATAATCGCCCGAGCCTGCGACATTCAAAGCGGCAACTGGATCAACCAGCCCGGCGCCGAGCAATCCGGCAATAGTTGGATTGACGCCGTCGATATCATCGGCCGTATTTCTCAGAATCCAGCTTAACGCGGCCGGTGTAATATCGGGATCGCTCTGAATAAGCAGCGCGGCCGTGCCGGTTACGAACGGTGTGGCGAAACTGGTACCGCTCCACCAGGCATAATCGGTTCCCAGATATCCCGAGTAGATGTCCGATCCGGGAGCGCAGAGATCGATAAAATTACCGAAGTTCGAATAGTCCGAGAGAGTCAGATCATCTTCGATCGCTGCTACGGCCGTCACGCCATCTTCAGCGGCGGGATAGGTCAGATCCGAAACATTTTCATTGCCGGCCGCTGCAAATACCGCCACTCCCTGCGAAACGGCATAGGCAATGGCATCACGAACGGCCAGATGCCGTTCAGTAAGCACGAGGCTGAGGTTGATGACATCACAGCCGTCCTCAACCGCCTGCTCGATCGCTCTGGCCAGCGTGAAACCGTCACCGTAACCGTTGATGTTGATTACCCGGTAAGAGCGAAGTTCCGCATCGGGAGCCATGAGATGGAGGACACCGCCGACGAAGGTTCCGTGCCCGGAAGACGGCCCACCGGTCTCATCGGAGGCATCGATATCACCGTCAACGAAGTCATACGCCGAAACGGCTTTCCCCTCGAACAACGGGTGCGTTAACTTCATGCCGCCGTCGATCACCGCAATCGTGACTCCGGCGCCCGTGGCCGACATCTGAGCATCATCGAGGTTCAGCAGATCTGCCGCAGGCTGTTGATGATAGCTGCCGGAACTGGCCTCATCGGGAAAAGGATAACTCCCCTGCACCGGATGCAATTGCACGAAATGGTAGTTCGGGTGGGCGTATTCCACTTCCGGCTGGTTGGCCAACTGACCGCTGATTTGCTCCAGATCGATTCCATCGTTGACGTAGATCAGATACGCCCCCGAGTGACCCAGATAACCGGCAACTCCCATTCCGACACCTTCGATAACGGCATCGACAGAGTTGATATCCTCGGCGAATTTGACAACCAGTTGACCCGGTACGTAAACGGATGTGACTATCGGATCGGAAGCCTTGGTGGTGCCTTTGTCCAGCACGGTATTGCCGGAACCATCACTGGCCAGGGCCGTCACCGCCAGAAACAACAGGCAAAGCACACATCCCGTGGATATCGTCCGGATCAGTCGTTTGGGATCAGGAGTGTGATGCATAATCGGTACCTCTTGGATAAGTATTCATATACCTTTTCAGTCAGCGCCGAAAGCGGAGAACGCTCCCCAGTGGTAAGCTGAAGGATACCGTTCCCGCACCGCCAGAGAAGACCGGCGTACCGCTTCGGCAGGCTTATTGCCATCTATATAATTTCGATAGAGTTCGCTCATCCAAACGGACGTGGATTTATCGGCTACGGCCCAGTTACCGGCAACTACCGTACGTGCGCCCATTTCCAGCAATGCCCGCACGAGTCCGGCTGATTCCTCGGCCGGAAGACCCGCTTGTTGCCCGGTCCGGCAGGCAGCCAGGGTAACGAGTGCGACGCGGTTATGGCGCAGGCGAAAGTCGGCCGCGAACATCGGTCCATCAGCCAGATGCAACGAAGAGTAGAACGGATTGTCAGTACGCAACGAAGCATGCCCGGTGTAATGCCAGAGACGATAGCTGCCGCTTTCCGGCCAGTCCTCACGACGACAGGGATCGGCAACCTGGACGGACAGATCGCCGAGGCTGTCAAGAACCATATCCAGTTCATCCCGGACATGGCGAAGTCCGTCGACCGGACCGACGAACACACGAGCCTGTTGCGAGCGACAATTCTGCTCGCGAGCAAACTCGTAATGCCGCAAACTCGGCGAGAAAACCAATTCGTGGCGATCCAGCAGACAGGTTCCCCCGTTGCCGCGCAACGCCTGCCAGGGCAAACCACTCAACTGGCCCTCGGGGATAATCAGCACCCGGCGACTCTGAGCCGGAATCTCCAGCGGCGGCAGCAGCCAATGACCGATACGTGAAAGTATGCGTGTCTCATCATCCAGTTCCGATCGACGTAGTTTCCCCCGCCGGTTCGGGACGCATTCGACGAAATAGCGCCATTGCCCGATCAGATGTCGTAGCGTAAGAGCGCCGTCGGCATAACGATACGAACGGCACTCACCGCGTCGGTGCACGAAAGCGACGATATCCTGAGGTCCGACATAGAACTGGACAATCGGCATTTGATAAGAACGGCGGGCGAACCCGGCCGCGATTTGTTCGAAAGTGGAAATATCCCCCTGGGCTTTTTCGACCGCGGCGAGACCATCGCGCACTTCTCGCTGCATGGCCAGCAGGCGGCGGGAGCGACGGCGGCGCACGGAGAGGCCGCGTTCCGAGGGATCGTTCAGATTGCCGCTGATCGAGGCCACCTGATCGGCAAGCTGTGCCAGGCTTTCGGTCACGCGCTGTCGTTCGGGCTTGTCGGCGGGATCGCTCAGCGTTGACCAGAGTCCGGTGGTCTTAAGACGTTCCGACCACACCGCCGCCTTGAGCGGCTCCCGTTCGGCCTGAGATTCCACCAGTTTGCGATGCGGTTCACTGCGCGTGGCAAAAAACGACGACCTCATTTCCACCGGAGGCAGCTTGGCGCGGACGGCATCGAGCAGCTCGGCCGCCTGCGACCAGTGGCCGATCGCTCGATCCAGATCATCCGCCTCGGCGCAACGATCACCACGCAGAGTGTGATAACCGGCTAAAAGATGCGGGACGGTATGCACGGCGGAATTGCGTGCCAGCCGGTCGAGGGCGCGGTCGTCATCGCTGGTCTGGGAGGCAATTTGAAGATCACATATAGCGGCCCAGAGCGGCAACTGCGCTCGGCGGAAACGGCGGCGGGCCGCTTTCATTTTAAGCGTGCGGTTTTTGGCCGACCGGTCAAGACGCGCTTCGGTCAGCGCTACAGCCGCACTGAAACCTTCGTTACGCACCGCTTCGAAATTGCGACCGGCATCCTTCAACATCTGTCGCGCTTCGGCGTTACGGCCCAGTCCGGACAAGGCCTGTGCTCCGAAAAAACAGCCCTTGGCTAATTCGTATTTAATTTGCAGATCTCTGGCCGAGGTAATCGCCCGGCGGGCGTCATGCAGCGCATCCTGATATAAGTTCAATCCCAGGAACGCCTCAGCTCGATCGAGACGGCAAAGGACCACTTCCCGACGCTGACCGCCCTGAAGATAGGATGTCTCACATTCGTTAAGCTCGATCAGGGCGCGATGAAAATCTCCCTGCAGCATGTGGATCCAGGCCAGACCGTAAAGGCACGAAGTGGCGTGCAGTTGATGGCCGTGACGGGTAAACAGTTCGTGCGCCGAGCGATAACGTTCTATCGCTCGTTCGAAATCGAAAAGTTGTACCAGGGTGTTGGCCTGGTTGTAATAACACAAGGCAACCGCTACTTCAGCACCGGTACCCTCGAAATAAACAGCCGCCTGCTGATAACGACGATGCGCCTCACGATGGCGGTCCATGCGATGCAGCAGGTTGGCAAAATTGACCTGGGTCTTGGCGATGTCGGCCTGAGCTTTGAGTCGCCGGAATGTGCCGAGCGCCATCCCGGCCCGTTTGCGTGCTTCGTTGAAATCGTTCAGATACATGTAGATATCAATCAGGATACGATCGATCCGAGCACGCGCCATGGCGTCCTTTTTGACAATTTCTCGGGCCGCCAGGTAATGCTTCCGCGCCTCTTGATATTGACCGGCAACAACCAGGGCCCAGCCGAGCGCGCGTAGGGCAATTGCCCTGGCCCGGTCGTCGAGTTGTCCGGCCCGGGTCAGGAAGCTCCGTCCGAGCGCTATAGATGAATCAGCCGACCGCTGTGTCTCGGTGCGGACGAGACGGTCACAGGCGGCAACCATCTCGGCCTGGCCGGATGAACCCAGCGCCCCGGTCTGCAAAAATTCTTCAACCGCCCTGCGTGATATGTCGGCTTCGGTTACCATGCTATCTCATCGAATTGAATGATGTGATCGTAAGAAAGCGCCTGTACGAGCCTCGGCACCTGCCGCGAGGACCAGAAAAAGAAACCGCCCGGACCGGCCAGGAAACGGCGTCCGCCGACCCGCAGCACGAAATCGTGGGCGACTTCACTACCTTTGTATATTCGCGCGGTGAACTCCCAGACCTGTCGGCGTTTTTCCGCTACGATTTCTATCGTATAGCGACCCGCCTCGAAACGCAGGCGGCGGACATGACCGTCGATCGTGTCGCGAAGACTCGGTGACAAGGCCGTCGACCAGGAATCGTAAGTAAGTTTGCCGGATGCGGGATGGTCCGGGTCGACCGGTTCGAACAACATCGGAATCGTACTGCAACGCTGGATCATCTCATCGGATGGCTCAGCCAAAGCGGTAGATCCAAAATTAAGAGCGGTACCAAGGATATCTTCCAGGGCCGGGATCCGTGTTTTGCGACTTGAAGTCGAACCGGCCTTTTGCCTGGATTTAGAGAGTTTTTTGTCGCTGTTGCGTTTCATTTTTTTACGTATTCCGCTCTTTTTTCACCCCAAGGATCATCGAGACGCGAATTTAGTCCCATTCGAAGCCCATTATTTTTAAAATTCTTCTAAGTTTGTTGAGACAGCGAGAACGCAAAGAACCTATGGAGTTGATGTTAACTCCAAGACTGCGAGCCAGTTGGTTGTAGCTGACCTGAGTCGCCCCAAGATACAGCGCACGGATCAGACGTTGACAGCGAGAGTCCATTTGTCTCATGGCCTGTCCGACTACCGCTTCGTATTCTAGCTGTTGAACGATTTCATCGGGAAGTCGAGGCGACGGCGTCCGATCCTGTTCGGAATCACTCCTGATCGGCCTCAGTCGCTGAGCGATGTAGATGGCTCGTCGATGGGTGGTGCGAATTAACCAGGCCGGGAGACTGACCGGATCTTTAATTGTGAACCGTCGCCGATAAAGCGCCAGCCAGGTGTATTGGGCGCAGTCTTCGGCATCGGCGGTTTCGAGACCGACCCGGACGGCAATGCTGAAAACCAGGGGTGAATAAGTCGCTACCAGTTTCTGCCAGGCAGCATGATTTCCCTGGAGCACAAGGTCCCAGATTTCATGTATGTTGTCTGTCATGGACAAGGCCTCAAAATGGCCCGCAACGCGACAAAACTGTAAGGCGGTATACTTGGTACTCTCTTATACGACCCGCAAAGCCCACGGATTCGGCAAACCGGGTTCAACCGAAATATACAAAGGTTCTCGAAATACCAAGAGAAATCTGCAGGAAAAGGCTGTTTTGAGAATTATGGACAATACCGGGCGACGATATTGGCCTGTTCGATAATGAAGAATAAAAAGCTGCCGGATCAACTCACCAACTGACGATGCCATGAATAAGCAATAGGGGCTGATTCCGCTTTGAATACTTTGAAAAAGTTATACGCGTGGATATTCAACAAACCACAAACGTAATGTGGGCGACACAAGGCCGCCCGCTACGCGAGGTTGAGATTCTTTAATACGTAGCAGCAGGGCTTATTTCTGCCACAAAAAAAGGTTTCTCAACACTCCCCTCCGCTCTGGGATTTGCCGTGAAAGCGGTTTGCGATCACGCTCATTAAATCAAATGGAAAACCCGCTTTGGCCGTTACCAAGGCGGGTTTTCTTATCTTCAGCGAGCTGCTTTCAGTTGGTCGCAACCACCTCACGAGTCTTTTTATAATTCTCGTTAACCGCCTCCCAGTCGATGACGTTAAAAAACGCCTCGATATATTCGTTGCGGAGACTCTGGTACTTGAGATAATAGGCATGCTCCCAAACATCGAGACCTAGCACCGGTGTTTTGCCGTGCGACAGCGGGCTGTCCTGGTTGGAAGTACCCATAATCTGAATTTCACCCCCCTTGCCGATTACCAGCCAGGCCCAGCCGGAACCGAACACCGACATGGCGGTGGCGGCGAACTCTTTCTTGAACTGGTCAAGACTGCCGTATTTGGCCGTAATGGCCTCAGCAATCTCGCCCTTGAATTCGACGCCCTTCTTGAGAATCTTCCAGAAGAACGTATGGTTCACATGTCCCCCGCCCTGATTGCGAACAGCGGTGCGAATCTCCTGCGGAACCTCATCGAGGTTGCTTACCAGTTCTTCGGCGCTCTTCTCGGCCAGAGCCGCATGACCCTCGAGGGCTGCGTTGAGCTTGTTGATATAACCCTGGTGATGTTTGGTGTGATGGATTTCCATGGTACGGGCATCGATATAAGGCTCCAGGGCATCGTAAGCGTATCCGAGTTCGGGCAATGTATGTTTCATTTTAATGCTCCTTTCAGCCACCGGTCACATAGAGTATATCGACCGGCGTTGTCTACATTCATTTATTGAATACTAACACCGCCCGGTTTCTAATGTTCCCCGAAATTGTTCATTATCGAAATCGATAGCTGCAGATCAGGGGAGTGTTGAAAAAGACATACGCCCGGATACTCGTAATGCAGGCGACACAAGGCCGCCCGCTACGCGAGATTAGGGCTCTTTAACGCGTAGCGGCGGGGCTTGTCTCCGCCGCGATTGAGGTTTGTCAACAATCCCCCTGGAGCCGGGTGTAACCGGTATTGATACAAATTCACCGTTAATTTAGGTTTGTATAGAACCGGTTCGCTTCGTATACTATCTACTGCAGGATGGAACAACCTAATATAAGCAACGAATACGATTCAATAGGTAACGCTCAAGGCGCATAAGCATTAATGCGTCCGGAGATGGGTTTGGAGTATATCCGGCTCTGTCTCGAAAGCAGTACTATGGTTGGCTTCAAGAGCGATGCTGTAACCAGTAAGGAGGGAAGCCCGTGAATTGAGTTAATGATGCTGTTTTCCGCGGTTTTTCGAGTAACTACTTCACTTCGTCAGGAGGTTTTCATTAATGAAGACTAGAGTAACTCTAACTGTGTTGTTGATCCTTAGCTTCGTCTGTCTCAGCGCCTTCGCCGAGGATTTCCAGATAAAGCAAGCTCGCGATTATTCTCAGAGTCCGGAGTATGTTCCCGGTGAAATAGTCGTTAAATATAAGGACGGGATAAACGACGGCCAGAGATCCGGACTGAACATGGCTCTCGGCACGGCGGTATTGTCGACCAGCCAGTACACCGGCATAAGTCGCATTGCCGTTCCGGAAGGCAAGACCGTTGAAGAAATGGTAGCGGCTTACGAGGCCGATCCGACGGTTGAATACGCCGAACCGAACTATTATTTCCACGCATTGATGACTCCCAACGACACTTATTACTCGTACCAGTGGCATATGCCGATGATCAACATGGAAAGCGCATGGGATCTAAGCACCGGTTCGGGTGTGACGGTAGCGGTGATCGATTGCGGTGTGGCTTATGAAGATTATGGTTCGTTCTCTCAGGCTCCGGATCTGGCCGGAACCAATTTCGTTTCCGGGTATGATTTCGTAAACAACGACAGCCATCCGAACGATGATGAGGGGCACGGCACACACGTAACCGGCACCATCGCTCAGACGACCAACAACAACCTCGGTGTAGCCGGTGTTGCTTTCAACTGCAGCATCATGCCGGTCAAGGTCCTGGATGCTTCGGGCAACGGCAGCTTGACCGATGTGGCCGATGGTATCATCTGGGCCGCCGACAACGGCGCCGATGTCATTAATATGAGTCTCGGGGCGACTTCTACCACCACGACTCTTCAAAATGCCTGTAACTACGCCTACAATCAGGGCGTAACGATCGTCTGTGCAGCCGGCAATGCAGCCAACAGCACGCCACAATACCCGGCTTCTTATTCGTCCTGCATCTCCGTTTCGGCGGTAGGCTTTGACAGCAGTCTGGCTTATTATTCGAGCTACGGCTCATACGTCGATATCTGCGCCCCCGGTGGAGACCTCACTGCCGATGAAAACGGTGACGGCTATTACGACGGCGTCCTGCAGCAGACGCACGATGGCTCCAACTACGGCAGTTTCGGTTATTATTTCTATCAGGGTACTTCAATGGCCTCACCGCACGTGGCGGGTGTGGCGGCTCTGATTCTGGCCAAAGCCGGCGGCGGCGGTTCGCTGACTCCGGATCAGGTCAAGGATTATCTCACCAGCACGGCAGTCGATCTCGGTTCGTCGGGCCGGGATAATTATTTCGGCTACGGCCTGGTAGACGCCAACGCGGCGGTCAGTGCGGTCGGCGGCGGCGGTAATCCGCCAGTGGCTGATTTCTCAGCCTCGACCACTTCCGGTTGCGCCTCGCTTGCAGTGACGTTCACCGATGCGTCGACCAACGATCCGACTTCATGGTATTGGAATTTCGGTGACGGCGGCACTTCGACAGCTGAGAATCCGTCGCATACCTACAGCGCGGCCGGCACTTATACCGTGACCATGACCGCGACCAACGATTACGGCAGCGATACCGAAACCAAGACCAACTATATCACGGTTACGACGACTCCGACTGCGGGCTTCACCGGCACACCCACCTCCGGCGAAGTTCCTTTGGCGGTCAGTTTCACCAACAGCTCCAGCGGAGCAACTTCATATAGCTGGAACTTCGGTGACGGCGGAACTTCCACGGCGACTAGTCCGTCGCATACTTACACTGCGGCTGGTACTTATACGGTCGTTCTGACGGCGACCAATTCCTGCGGCAGCGATACCTACACGCGCACGGATTACATCACCGTCACTTGCACGGAACCAACCGCGTCCTTCACGGGTACACCGACTTCGGGTGAAGTACCGCTCGTGGTTGCCTTCACCAACGGCTCCAGCGGAGCAACTTCGTACAGTTGGGATTTCGGCGATGGCGGAACTTCCACAGCGACTAGTCCGTCGCATACTTACACTGCGGCTGGTACTTATACGGTCGTTCTGACGGCGACCAATTCCTGCGGCAGCGATACCTACACGCGCACGGATTACATCACCGTCACTTGCACGGAACCAACCGCGTCCTTCACGGGTACACCGACTTCGGGTGAAGTACCGCTCGTGGTTGCCTTCACCAACGGCTCCAGCGGAGCGACCTCGTACAGTTGGGATTTCGGCGATGGCGGAACTTCCACGGCGACTAGTCCGTCGCATACTTACACTGCGGCCGGCACCTATACGGTTGTTCTGACGGCAACTAATTCCTGCGGCAGCGATACCTACACGCGTACGAATTACATTACCGTCACCTGCACCGCTCCGACCGCTTCGTTCACCGGCACACCAACTTCGGGTGAGACTCCGTTGACCGTTGCTTTCACCGATGCTTCCACCGGCGCCACCTCCTGGAGCTGGAATTTCGGTGACGGTAACACTTCGACGGCTGAGAATCCGTCGCACATTTATACCGACGCCGGTACCTACACCGTATCCCTGACGGTGACCAACTCCTGCGGCAGCGACAGCTACACTGCGACCGATTACATTACCGTCACCTGCACCGCCCCAACCGCCTCGTTCTATGCTTCGCCCACCTTTGGCGACACCCCGCTGACGGTTGATTTCTACGATGGATCAACCAACGCTACTGCCTGGAGTTGGGACTTCGGCGACGGCGGAACCTCGGCCGACCAGAATCCGTCCCACACCTACACAACTGTCGGCACCTATACCGTGTCTCTGACAGTGACTAACTCCTGTGGCAGCGATACCTATACGGAGACGGATTATATCACGGTGAATGAGTCCACCGGCAGCTATTGTGACGACTTCAACGATGGTGACGTATCCGATTGGACGGTTATTTCCGGCGACTGGACTGTCTCCAGTGGTCAGCTTGTAGGCTACGTTTCCAGCGGCAACGGCTATATCATGTCGCCGTTCGGGGATGTGTCCGATGCGACGATCACAGTGGACTGGACCTCGTTGAGCGGGGGAAGTTTGACCAACGGTATGGTGGTATTCGGCTATGAAGATGCCAACAACTATCGCGTGGCCGATTTCCGCGATGGCGCCAACGCGTGGTATATCCGTGAATTCATCAACGGTACGCAGTATAACCGCGCTTCCGCCTCCGGGACCATCAATACTAACCAGCAATATGCTATGACGATAACAATTGATGCCAGCGGGCTGGTTACGGTTGCTGCCGATGGCGCGACAAAAGTCTCCTATAACTTCAGCGATGTGCAGACTGGTCAGGTAGGCCTTGAGGTCAACCGGTCACAGTCGCAGTTCGACAATTTCTGCGTTGATTACGAACCGGTAGCCGGGGACCCGCCGACAGCCGGATTCTCGGCGACTCCCACCTCCGGCGAAGCGCCTCTGGCGGTTACCTTTACCAACAGCTCTAGCGGTGCGACGTCATACAGTTGGGACTTCGGCGACGGCGGCACTTCCACGGCCACCAACCCGTCGCACTCATATACCGCCGTCGGTACTTACACCGTCTCTCTGACCGCCACTAACGCTTATGGCTCCGACACTGAGACCAAGACGAACTACATCACTGTCGCCTGCACCGAGCCGACGGCCTCCTTCACCGGTACACCGACCTCGGGTGAAGTCCCGTTGACGGTTGCCTTTACCAACAGTTCGAGCGGTGCGACATCGTACAGTTGGAACTTCGGTGACGGTAACACTTCCACGGCCACCAGCCCGTCGCATACCTATACCGCTATTGGTACCTACACGGTAACCTTGACGGCGACCAACTCCTGCGGCAGCGACACCTACACCGCGACGAACTACATCACCGTCGTCTGCACCGAGCCGACAGCCTCCTTTACCGGTACACCGACCTCGGGTGAAGTCCCGTTGACGGTTACGTTTACCAACGGCTCCAGTGATGCGACGTCGTACAGTTGGGACTTCGGCGACGGTAACACTTCCACCGCCACCAACCCATCGCATACCTACACCGCTATTGGTACCTACACGGTAACCTTGACGGCAACCAACTCCTGCGGTAGCGACACCGAGACCAAAACCAACTACATCACCGTCGTCTGCACCGAGCCGACAGCTTCCTTCACCGGAACGCCGACCTCAGGTACAGCCCCATTGACAGTCGCCTTTACCAACGGCTCCAGTGATGCGACGTCGTACAGTTGGGACTTCGGCGACGGCGGCACTTCTACGGCCACCAACCCGTCGTACACCTACACTGCGGCAGGCACTTACACGGTCACTCTGACGGCAACCAACTCCTGCGGCAGTGACACCTACACCGCGACGAACTACATCACGGTCAATGAAGTCGGTGAAAACTTGATGCACGTGTACAACATCACCGTGACCCGTGTCCGTTACTGGTGGTATTATTACGGTCAAGCAGTTGTAACGGTTTACGACCAGAACAACAACCCGGTCGAGGGCGCAACGGTTTATGCCAACTACAGCGGTCCGAATTCCGGCAGCTCCAGCGCTGTGACCAACAGCAGCGGCCAGGCGACATTGACCTCTGCCAATGTGTACCGCCCGCGTGTTGAATGGTGCTTCGAGGTCTCTGATATCCAGTTGACCGACTGGACCTATGATCCGACAGCCAACGAAGTCACCGAAGCCTGCCAGAGCGGTTACGTTTACGATGCGGGCGCTGTGGAACTGGTTCCAAACGAGTATTCACTCGGACAGAACTTCCCTAACCCGTTTAACCCGGTCACGACTATTGCTTTCAGTCTGCGTGAGGCCGGCCCGGTACAGTTGATTGTTTATAACGTCAACGGCCGAGCGATTGCCGTCCTGGCAGATGAAGTTATGTCCGCCGGTTCGCATGAGATCTCATGGAATGCTTCCGACTACGGCAGCGGCGTTTACTTCTACAAACTGGTGACAACTGACTTCACCGATACGAAGAAGATGATTCTGCTGAAATAGTCTATCCTCCTTTCTGTAAAAAAGGCAGGCCCCAGGGCCTGCCTTTTTTTGTTACACAAAAATACTATCATATTGCATTACAATAAGATAAATCAAGGTTTCCACCTGATCCTGCTTGAAAAAACACCCCAAAAAACGGAACAAAAAAACTCAATATTATGTTGACATTTCCGTCAAAACTGACGATAGTGTCAAAAATGACAAGAGCGTCGAAGTTGACGCTACCGTCAGAGTGGAACGAAATGAGATGCATATGACAGCTTCTACAGATTCCGGCAAGAATCCCTCCCGGCAGAAGCGGCGTTACGGTCGCACTCGGAGACAGATTCTTGAGGCGGCGCGCGCGGTGTTCGCGGAGCGGGGTCTCGCTGCGGCGACGGTTGAAGAGATTGCGGATCGGGCCGATGTCGGTCGGGGTAGTGTGTACTATCATTTCGAGAACAAGGATGACTTGATCAGCGAGTTGATGACTGCCTTACTGACCGACCTGAGTAATCAGATGAAGCGGCAGTGTTCGGGAAAAGAAGAACTTTACTCGATGCTCGAGGCGATCATCACGGCGCATATCGAGTTTTTCAGTCGGCGGTGGGAGGATTTTGTCCTGTACTACCAGGGCCGCGCCGATTTGACCTTGAACGAAAGTTACGGAGGGCTGGAAACGCCCTTCCTGAAATATATTAGTTGTATCGAACAACTGGTTGACGAGGTCATTTCGCCTCCGATATCAAAGCCGCGTCTGCGCCGTCTGGCCTGCGCCGTTGCGGGGTTCATCTCCGGCTATTATTCGATTGCTTCCGTCAGCTCGGTGGATGATGACGTCGATCGGTCGTTCATGTCGCTCAGAGATGCTTTTGTGGTGGCTCTGGCGCGTTTCATTCGTGAAGCGCTGCCGGATCCGAAGGATATTAACTGACTGCGCAAAGGTAGACGAGCAACGTTCGACCTGAGATAACAGAATCAGCCGGGCGTCAGGGAAGGCGACTTCAGGCGACGAACCTGAATCACGTGTCCCGCGATCTTTTAAGATCGATGCGGATAACAGCTTAACCACCCAAAACAGTTTTTTTATCATCAGTTCCAAGGTGCAGACTGCCCTGGAATAATTAGATGAAAGGGTTCAAAAAATGGAAGCAACTGTCGTCAAGAAGTCGTTTGAGTCGGGTCAGGCCGTAAAGGATGTAACGAGAAAATTATCGGCTTGTTCTGAACTCAAACAGTACCACTCCGAGGATATCGAAAAGGCCTGGGGGTTGGCTTGTAGTTTCGACATCTACAACTGCAATCCCGGTACTATTCGCGATGCCGAGGCGATCAAACGGTTCGTGGCCGAGTTGTGTGATTTGATCGACATGAAACGTTTCGGTGAGTGTGTTGTGGTAAACTTCGGTGAGGATGAACGGGTTGCCGGTTTTTCGATGACGCAATTGATAGAGACCTCTCTTATTTCAGCCCATTTCGCCAACGCCGCCAACACAACTTATCTCGATGTGTTCAGTTGCAAACCGTACGACCCGGCCGTGGTTGAGCAATTCGCCCTGCAATTCTTCGGCGGGACTAACTGTATCACCCATATCAGTCTGAGGCGCTAACGATGATACGGATCGAGACTATTCGTAATCTCGATGAATGCCGCGACGTCTGGCGGCAGCTTATGCCTCAGGAGTTGGTTTCGGATCTGTGGGAAGTCCGCGATTGCTTTAACCGGTATTACCAGCATCCGGCTCATTTCGTGGTTGCCCATGAAAACGGCCGTCTGTGCGGTCTTTTACCGATGTCCTGGAACCGCGAGACCGGTCAGTATACTTACTTTCCCGGTGAAACCTGGGAAGGCAAAACCTGGCTGGAACAGAATCGAATCATCGCTGAAAGCCCGGAGATGCTCGAAGCGATGTTGGCCGTCCTGAGGCGTCCTTATCAGCTTCGTTATCTCCGTACCGAGGGACAATTTGTCGGACGACTGGAAAACGTCGATGAAATCGGTTATTTGTTCCTACCCTCGGAGCACGAATTCAGTGTAGACAAGTACCTTGAGGCATTTTCACATAAAACCGCCAAGAAACTCCGCAAGGAGCTGGCTCATTGGGACGAACATGATGTGCACTGGCGCATCAACGATCCCGACGATTTCGAACTGCTCATACAGATGAACCGCAGCCGCTTCGGACGGCTGTCATATTTCGACGACGAACGCTTCCTGGGCAGTTTTCGAGCCATGGAGAATCTCCTTCAGGAACGCGGCTGGCTGCGCATAGTCGCGGTGATCGTTGACGGCGAGCCGGCGGCCATCGACATGGGCAGTCTCTATCGCGATATGCTGACCATGCTGGCGGGGGGTACCTCCGAGGCATTCCCCGGTATTGCCAAGTTGATCAACATGCATCATATCGCCTATGCCTGCGAGAATCGCCTGGACAGTGTCGATTTCCTTTGCGGCGACTTCAACTGGAAAACGCTCTTCCACCTGACACCGGTTCCCCTTTACGTACTTCAGAGCATAGTTTCGACCGGAATCGAGAAAACTGTCCCGCATCCGCTCGCAGCGATGGCCTCCGTAACGGAGTTCTCTCTGGACGGAGTCAGCCATGGCTAGTCAGCGGGTTCTTGTAGTCGGTACTACCCCCGATTACATAGCCCACATCGACACGCGTTACCCCGGTCGGGCTTTGTTTCTGACCGATCCGGTCCTGCGTCGTGCCAGTCGTGAGCCGGCTCCGGATGAAATGTCGGAGTTACTAGTTGATCTGATGCAGTCCGACCGCGTGATGTCGTTGTTGACGGAGCATCTATCGCATTACGGACTGGAACTGAGCGGAATCGTCTGTTACGACTGTGAATGGCTCACGCTAGCCGCTCAACTGGCTGCCAGGCTCAGGCTGCCGTACCCGGCTCTCCCGGCAGTGCGGCTGAGTCGTTCGAAATACCTTACCAAGCAGCGCTGGATTGAACACGGTATTCCCTGCCCGGCAGTCAAGCTCGTGGCCGCGACCGATGATGCCCTGGCGTTTGCCCGAAAAGTGGGTGGTGAAATCGTTTTGAAACCACTCACCGGCAGCGGCAGTGAACTGACTTTCCATTGTGAAGACCAGGCACGCATTCTTCAAGCCATGCGCATCATCGCCAAGGGCCTGACTCAGCGCGGTTCATTGCCGATGTATCAACCGGACAATGAAAGCACCGCGTATATCGATCCCCGCAGCGCCGTGGTGGCTGAGGCATTCATCGCCGGTAATGAATACAGCGCCGATATCCTTCTCGACGGCGCCCACTTCGAAATCATCCGCATTGCCCGTAAATATCGCGGTGACGACTATCCGTTCGGCACGACCCTGTCATACGAACTACCTGCATCGGACCATGAACTGCACGATTACCCTCAACTGGCGGACATCCTGCGCCGTGCGGCCGAATCGCTGGGACTGCAACGATCGCTCTGCATGGTGGATTTTATCATTGGGTCCGAGGGTCCGACTCTCATTGAATTGACTCCCCGCATCGGCGGCGATTGCCTGCCGCCCCTGATCGAAATGAGTTGCGGCCTGGATACGATTGCCCTGGCGTTGGACTTTGCCGAAGGGAAAACCATCACCCTGCCTCCCGCCGACCGATGGCGACACATGATCGGCCGTCGTCTGTTCGCGGCACATGCGGGACATATTCGACATATCGATATATCACGCGCCGCAGCGGACCCCCGGGTAAAAGATATTTACCTCAAACGTGCTCCCGGGCATCGCGTGGTGTTGCCTCCAAAAGATTACGATTCATGGTTATTGGGACATATCCTCTTCGCCCCGGCTACGCGCCCGAATATCATTATTCAGGCCGACCAATTGGCTTCACTCGTCAAGGTGGAAATGGAAACGGAAGATGACCAAAAACGTGTCTCTGTGCATCCAGCAGGCCGTTGATCAACTTCGCGGCCGGACTCCTCGCCTTAATCCGGTGGATTTGCGTCGGACGGTGCAGTCGTTTCTGGATCGCCGACTTCAATTCCTTTCGACAGCGGCTGAACACGGCTCTCCTCTCTACGTGATCGACGGCGAAGCTCTGCATGAGCGAGCGACTCGGTTTTCACAGGTATTCGCCCATATCTGGCCTCGCACTGAACTGTATTATGCATTAAAAAGCAACAGCCACCCGGCTGTTTTGAGTCATCTGATCGCAGCCGGTTGCGGCCTGGATGTATCATCCGGTCTCGAGTTGAGAACCGCCTTGGAACTTGGTGCGGAACGAATTGTTTTCTCCGGCCCCGGTAAAAGGACTGATGAGTTACGCCTGGCTTTGAGTCATCGCGAACGCGTTACCGTTCTGATCGACAGTTTCTCGGAACTCGAGAAACTTGGCAACCTGGCGGAAGAAGCCGGGGTTGATATCCGCGCCGGGGTGAGACTTACTACCGACGACAACGGAATCTGGCGCAAGTTCGGGATTCCCCTGGAACGTCTGGGAGAGTTTTTTGATAAGGCTGCCGAACAGACTCATGTCGATCTGCAGGGAATTCAGTTTCATCTGAGTTGGAATATGGACTCTGGACCGCACGTGCTATTTATCGCTCGGCTCGGCGCTGAACTGCGACGTCTCTCCCCCGCCTTGCGTAAACGTATCAAATTCATTGACATCGGCGGCGGGTATTGGCCCGAAGAAGGAGAATGGCTTCAAACAGCAGCTACTCCTCACGGACAGTTGACGGCTGCTGCGGGATCGGCGCCGATCGTTTATGATGAGCATTATTCCAATCCCGCCAGCACCCTGGAGAGTTTTGCCGATCATATCGGTCAGGCTTTGAAAAAACAAATCCCGGCAGATATCGACTGTACCATCTGTTTCGAACCCGGACGTTGGATATGCCACAGCGGCATGCATATCCTGCTGACGGTCGTAGACCGAAAATCTTCACGCGTGGTTATTACCGACGGCGGCACCAACGCGGTCGGCTGGGAACGTTTCGAGAACGACTACTTCCCGGTGATAAATCTTTCCCGACCGAGTCTCGAAGAACACGAATGTCTCGTGGCCGGGTCGCTCTGTACACCGCATGATCTGTGGGGTTACGGGTATTTCGGAGCGGACATTCGCACGGGCGATGTGTTGCTTATGCCGAATCAGGGCGCTTACACTTACAGTTTGCGCCAGGAATTTATCAAACCACTGCCGACCTCGGTCGAACTGGCACGAATCGAGGAGTAGTGATGAAAAGCCCGCACTCGTTGAAATCGGCGGCAAGGTGGGCGACGCAAGGCTGCCCGTTACGCGGGAACCGGATACCTGAAGGCGTAACCGGAGAGCTTGCTTCCCCGGCAATTATGAAAAATAGTGCAATCGATGACTGAAAGGCTCGGATTGTCGGGCGCAACGATAGTAACATTCAACCTTAATGATAGCATCTTAAACGGGTAATTTGTCATGGGTCGCTCAAAGAAAGGTCGCACCTGCCCGAAATGCGGCAGCAAGGATGTCCTCTTACAGGATACGCTGGAAGATCAGACGCAGGTATATCTGTGCATGGACTGTGATCACGTGTTCGAGATCGGCGGTCGCTTCGATCGTAAAAACGATCGACGCACCGAGCGCGATAAGATCAAAGACACGGCACGTCGCCAACGAGATATCGATCCGCATTCAGGGAGATAAACCATCTTAGGGGCCGGCGGCGTAACAGCCGTCACCCGGAAATATCACCATGAAACCAACAGAATCTTCGGTTGAGTTTCTCGCCGAGGCGGATCGCGCCAATCACATCGCACGGGTTGACGAACGTGAAGAGTTGATCAACCTCGGCGGAAACTATGACTATCTTAGCCGAGCATATTATGTCTCGCGAGATCTCGAACACGCCGGCAAACCGATTCGTCCCAACTGCCGTCAGATGCTCGATGCCTATGTTCCCCCTCTCTTCCTGGAAAAAGCACGTCTGGCAAACGTGCCTATCCCGGAATTTTATATCAGCAACGGTTTTTTTGAGCCACCGGCGATTGTTGATCCGATCAATCCTTTCACCCTGCGCGGCCGGGTCGTCATGAAGCCCGGACGGGTGAAGACTATCTCACGCTCGTTGACTCGCAATCACACTTACGCCGTCTGTTGTCAGGAAATTCCTCCACAGGCTCGGGTGATTCGCTTTCGAGCCATTCTCGGCTGGACCGTGTCGCCTTCATTGCGAGAGGCGGCAGCGATGGTCTGGAACGTATTTTCCATCCCGCTGGCGACCGTAAGAGCCCTGAAACTCGAGGATGGATCGGTTCTCCTCAGCGACATTGCACCGCTGTATCTGGAAGATCTTAAACCACGCGAGATGCACCATCTTAAGGAGCGGGTAAAATGGGTCAACTAGGAATTTACGTTGAACGCTATACTATCTCCAGCTCCGATGAGATGAATTCTCTGATGCGTCTGAGTCAGATAGCGCGCAAGCTCGGGCACCGGGCCGATTTTCTTTTTCGTCCCGACATGTATAAAATACCATTGTACGATGCGATCTACATCCGGGCGCTGACCGATCCGCTCAACTCCGCTTATGTCGCAGCGCGTCTGGCGGAGATGCACGGTATTCGGGTAATCGACGATCCCGAATCGATCCGGATCTGCTGCGATAAAGTCAACATGTACCAGCACCTGCTGGCGCGCAAAGTGCCGATCCCGGCCACTCGTTTTATCGAGCGCGAAGATATCGACACGGAAACCGCGAAAAAAGTGCTCGAGGAACTGGGTGTTCCCGTGGTACTCAAGGCACCCAACAGCAGCTTCTCGATGTACGTGGAGAAAGCAGCCACACCCGCCGAACTGGTTGCGGTCGCGAAACGTTTCGCCCGCCGCGCTCATCGCATCGTAGCGCAGGAGTATATGCCTTCATCGTTCGACTGGAGGGTGGGTCTTCTCGGAGGAGAACCGCTTTATATCTGTCAATACACGATCCCGAAAAAACGCTGGAAGATTCTCAGCTATACGGCCGAGGGCCGCACGGTATAC
The DNA here is from genome assembly GCA_035380245.1 of Candidatus Zixiibacteriota bacterium. Lineage (NCBI taxonomy): Bacteria > Pseudomonadati > Candidatus Zixiibacteriota > Candidatus Zixiibacteriota bacterium. The sequence goes on along the minus strand of DAOSXA010000001.1, from coordinate 987,448 downwards.
GGCCCGGTTAAGGCTGTTCCGATCAACGCCGCACCGAATGAGCTAATCCGAACCGCCAGGGAAGCGGCTCGAGCTGTAGGCGACGGTCTCTACGGCGTTGACTTGAAGCAATTCGATGATCGTTTCGTTGTAATCGAGGTGAACGACAATCCTACCATCAACGCCGGTGATGAGGATGTGATGAACGGCGACCTGTACGAGCACCTGATTCATTTCCTCCTCGACGAGCGAGGACACCATGAGTCCACACATTAAAATTCGCCAGGCTTCCGAACACGACCTGCCGTTTCTGCTCCGGCTCGAGGAAGCCGCTTTCAGTAAAGATCGCTTTACACACGATCAGATGGAGTACTTGCTGACCCGATCGCGGGCGACAACTTTCCTCCTGGAACTTTCGGGACAACCGGCCGGCGCCGCAATCATGCTCTGGCGCAACAACCTTCGCCTGGCGCGATTGTACAACATCGCCATCGATCCGACCATACAAAGTCGCGGATTGGGATCGAAACTGCTGAAAGCATGCGAACGTGAGGCGGTTTTACGCGGGTGCGACCGCATCTCCCTCGAAGTCCGCGAGGACAATACGACCGGAATTCGCTTTTACGAGAAACACGGCTACACGATTGAACGAGCCATGCCCGATTACTATTCGGACGGCATGACCGGTCTCAAAATGGCTCGATCCCTCGCTCCCGGCAAACCGCTCAGCCTGCGTCTCGATGTACCCTATTATGCCCAAACGCTGGATTTCACCTGCGGTCCGGCTTGCCTGATGATGACTCTCAAGTATTTCAATCCCAGGCTGGAACTGACGCGAGCGCTGGAGATGCAGCTCTGGAAAGAAGCGACTTTGATATTCATGGCTTCGGGATTCGGAGGAACGGACGGGTACGGTCTATCGCTGGCGGCATTCAATCGCGGCCTGAGAGGTCGTATCGTTATGTCGATGGACACGACGCCTATGCTCAAATCCGTTCGTACCCAGCAAAAACGTGAGGTCATGCGGATCGTGCATCGCGACATGAAACGGCGCGCACGCAACGCGGGACTGGCGATATCGGTTTATCAGTACGGGATCGAAGAGATCATTTCCGCCCTGCATCGAGGCTACCTGCCGATCGTTATGATCAGCACCTATCGTCTCACCGGCGACCGCGTGCCGCATTGGGTAATCGTTACCGGCCATGACGAACGGAATATCTATATCCATGATCCGGATATCGCGTCCTATCGCAAGAACCGGGCTCGGGCTCGAAATATCAAAATCGACAAGGATGAATTCCTGAAGATGAGTCGGTACGGCAAAGAGGTATATCGCTGTTTGCTGACCCTGGCTCAATCATCGCGACCGCAGGCCAAACCGACCCCCCGCTAATCAAGTCCGATCAGGGACAACTTGAGCAACTATCCTCTCACGGCCTCGTAAATCAATCAGAAGCGATTCTTCGTATTGTTGATTGCGAGGTTTATTTTGAGAGAATACAAACAGCTCCTGCGATTGCTGGTAATCGGTCTTGGCCTGATTCTTGTCGTTGGTTGCTCCGGCGCCGACAATCAGTCCGGGCAGCCGCTGAAACAAACCTGCACGGTTTCGGCCGACACCGACAATCTCGTCAAGATTCTACTGATTTATGATATGGAAGGTGTTGCCGGTCAGAATATCCTGACCTCGATCGACTTCCCGCGCCCGGAGTATTTTGACGCGCGCGAGTTGCTGACCACCGACGTCAACGCGGTTATCGACGGTCTCGTCACCGGTGGAGCAGACTCGATTTTCGTTGTCGACGGACACGGCAGCTTCAATCCGGAACCGGATATCCTGCTCGACAAGATGGATTCGCGGGCACAGATGCTCTTCAAGAAGGAGAAGTTTCACCCTTACGTCGATTTGCTGGATGAAAACAGCTATGACGCCGTGGTCGCGGTAGCGATGCACTCCCGCACCGGCGGCGGCGGTTTCGCCGAACACACCGTTAATCTCGGGACCAATTGGATTCTCAACGGCATGCCGGTGAACGAATCGGAGATCGTAGCTTATTCATGGGGACGCAAAGGTATCCCGCTGATTTTCGTCTCCGGCGATGACAAACTCGCCGAACAACTAAACTGGATGGACTGGCTTGAATACGTAACGGTCAAGGAAGCTCACGGTATCGACGATGCTCTGCTCTACCCGGTCGAAGAGGTTCACGCACGGATGAAAGAAGCCGCGGAGCGTGCCGTACGTAACCGGCAAAAGGCTAAGGCTGTCCGTCTGACCGAACCGATCACGGCCACCCTGCAGGTAAAACCCCCGGCCGATCTATCGCTGTTGGCCAATGTGCCGGGAGTCGACTATCGGGATCAGTCGGTGACGTTCGTTGCCGAGGATTTCCAAGCCGCCTACGACGGTATGCGCGGTCTGATGACCGTCGCCCAATACGGGCTGTACGATATCGCCGCCGGAATCCTGTTTGCTCAGGGACAGGAATCGTTCACGGCCTTCAAAGACGGCGTCTTCGAGGCCTGGCGCAAAGGAGTTCAGGAACCGCCGGACCAATCCGGGACAGACCCCGAGACGGAAACCGACTCCGGTGAACAACTCTATTTCGGATCACGATAGAGAAAACCGTTTTTTCCTGGAGCGTCGCTCAACAAACACACGCTTCATACTTGTGTGCCTGCCTTACCGGACTTATGCTGCATAAAGCAAACCGGACCATTGGAGGTACATGAACAAGGATAAGAAACAGATAGGTTTCTGGGGCGCAGCAGCTATCGGTATCGGCGGAATGGTCGGCGGTGGTATTTTCGCCGTTCTCGGACTGTCCGTACAACTTGCTCACGGCGGCGCACCGATCGCGTTTGCCCTCGGCGGCATCGTGGCTCTCCTGACAGCTTATTCTTACAGTCGTCTGTCGGTCACTTTCCCCAGTCAGGGCGGGACGGTAACGTTTCTGGATCGAGCGTTCGGTCCGACTATCCCCGTCGGCGCCATGAATATCCTTCTCTGGCTCTCCTACATTGTCATGCTCTCGCTCTACGCTTCGGCTTTCGGCAGCTACGGAGCGGCGTTTGCCTCGCAGTCCTCGCACGTATTGGTAAAACATATCCTGATCGTGGCAGGCGTGGTGCTGATCAGCGGTCTGAATCTGATGAGCGCGGAAGTGATCGGAAAAGCCGAGACCTGGATCGTCGGCATTAAGATCACCATCCTGCTGTTTTTCATCGCGGTCGGTATCTCACAGGTACAAGTGGCGCAGATAAGCCCATCGGCCTGGGCGCCGCCGGTACAAATTATCGCCGGCGGCATGATTATCTTTTTAGCTTATGAAGGCTTCGAACTGATTGCCAACACCGCCGACGATGTGAAAAATCCACATCGTCTTTTACCGCGAGCGTTCATGTTCTCGGTGCTGTTCGTCATTTTTCTTTACATTCTCATAGCGGCAGTTGCCACCGGGACTCTTTCGGTGGACAAAATCGTCGCAGCCCAGGACTATGCTTTGGCCGTGGCCGCCGAACCGACTCTGGGCAAAGCCGGCTTTATCCTGATCGCCTGCGCCGCATTGCTTTCGACCAGCTCGGCCATGAACGCCACTTTCTACGGAGCGGCGCGATTGAGCTACATCATCGCCAAAGAAGGTGAACTGCCGGAAGTGCTCGAAAAGAAAGTATGGAATCGACCGGCCGAAGGACTCTTGATCACGGCGGCGGCAACTCTTCTGGTAGCCAACTTGTTCGATGTCTCCAGCATTTCAACCATGGGCAGCGCCGGATTCCTGTTGATCTTCGCCGCGGTCAACGCTGCCAATCTGAAACTCCGCAAGGACACCGGCAGCAACCTTTTGGTTCCGATATCAGGTGTGGTCTCCTGCCTGGGAGCTTTACTCGTACTGCTCTGGCAGACTTATCGAACCAAACCGGCGGAGCTGTTTACCCTGGCGATCATGCTTGGACTATCCTGGCTGGTTGAATGGCTTTATCGTCGCTTCAAACGCGGCGCCCTCCGATTCGTTCACAAACCGGCGCGCAAACCACCGGAACCGGAAGCTCAGAGTTGAAAACTCCCGCCCGGGATTTCGGTCCACGCATGATAATGGGTTTCGCTTACAATTTCTGATTATCAGATCTTTATAGTTCTTGTGACTGAGGGGAGACCGGTATGAAATGCGCCCGTCTCCCCTGACTCATTGCTGCAGACAGCCTTAACCTCCCCCGGGCTTTCGAAAACCTGCTTTTTTTACAACAAATGACATTCAAGTGACAATTGAAGACATAAGAAGGCTACTTTAGGGCCGCTAACTGAGGCTGGGAAACGAACATGAGAATTATAGCCTTCTACATATTATCATTTATTTTGATCCTGTCCACGCGGGTAAGTTCGGCCGAACTTACCGGGCGCGTCCTGAACGAACGCACCGGCACCCCGATCGAGGACGCCAACGTGACCGTTATCGAAACCAGTCGCACTGTTCCGACCGATCATCGCGGCGTCTATATCATCGACAAACTCGATCCCGGCGACTACCATGTGGTGGTTTCGCATATCAATTACGATCACTCCGACACGCTCAGCGTAACGGTGGCTGCCCTCGTCACACTCGACGTCGAACTTACTCCGGCCCCCTGGGTCATCAACGATGTCGTGGTGACCGGCACCCGCTCGCCGCACCTGTTAAAGGAAGTGCCGGTACAAACGGAAGTTATCGGCCGTCATGATTTCGAGCGATCCGGGGCCAGGTCGATCGACGAGGCGTTAACCTCGGCGATAGGAATCCAGATCAACGAGGATCTCTCGGGGCAGGGCGCCACCATTCGCGGCATCGAGGGGGAACGGGTGCTGGTGCTGATCGACGGTGAACGCGTGGTGGGGCGGGTCAACGGCTCGCTCGATCTCGGTCAGTACTCGTTGACCAACGTCGAGAAGATCGAGGTTGTCAAAGGAACCGGCTCAACTCTCTACGGCTCCGACGCCATGGGGGGAGTAGTCAACATTATCACTCGCAAGCCACAACTGGCACGCACGAATCTCAACCTGTACGGTGATTTCGGAACCCACAAGGGTTATAATCCGTCAATCGCTTTCGAACACGGTAGCGATGATTTCGGTTTATCGGTCGATGCCAAGCTCTACCATACCGACGGTTTCGATCTCGAACCGAGCACGCCGCACACCAACGGCGTCGAAAAGACCACGCGGTTCAATCTGAACAGTCAGGCCCGTAAAGTATTCTCACCCAAATGGAGTATGACCGCCGCTGCTCGTTTCATGCGCGAGCGCAAGGACTGGATCGAATACGAAGAGATCGACGAGTTAAACAAATACAGCTACGACGATGTCGAGATCAACAAGCGTTACGAGGGATCGGTTGCCTTCAATTATCTCTCGGGAGATAATTATTCGATGAACATGCGCCTCTTCGGCACTTATTACGATCACGATTTCGATAAGTATTACGAGCAATACTGGGTAGATACCTCGCACACCGAGGATCTCTTCTGGGAGGCTTCTTACACCTCAAATTATACTCTCGGTCAGGGACATGTCGCCACCTACGGTATCAACTACAACTACCAGGATTTACGGTCGCCGTCGCTGGTAGACGACACCAAAGCCGATCAGACTTGGGCCGCTTATATACAATACGAACACACGCCGTTCCGCCGTCTGACGGTCCTTCCCGGCATTCGCTACGAACATCACAGCTCATACGGCGGCCATGTCAATCCATCGATCAACATCATGTATCAAGCCTCGGATCAATTCAAGCTGCGCGGTTTCGTGGGGCGCGGTTTCCGGGCTCCCTCGATCAAACAGCAGTATTACGTGTTCGATCATCTCGCTGCCGGTTACGTGGTTTACGGCGGACTGGTACCGTTGCCCGAAGAACTGGATTTCGGCGGCGGCAATTACCAGCCGTTGCGCCAGGAAACTTCGATCAACTCCTCGATTTCGGCCGAGTTTTCCTACGGCACGATCGGTCTTCACCGCATTACCTATTTCTATAACGATCTGAAAGACCTGATCGAGTTCCAACTGATCGGCTTTACGCCGGAGTATGACCGAGGGGTATACATCTACCAAAACGTCGAAGCGGCCGTCACCCAGGGGATCGAATGGGAATCACGCATTCGCCTGACCGACGGACTCGAATTTTCATTCTCGTACGATTACCTGCATACGCGGGATATGGTGAACCATCGCGAGTTGATCAACCGTCCGGCGCACACGTTCAAGTTCAACGTTTCCGGCTTCAACAAACGAACCGGGATCGGGGCCTCGTTCTGGGGCGACCATCATTCTTCCAAGCTCTGGAACGCCCGCTCCAATACGGGCGGCAACGAAGGCGATCCGGACGAATACGCTCCGGCGCGAACCCGCCTGAACGCAAACGTTTATCGACGGTTCGGCGAGGGCCTCGAGCTGTTCGCCCGCGTTGAAAATATCCTCGATGAAACTGAATACGAATACGGCTATTGGCCGGGACGGGAGCTGTTTGTCGGCTTCAAATACGACTTCGGCAATAATTGAGAATAAGAATAGTTAAGGAGATATTTAAATGACACGCGTACTGACGACCTTTCTGTTGATGTTCACCCTTCTCTTGTGGGTGGGTTGCTCCGATGACGACGACGACAATCCGGTCAGCCCGGATAACAGTTCACAACAAACCGAGTCGTTTACGGTCGATGCCTCATCCTACAGTAATTTCGCCTATTTCTCGTTCACTTCGGGCGATACCGTCGCGCTCGCCAAACCGGCAGCGACAGGCTGGGATATTGCCTTTCGCCGCGAGGTAATCAAGCTGAACGGCGGCAGTTCCACCACCAACGGCGGCGACGCCCTCGGAGTCGATCTCGGCGAAGTAACCTACGATGATGTGACTATTGCCGATACCGCCGGTGCCGAATGGGTCGAGGATGCTATCGACTATTTCATCGACGAATGGTACACCTATAATCCGATCACTCATTCTCTGGCGGCCAACAAATACGTCTATTCCATGATCGACGCCGAAGAGGACAATTATTTGAAGTTCCGGGTTGATTCAATTGTCGATCCCGGCATGCCGCCCGATATGGGCACAGTCTGGATAAGTTATTTCTATCAATCCGTCGCTCTCAGCACTAACCTGGACGGCCCTATCCAGACGGCTTCGATCCCGATCGGTTCCGGCACCGGCTATTTCGATTTCTCCAGCGGCGGAGTCGTAACCCCGGCTGATCCCTCCACTTCGACCGACTGGGATATCGCCTTCCACAGCTACGACCTGATGCAGAACAGCGGCCCGAACGGCCCCGGCGATTGCGCAGCTTTCCTGGCCTGGGGTGAGTTGGACGATCCTACCGACATTGAAGGTTTCATGTCGCAGCCGTCTTCGGCTCCGATGTTTCCCGATATTCCGAGTTCGGCGCTGACCGACTGGTACAACTACGACGGCAACACTCATCGCCTTACCTCAAAGGGACATGTATACCTGGTTAAAACCGCCGGCGCAGTTTACAAGATTGAGATCTTGAGCTACTACACCAACGTTTCCGGTACGCCGGTCTCGGGGCATTATACCTTCCAATGGGAGCAGCTCTAAAGATCCTTGATTCATAATACCTCATACCTCCCCCTGAGGCCGCCTGAAGAAACGCACAGGCGGCCTCTTCTTTTTATCAAAATATCATAGAGTTCCCGCCCTTGCGCGATCAATACGACACGGAGATTCCAGCACTTCGCCGATAAAGAAATTCACTTGGGAAAGAAACCAGGCGTGCCCGATAAATTGTTCACGGAGTCGTTGAACTTACCTGATAATGCGCGGAATCAGCGGGGATAACCGAGCAAGAATCTCATAGTTGATGCTGTCGGCCCAGGCGCCGAGTTGTTCGGCTGTCAGGACTTCGGAGCCGTCACGACCGATCAGGGTTACCTCATCCCCCACCTTCACACCCTTGATGTCAGTCACGTCGACCATCATCAAATTCATACAAACTCTCCCGCGCACCGGGGCGCGACGACCGCGGATTAACACATAAGCGGTGTTGGAAAGTGAGCGGGCATAACCGTCGTAATAACCGACCGGGAGAATCGCCAAACGGGTAGTCGAGGTGGTGCGATAAGTACAGCCATAACCGACGAACGAATCCGGCGGCACCTTTTTCAACTGAGTGATACGCGTCTTCCAGGTCAGCACCGGATGGAACAGGTCATTGTCGTTGCCTTCGAGGCGATACGACAGGTAGGTTTCTTTTGAGGGCCAATGACCGTAAACGGCAATACCGGGTCGGACCAGGTCGAACAGCGTTTTTTCGAATAGAATCATTGCCGCCGAAGACGCCGTATGACAGATCTTCGGTTTGATTCCCAGCCGAGCCATTTCCTTGAGCAACGCCTGAAATTGCTTCAACTGGTATCGAGCATATTCGTGATTAGTGGTGTCCTCGATATTGGCGAAATGCATCCCGGCGCCGTAAGGCCGCTCCAGGTATTTATGCTCGTGGTATATCCTGGCAAAATCCGGCATTTCAGCGGCGGTTATACCTTGACGGTTGGTGCCGGTCTCGAGTTTGAGATGAGTAAAAGCCGACTGGCGGCGTTTATCGGCCGCTTTGCCAAGAGTGCTTAAGAAGGTCTTTTCAAAAACCGTTGGTTGGAGGTCATGCTCGAAAACCGCCTCTATTTGACTAATATCGGTCGGACCGAGCACCATCACCGTGCGGTCCCAACCGGCAGCACGGACACCGATTGCCTCATCGACAGAATGGACCGAAAGCGCTCCCACTGCCGGGTTTTCCTGCAACAATGAAGCGATTTCAGCCAGACCGTGACCATAGGCATTGGCTTTAACTGCCACGGCCAGTGTTCGTCCCCGCGCAAGACGTTCCAGTGCGGCGATATTGCTGTTCAGGGCGTCGCGCGACAGTTCAATCCAGCTAAGATGTCTTTGTTTCATCATACTCTAAGATGAACGTTCGGCTGTTTGCCTCACAATAAAAAAGATGAATCCATCGATAAATCCCGATCGGGTAACTTCAGCTTTCCGGAAGGTAATCCGATACAATCAGTTAGTGTAAAATATCTGTGTCCGGAGTATTAATTGCCAGTAAACGCTGATATCATCGCCGAAACTTTGCCTCAAATCATGGCCGATCAACCAAGATTTCGTGAGTTGTACTATAGCCTTCTTAAAGAAGTCAGCCCCGAAACTCACGACCGGCTCGATGACAACGATCGGTTGATGATATCGACCATGTTCTACGTCTGTATTGAGGCTTTTTTAATGTTATACGATAAACCGGAAATGCTCGAAGAAGAGCTGTTCACGATTAACAATAAATATGGGAATGTGGGGATGCTCCCCGAGGTACAACTATACCTCAAAGAAACCCTGCTACAGACACTGGAGCAGTTTTTCGGTAAGGATTGGACACGCGATCACGAAGCAGCCTGGGATGAAACGATTGGCATGCTTTACGCAATCATCACCAGCACCGATGAAAACACGGTCCGTTACTTGTTACCGATAACGGACCGCCGTCTTTAGGATCTTCAATACTTCTTTATCAACTCGTTAATTTTACGAGCGTGGCCTTCTTCGAATTTGGCAAGACGACGAAACATCTCTTTGCCTTCCGCAGAATCGACCTTCTGAACAGCATCATCGAAAAGATCGCAAGCTTCTTCTTCGAGGCGCAAAGCGATCAACAGTATTTTATGGATATCGTTACCTGTCGCGGTTACTTCATCGATCAATTCGCGGTGTTTCTCCTGCATCTCCTCATCAACCTCAGGGAGGCCTTCCTTACGCAGAGCATCGGTGGTGGTGTTCCATTTTTCACTACGGACCAACGCGTCGTATTGCCGTTCGAGAATCATGTAATGGTCTTTTTCTTCGAGAGCGAGCATGGTGAGAATGTCCTTAACCTCATTGTCGATGTCTTTCAGGGCAGCCTCTCGATAGAATACATAACTGGCGACCTCGGATTGGATACCGGCAGTCAGAGCCATAAGAGTGTCATGATGAACAGCAGACATGATCTAATCCTCTATCAGTAATGTTTGTTGGCAAACCTTTTGAATTTAATGCAAATAACATTCTCCGGTCGGTTTGTCAAGTTTACCTCGCAGCCGCATAAATCTAAAACAGACTTATAACTCTCCGGTTTCCGTCCGATAAAGAAAACATACCGGTTGACCTTAAACAGGACAAGAAATGGATCTCCTGAACTTGCTGGCCCAAAGTCAGACCAACAGCAGCTATCCATTGCCGGATCTGAACCGCCTGGCCGAATCCGGCCTGAGCCGTCAGACTGAGCAGACCGATGAAACCACCTCCACACCCGAAACAACCGACAGCTATGTTCCGAGCTCTGCCTCCGATTCGGACAGCACCTATCGTTTCGAGCGTGAAGCACGCCTCGATTATTCCATGACGCTTCAGTTCAACCTCAGCAGCTTTTCCCGAACCGTGGCACGGATTGCCAACGGAGATATGCAGGCGCTGGAAGAATACGCTGCAGCATCGTTCGGTCTTACGGCCGATATGAGTTTTGAAGGATATCAGCAAATACGGGAGTATAGCGACGTTTCGGATCAAAGCAGTTCGTTGAGGCGGTCGTCGCAATCAGTAACATCGAATTTTTCATCACGATCCGACTGGCAAAACCGACAATATCAGGTCCGGAATTTCCTGTCCGAAGCAAGCGAGGTCCGGCGGGGATTGTCGCTTCAGGTACAAAACGGCCATCGCTCCGCCACGAACAATCTTGCGGCGCGCTATCGTCTCGATACGAGCATGAGTCTCAAATACATGAACGCTTTCAACAAACAAACCACACGCCTGGCGGAATCAGCTCCGGAAAGCCTTTCCGACTATTTCAATACCACCGCGTCGGTTGCTGAGAGTGCACCGATTGATATCCTGAGCGGATTTTTCGAGGCAACCGAGGAATATCTCGATGCCGCTGAACAGAGTCTCACAACTCAGGCGACCGAGTATTTCGATATGGCAGTTGAGGAACTTGGTTTCGATGGAGAACTGGTCGATATGGCTCGTGAGCAATTAGTAGATTCCGTGACCGGATTCTTCGACCGTGTCGATACGGCTATTGACCAAATAGAAAATTTCTACTCCTCCCGGAGCGATTCGTCGGGATTGCTGGCCGACCGCTTTGCCGGAGCAGGTCAATCGCCCGGTAGTTCGTATCTAACCTATGCCTGAGGAACATTTTAAGGAATTGGACACCCTGACATTCATTCAGACACGACTGTTTTGCGAGTGACACAAGGCCGCCACTTCGCGAGGTCAGCGAGCTTCGACGCGTAGCGGCGGGGCTTGCCTCCGCCGCGAATGACATGTCTTTAATGTGCCCTAAAGAAAGACAAACCATGCGCATATACGATCCGGATAATGACCAGACTATGAAGGAAGTCGAAGTTTACCTGACCGAAAGCGAAGCGGCACAACTGCTGGCTGATCTGCTTGGTCTGGTTAATGATGTGCGTGTTAAGAAAGCGTCCGTGGCCGATGCCGGTTTCGCGCATCGACTGTCGATATTCAAATACAGCAAGCACGAGCAATCCGGCTTCGATCCGCGTCGGAAAGAAATACTCGTTCGAGATGCATGAGGTTTACCGAACGAAAAAAAAGGACAGGCCAGGCCTGTCCTTTTTTATGCGTTACTCTCAACTCATTTGAGTAACATCATCTTGCGGGTTTCGGTATAATCACCCGCTTCGATTCGATAGAAATAAACTCCCGAAGATACCGCCTGGCCGGATTCGTCGGTACCATCCCAATCAACCCGGTAATGTCCCTGAATCAGCGATTGACTTACTAAAGTTCGAATCAAACCGCCAAGGATATTATAGACACCGATACGTACTTCCGTTTTCCGGGGGATGCCGTATTCGATCGTAGTGCTCGGATTGAACGGATTGGGATAGTTTTGTCCCAGACTGAATTGCTCCGGAAGGCCCTCCTGACGTGCAATTTCAACATCGGTCGGTTCGGTGAAATAGTATTCGACCGGGAAGTATAACTCGTCGTACAATTCGGTTGAGTCGATACTTCTGATCTGAAAACGCAGTTCATCGACCGTCACATCGGCGGCGTTGTTGATCGAGAAGGCCATGCTGTCTGAGCCCGTCGAAGTCCAGGCATACAAGCCGGGATCGACGATCGCACCGGGAGACTCGTTCCCGCCGCTCATCGGCATAACCCAGGTACGGAAAGATGAATTGCACATGGTCTCGAAATCGAAATTAACGACCACCTCATCCCCCATTTCAACCGTTGCCGGGCAGGCGGGGGTCAACTCGGTAAGAGTGAAGTGAGATCCCGTAAAGTCGTAATCGACAGCTATCCCGGTGTCCTGATAGATCACGCTGTTGTCGGTCGACATTACCCGCAAATGCACTTCATCGACTCGGGCGCCACAATCAACGGCCTTGAACCATTGATTGCCGTCGCCAACCCCAACCGGATATATCGGTGTGCCGGAATAAGAAACATAGGGGCTGATACTACCATCCAGCCAGGGAAGCACGAGAATTTTTATACCCTCCGGATCGAAGGCATTATAAGTGAAGGCAACATGAACCTTGTTGTCCCAGTCGATCGTAGCCGGACTGGGTGTTAAAAGCGTGATCGAGTTCACCTCGTTAATCGGATTGACGAAGTCATAAGCGACGCCAATGTTAAAGCCGCAGGCCATCTCGACGCTGTCGGCATCGTACATACGAATCTGCAATTGCTGAACATGTCCCGGCTCGGTATAGGTGAACCAGAGGGTGTCATAGCCAATTCCCTCCTCCACGGTAAATCCGCCTATAACCGTGTCCTTATCGGAAGGGAGTCCTTCTTCAAGGCAATCCAGAGCAAACAGGGCGCCGTTGTCCCAATTGCAGGTATACGAAAAACTTACCTGAACCCACTCGCCGATATTGAGCGTAGTCGGTTGTGGGTTAACAAAAACCGTCTTATAGAAATTCGGGACGAAGTGGTAATTGACCGACAAGGTTTTCTCGAACAGGGTGTCGCTCTGGTCATTGTTGGTGACATAGAAATAGACGCTGTTAATCTCGGCCTGCTCGGTTGAAATTTCGAACCAGCAGGAACCGGTACCGGCTCCAACCGGGTAGAGCGACGACGGTGAAACCACCGCGTTTCCGTCCGGGATACCGTCCAGTCGAGGTTCCACAAAAACGCGAATACCGCCTGACTCAGAAGTGAAATAGTCGAAATCTATATCCACCCTGGTGCCGGGTTCCTCATAACCTCCGGAACCCGGATCGAATCCGATATTGAAAAGGCTGTGCTCAGGCCAGTAATACTGGCAGGTGGTACCAACTTCGAAAAGGATGTTATCCTCTTTGTCCACCATATAGATACGGATTTCATCAACCTGACAGACACCGGAGTTAATGGTGAACCAGATCGAGCCGGCACCGGAGGAACCGTTGGGACAGGACAACGGATCGGCCGCTTCAAAACCGGCAGGTAAACGACTGTTGTGATAGGCTTCAACGACAATAAAGGCAGCCTTACCAGAGTTGTTTTCATAGGCAAAGTTTATTGTCACGTGCTCACCGTAGTCAAGCGAGGCAGGTTGAAGCGGCGAAATCAACAACTTATTGATGTTCTGTGCTGCGACCGAGGAGAAAGCCGCCAATAACAGGCATCCAACGATAAAAATCACATATAACAAACGGGGCATATATCAATCCTCCGTAAGAGCGGTTTGCTGACTCCATGATGTCGAACACAAGAGGTGCGAATCCTCTGTTATTCAAACACAAGATAACTTATTTCCCGAATTTTACAAGGAGGGATATCCCCTCACCACGGTATCCTGCTGCCTGCGAATCGGTTGAAGAAAGGCTTTGATCAATGATTTTGCCTCCTTCCCGTCGTTTTCTCTTGCACATTTTCTCCTATATTCAAATATTTGATTAAAATGAAAGTGGAATTATCCAAGAACATCGTTGACCTGCACGGCCGAATTCTGGCCGCCTGTGAGGAATACGACCGCGATGTTGACGACATAACCGTGGTCGCTATTACTAAAACCCATCCCGCGGGAGTGATTCGCAGCGCTGTTGCGGCCGGACTCCATAATATCGGCGAGAGCCGGGTTCAGGAATTCCAGACCAAATTCGATGAAATCGGTCGTATTGCCCGGTTTCACATGGTCGGCCACCTTCAGACCAACAAGGTCAAAAAAGCAGTTCAGTTATTCGACGTGATCCAGTCGGTTGACAGCTTCAAACTGGCCGAAGAAATCAACAAAGAGGCGGCTGCCGATGAGTTCACGATTGAATGTTTGATCGAGGTCAATTGCTCCGGTGAGGAACAAAAATACGGAGTTCCGCCCGATGCCTGCCTTGAGCTGGTACGTCAGGTCCACTCGATGGACAATATCGACCTGATCGGTCTCATGACTGTCGGTCCCAATTCCGACGACGAGGAAGCCGTACGAGCGGCTTTTGCGCAATGCCGCGAGCTGTTCAAGCAGGGGCGGGATATCGTAGGGGAAGAGTTCGATACGCTTTCAATGGGCATGTCAGGTGATTTTCCGTTGGCCATAGCCGAGGGTGCAACCATGATCCGGATCGGATCGGCGCTGTTCGGCCCGAGGGAATGGTAACACTCACAGGTTTTTTTCTCCACATCTGAAACCGTATTCAAGACTTCGGGGAGTGTTTAAAACGTCCTTTCGCGGCAGAGTCCAATCCCCACTGCTGCAGTTAAAATCAAGCCTTACGTAGCGAGCGGTCTTATATCACCTGCGATACAACCGAGTTTTACCTAACATCCGGCGTGTGTTTTTTTCAATAGCTCTCAAGAATGAACCTCGGCTTTGATGCCGCCCCCCTCGGCTCAATCCCTCTCCCACCGTTAATATTTCCGGCCGATGTGGCGATAATAACTCTATAGGCAAACGGCCGAGGCTTGTACGTTTTTTGCACACAACGATCGGCCGGGAAAACGAAATGCAAGAGTTATAACCTAAAGATAAGCGAGATCACAATGGCTCTATCTCCCACCGATATCCGCAATTTCGAGTACACGACTCAGATGCGCGGCTATAACAAGGAGGAAGTAGACGACTTCATGGAGCAGGTCGCTTCCGCCCTGGAAGAAGCCAAACAGGAGAACCTGAAACTCTCGATGCAGGCCGATTCGCTGAAAACGCAGCTCGAGGGACTTCGCCAGTTCGAGGACACGATCAAGAACGCCGCTATCGACGCTCGCCGCAATGCCGATCAGACCCTGCAGCAGGCTCGTAATGAGGCGGAGAAAATCGTGACCGAGGCTCGCCGGGAGGCAGAGCGTCTTGTTGGTGACAAGGAAAAACAGCTCGAGGATATAGAATCCCGTACGGAAAAGGCCGACCTGGTCAAGCGGGCCTATATCGGAAAATTACAGGATTTGATCGAATCCCACCTCGATATGGTTAAGGCTTTAGCGCAGTCCATGCCCACCCTCAGGCACGACGAGGAAGAGTCGGTTGACGAGGATCCCGACCGGATCCAGGTAACCGATTCCAACGAAGTCGAGCGGGACGGCATGAGCACGATCGGCAGTCATCCTATCGAGTCCGAATCGAATGATCAGGAAGAGTCCAAGTCGGCTTCGAACCTGGTTCAGGCCGATGAACTCTCCGCTCAGGAAGAACAGCCGGCACCGACCGAGGTTGCTTCTCAGGCTGATTCATCTTTGATTAATGAGTCCGAGACGCCTACCAACCGCACCGAGATCGCTGAGAGCCAACCGGTCGAGGAAGACAAACCGGTCGATCCTGAGTTGGCGGCCGCGTTGGAGCGGTACCAGTCCGGTACAAGCATGACTGAAGAGCCATCCGAGGCTACATCCCAGATCCCGGTCGAACAAACGGACCAGCAGCCAGCCAATGAGGTTTCTGAGCAGCCCTCCGAAAGCACCCATAAAATTCCGGATGGTTTCAACGAGGGA
This sequence comes from Candidatus Zixiibacteriota bacterium, assembly GCA_035380245.1. Lineage (NCBI taxonomy): Bacteria > Pseudomonadati > Candidatus Zixiibacteriota > Candidatus Zixiibacteriota bacterium. The sequence continues at coordinate 971,498 of DAOSXA010000001.1, read as the reverse complement.
ATAATCGAGACAAACACGCGCGCCGAGGATATCCCGCCGGAGTTTATTGTCAAGAAAAACGGCGCCAATGATCCGAACGCCACTGACCGTCTCGATGACTATGTCGAGGATCGTCGTCGGCAACAGGTCCTGGACGCCGACAAGAAGGTCAACCGACCGTCGGCCGAACCGCCGGATCCGGAGAAATTGGCCGAAGAACTGGACGCTGTAGCGGCCAAGTTCGAGGAAGAGATGGATCGCGCGGCAAGCAATTAGATCTTCTCATCAATCGTGCAACCTTCGCCGGCCCGAGCAATCGGGCCGGCTTTTTTAATCGGCTTTTATGATTACCCCTTTTCGCTGGCGAGCAGCATGGCCGCAGTCTATATTCCATCCTATGTGAATGTGAACGATCAAAGCCCCTAAGGAGCCTTATGCACTCAGTCGAGGACAACCGCCGCATGATCGACGAGGCGGTCGCTTTTATTCAGAGTCAGGTTACATTCAAACCGGAAATAGGCATTATTCTCGGGACCGGGCTCGGGACTCTTGTTGACGGGATCGAGATTAACGCCGTCGTCGATTATGAAACTATCCCTCACTTCCCGGTATCGACTGTCGAATTCCACGCCGGGAAACTTCTGTTCGGAACTCTTCGCGGCAAACCGGTCGTTTGCATGCAGGGCCGGTTCCATTATTATGAGGGCTACTCGTTCCAGCAGATAGCCTTCCCGATTCGCGTGCTAAAACGACTCGGCATCCACACCCTGGTAGTATCCAACGCCTGTGGCGGCCTGAATCCGAATTTCGTTGCCGGTGATATTATGATGATCAGGGATCATATCAACTTCTTCCCCGGCAACCCGCTGATCGGCCAAAATGACGATGAGATCGGCATTCGTTTCCCGGATATGTACGGCTGTTACGATTTCGAACTGCAGGCATTGGCCAGGCAGATCGCCCTTGAACAAAAGACTCACCTGCGGGAAGGAGTCTATATCGGCGTCACCGGACCATTGCTCGAAACGGCGGCGGAATATCGCATGTTTCGCGGTTTCGGAGGTGACGCGGTGGGGATGTCGACCGTGCCGGAGGTGATTACCGCCCGCCATCAGGGCACCCGCGTACTGGGTTTCTCGATCGTGACCGACATGGGTCTTCCGGACAACATGCATCCGTTGAAGCTGGAGGAAGTGATCCAGATCGCCGGCAAGGCCGAGCCGTTGCTGCGCGAGTTGATCGCCGGCTGCGTCGAGAGAATGTGAACCATTAAGCTGCGGTAATCAGCCGGGATATCCGGAAAGAGCAGATCCCCTGCCCACCGTATGACCGCAGTCTATCGGAATAAAGAAGAAAGCCGCGCCCAAGACGGGTGCGGCTTTAATCTTACCTGAATTCGGCAAATGGCTATTCAACGTTCGAGGTGCAGAAAGGGCAACGCTTGGCTTTAATGTTGATCGTCGAGAAACAATGCGGGCATTCCTTGGTCGTGGGGACAGGCTCGGGAGCCGGAGCCTCCTGCCTCTTGAGGCGGTTGATATTCTTGACCAGGATGAAGATGGCGAAAGCGACAATCAGGAAGCTGATAATCGTGTTGATAAACATGCCATAGTTGATAGTCACGGCGCCGGCAGCCTGAGCTTCGGCCAGGGTGGCGAACGGTCCGGCGGTGGCCCCTTCCTTGATCACTAAGAAGAGATTTGAGAAGTCGACATTGCCCAGGAGAAGACCGATAGGCGGCATAATAATGTCCGCCACCAGCGATTTTACAATAGTGCCGAAGGCGGCGCCGATGATGATACCCACGGCCATGTCGACGACGTTGCCTTTGACTGCAAACTCTTTGAACTCCTTCATCATACCCATATCAAGGCTCCCATGATATTTAATTAAGTTTTGCTCTTATTCGGTGTTGTGCACAAAATGTGTTCAGGTTAATAACTGCAGTCAAGAACAATCTGTTCCCGGCCTCACCGGCTCGGGATGCAATTCACGCAACAAGAAATCTGTTGAAATGAATGAGACGATTGTTGCCAGGATAAGCCACATCAGGGTGAATAAGTCCTGCCAGGCAAGTGACAGCCGTATTTCTGAGGCTAAAACCAAAGGAATGCGGATTTACTTGTGGCGGTATTGCTCGATCGCCTGGTGCAAAGCCTCGGGAGCGAGAGTCGAACAATGGATCTTGCGTTCCGGAAGTCCCTCGAGATAAGCGACGATATCGGCCGAGCTAAGAGCTTCGGCCTCTTCGAGGGTTTTGCCCATGACCATTTCGGCAGCGGCGGATGAAGTGGCAATCGCGGCAGCACAGCCGTAGGTCTTGTAGCTGACATCCACGATACGGCCATCGACGACCTTGAGATAAAGTTTCATCATGTCTCCGCACTCGGGGTTGCCTACCGAGACAACCGCGTCGGCGTCGATGATTTCCCCCGCGTGGCGGGGATTCTCGAAATGATCCAATACTTTTGCGTTATACATGGCCTTATATGGTAATCGATTTTGCTAATAACGCAACAGGATTATGCAGGTATTATCTGAAGTAATTGTAAAAGGGACGACCGTTATATATATTCAGGTCGATGGTTCTCGAAATCGGCAAAAAAGAAGTCGAAAAGGCTGTTTTAGTCGGACTGGCGCGTAACTCCCGTGAAAAACAGGAGGTGGAGACATCGCTTGACGAGTTGGGCCGTCTGGTCTGGTCGGCCGGAGCAGTGGTGCGCGACCGGCGAATCCAGGTACGCAATCACCCCGACCCGGCGACTTTCATTGGCCGTGGTATGGTTGAGGAACTCAAACAACGCCTGGTCGAGATCGAAGCCAACTCGGTCATTTTCGACGACACTCTCAGCCCGGCTCAGCAGCGCAACCTCGAAAATGCTCTCCAGGCTAAAGTGATCGACCGGCCGATCCTGATTCTGGATATTTTTGCCACCCGCGCCCGGTCACGCGCGGCACGCCTGCAAGTGGAATTGGCTCAGCTCGAATACACCCTGCCCCGCCTCACCGGCGCCTGGGTCCATTTCTCGCGGCAATACGGCGGGATCGGCTCCAAGGGACCGGGCGAAACTCAGCTCGAGATCGACCGCCGACAGGTCCGGACGAAGATATCCCATCTGAAAAAGCGGCTCGAAAAACTCGACCAGCAACGCCACAGCCAACGCAAAGGACGCCACGAGTTCTTCAAAGTAGCTCTGGTGGGTTACACCAACGCCGGGAAATCGACCTTGTTCAACCGGCTGACCAAAGCCTCCGTCGGCACCGCCGATATGCTTTTCACCACGCTCGATTCAACCACCAGAACAATGTCAACCGGATTCCCGGTCAAGGTGATGATTTCCGATACGGTGGGATTTATCAGAAAATTACCGCACCAGTTGGTGGAATCTTTTAAATCAACTCTCGAAGAAGTTTCCTTGGCGGATCTTTTGTTGCAGGTAGTCGACGCCTCGGCCGAGGATCTGGACCAGCGTATTCTTCATACCCGCCAGGTATTGACCGAGATCAGCGCCCATAAAGTTCCTTATCTGCTGGTATTCAACAAGATAGATGCCTGCCCTGAATTCCTGCCGTCGGCAATCGTGGATGCCCCATTCGTTACTATATCAGCCGCCGAAGGAACCGGAGTGGCTCATCTCCAGGAAGAGTTGATTACCCGCTGCCGGGAGTTCCAATCACAAAAAAACGGTTTCTGACAAAGTTTCTTCTCGTATCTGCCGATACTAAAAGTAGTTACATTGGGAGATACGAATGGCTAAATCAATCTTGATCGTCGACGACAACCCCAATATGTCCTCCCTGCTTTCGGAGATGCTCGAAGTCTTCGATTATAAATCCGTACGCGCGGAGGACGGCGCCGATGCGCTCGCCAAATTGGACGAGGGCAAATTCTCCATGGTAATCACCGATATGCGCATGCCGAACATGACCGGTCTCGAATTGCTGCAACAAGTGAAAGCCAAACATCCGAAACTGCCGGTGGTGCTGATCTCCGGTTATTCCGTTTCGGAAGTTGAGGACGAAGGTCAGGAGATCAAACCCGACGGTTTTCTGGCTAAGCCGTTTCTGATGTCCGACGTGGAAAAACTGCTCAACTCGCTGCTTTAAATGCGAGAAGAACGAACCGGGCTCACCTGCGCCCCCCGAGTTCGTCGTCAAACGAAAAAGGATAATCGCCGATCCAATGCGATCGGCGGTTTTTTTATTAATCCGAAGACAAGCCCTCTCCTCTAAATAGTCGCATCACACGATTATAATCCCTCCGGTAGCTTATCCCGCAGCAGAGCATAGTCTCTCAAGTATGGTTTTTCTCCAACTTGGAGACAGGTTAACTATCAAACAGGATTGGATGACCAGCCAGGTCGGATCACGGCGTCGTGTTGGCAGCTTCTCGATTGCGCTGGCGCCGCAGGAGGTAGATGCTAAAACCGAAGAATAACACCAAAACGGTCAGTACCCCCATTTCAATCATATAGTCGACAAACACCTCATGCCCGATCTGGCTGATATGTGCCGCCTCCAGTGAGATCAGCAGTAAACGCCTGACAGTAGCGATCAGACCGACAATTAAAAACGGTTCAGCCTGAAGGGCGTGAGATTCGAATGAAACAACCACGGTATAGAGGATCTCGGCAACCATGAGACCCAGCAGGATATTGTCAATTACACGGATGATACCCAAGGCGGTGCTTCCGCCGGTCATGGCCTCCATGAACGATGCACCCGCTTCGTATACCACCACCAATCCGACGGCGACAAGTAAAATGCCGATCAGGCCATATATCACATCCTCACATACCGCGAAAAATCTGGTGGCCCTCTGACGCGTTTTAATAATAACGGACATTGCCGTACCCCCTGTTTTGTTTGATTGGAAATTAAGATTCTCGTCTCCCCGTGCGCAATTTAGAAAAGCAGCACCCGAACGGATGGCTGGTTTTAAACCTGTCCCCCCCTGCCTCCTATACCGAAAATTACGGTTGACGGGCTCCGGCCGTGCTCTATCTTAATTGTCTGAAACGTAAACCGACCGGCCTCGGCCAATCACCCGATAGGTAACGGCGGATCAACCCTAATTAACGGGAGCAAACCGTGAAGCTTTCCAGGCAAACCAAGGAAATCATACAGATCGTTGTCTTTCTCGTAGTTGCAGCGTTGTTAGTCATCGCCTTTATCATCTATCCGCTGGGGCAGGTAAAAGACCAGTTCGCTCGGACGGATATCGACGACTACGATAACAATGACACCGTTATAGTCAACGATCCTGCAGTCTGGATCGATCACGGCCTTCCGGTCGATACTTTCAAGGTCGAGTCCGATGGCCTCACCGTACTGGCCTGCCTGATCCTTCAACCGGACAGTTTGATTTTCGATTCAGCGGCCGGCACGGTGGTTCTGATTCCGGATGAACGTTACAACCGTGATTCGGTCATGTCGCTGGCGGAAGAATTCCATAACGCCGGTTACGTGGTAATAACTTATGACCAGCGGGCAACCGGTCATTCAACCGGCAAATACCACGGTGAAGGGCGCCTGGAGACCGATGACCTGCTGGCGGTTATCTCTTACGCCGATTTAAGAACCTGGATCAGGCCCCCATTGACGGTTGTCGGCGAGGGACTTGGAGGCGATGCCGGTATCATGGCCGCCCCCGAAGATGAACGGATCAAGGTGGTGGTAGCATTCGAGCCACACCTGACCACCGAGCGATATCTCGTCCGGCTCAAACAGCGCCACGAGGCCCTCTGGTTACCGTTTTATCAGACTATCATTTACTGGTGGTACGGTATGCGTTCAAGCTATGCCTCAGAATTCCGCGAGGCCGATCAGCTTCAACCTCTGGCCGGACCAACGCTGATTATCGCAGCGGAACCGTCAGACGAGGCACTGGACCAACTGGAGGAACAATCGGGCGATAAACTCGAATTGAAACAAGCCGTCAATCCGGTCGGGCTGTTTGATCTGACACTCGAGTTTATCGGGGGAACGCCGCCGGTCGATTCGACGTTTTCAGAATAAATATAATGATGAGAAACTAAGGAGTCCGTACGATATGAGCGCTATACAAATTGCCAGGGATACTTTCTGGGTGGGAGTCAAAGATCCCGACCTGCCGGTTTTCGATATTATCATGAAGACCGAATCAGGCACGACTTACAACGCCTACCTGGTCAAGGGAACCGAAAAAACCGTCCTTATCGAAACCGTCAAGGCTAATTTCGCCGAGGAGTATTTTGCCAACCTCGCCGAGCAGGTCGATGTGGCCAGGGTGGATTACCTGGTGGTCAACCACACCGAACCGGACCACAGCGGTGCGATTGTCAAGCTGCTGGAAAAGAACCCGAATATCGAAATCATCTGCTCCGCGGCCTGCATACCGTTTATAAACAACGTGATCAACCGCGAGGCAAAAATCACCGGCGTGAAGGACAACTTCGAAATCGATCTGGGTGATAAGAAGATGGTTTTCAAAACCATGCCGTACATGCACTGGCCGGATACGATGATGGAATTCGTTCCGGAGACCGGGGTGTTGTTCTCATGCGACGGTTTCGCGGCTCATATTTCCGCCGATACGATTTACGCCGATGAGCTTCCCGCCGATAAGTTGGAACACGAGGTGGACTATTACTACGATGTCATCATGCGCCCGTTCGCGTTCTTCATAGGCAAGAATCTCAAGAAGCTCGAAGAGTTCGACATTAAGATGATCGCTCCCTCACACGGCCCGATTTTCCGACAGGACCCCGGCAGACAGATCGAGCACTACGCCAAATGGTCGGCCGACAAATCCGAGGGGAAAAAGCAGGCTACGATTCTTTACGCCTCCGCTTACGGCAACACCGGCAAGGTGGCTCAGGCGATCGCGGCCGAATTGAAGCCGCACGGCTGGGATACGGTTTTGCTCGATGTCGCTGAGATGGATCCGGATAAAGCCCGCGATGAGATCGAAGCGGCTAAACTTATCCTGTTCGGAACCCCGACCTTCAACGGCGACGCCGTAAAACCGGTCTGGGATGCAGTCAACCTGCTCTCGACCGTCCACAGCCAGGGGAAAAAGGCGGCGGTATTCGGCTCCTATGGCTGGAGCGGCGAAGGTCCCAAACTTGTAGCCGAACGCCTGGCCGGCCTGCGCGTTAAAGTATTCGAAGAAAACTACCGCGCTCGTTTGGTTCCATCGGAGGAGGACCTGGCCGAGGTGAAACGATTCACCGCCAAGTTGCTTGATTTCGTCGGCTAAGAAACAGCTCAGCCACGACGACAAAGCGATCCTCTATTAATACAGGTGGTTGTTCAGTCAACCACCTGGCCGACAGCCTTAGCGTTGAGCTGGAAAAAAGACATGTTCTAAATGACAAAAACGGACAATTCATCTCTTTCACGGAGAGTCTTGTTATGTCCGATCCCATAATAGAAACCGAACGCCTGGCTATCCGCCGGGCTCTACCTACCAAACAGGACGCCAAGTTTTACTTCTGCCTCTGGACCAACCCTGAGGTGATGGTCAATGTCGGATTCCCAAACGGGTTGCGCACGACGGAGAAACAGATTGCCGCGCGCCTGGCCGATGAAGCGAAAGACGCCGTGTTTAATCGCCTTCTGATCGTTCAGCTCAAGAAGACAAAAGAACCGATCGGCGAAGCCTGGATGACCGCCCCGGACAACGAGGGAGTATGTGAAACCGACGTCAAACTCCTGCCGCAATTCTGGGGCAATAAATACGGTATCGAGATCAAACAGGCCCTGGTTGATTACCTGTTCGAGAATACCGCCTGTCTCGCCGTCAAAGCAACCCCCAATCGGGACAATATAGCCTCGCAGAAAATGCAGGAGGCGGTGGGGGGCAAGAAAGTCGGTCTGGGCGTGGCGCAGTTTCCGAAGGAGATGCGGGACTACACCTGCGATGTACCCTATTTCACCTACATTGTCACCCGCGACGACTGGGAAGACCGCAAGGGGTAGGAACTCTCTTCGCAGGGCAGGTCCGTCTTCGAACCTGCCGACGTAACAATTCCCTGCCGCGACGCCACCATTGAAGACACAAAAAAAGGGCAGACAAAACGTCTGCCCTCAATCATAATAATCTATTCTATCGAGTTCGCGAACAATTAGCCTGGACTAATTTCCGCCGCAGTCTTCAACATGGGTCCACTGATTGGTCCCATCGGATATGACCACCTTCTCAGTTACTCCGTTGTAGCTGGCGGTGACAGTCCAGGTGCCGTTAACATCAAGCTGTGAACTGTTGGAGCCGGCACAGCTAAGGTTCACCGTCACCGTGGCGCTCAGTGACCCGGCCTGCGGGCAATCGTCGGCCGACAAATCCAGTTCGATGCCGTTGGCGGTAACGTTCGAGCCGAACATGAGCGAGCAGGTGGTAGTGCCGTCGCTGACCTCCGCCTCGGCCGATTCAACGAAAGTCCCGTTGATCTCGACCATATCATCGCCGCCGGCAATCCGCTCCATGTTGACACTGTGCACTGCACTACGAGAGAGATTGTCCGAGCGCGAATCCATATCGATGTGCACCCGGTAGCGCAGTTCATCGATAGTGCTGTCGGGAACATATTTCACCGAGTCGTTGGCCAGAACCTGGATCGAATCAATGCCGACGAAATCGATCGTATCGTTGCTGTTCCAGTCATAGATAACCATATACCCGTCAACGTTGAAAACATGCCAGCCGTTTTCATTGGCATAGCTGCCGGTATTAATGAAGATATTGTCATCCTCATCCATACTCAGGGCCGGACTCAGGGTGTGCCCTACGGCGGTAACGTTGGGAATCGAGTCAATCAGCATGGTCGACATCAGCAAGCTCAGATCGATTCCGCTGAGGAACTGCTCATCGAACACCTCGGACGTCATAAACTGATAATTGATGTCGTTGGTGTCTCCTTCAGGGAGACTGGATCCGACGCTGTCGTCGGAGTCGTCACAACCGACCGCCCAAAGCAGCCCCAACAGGATAATGGCAGTCACGGTAAGAAAAGACAGACGTTTCATTGTATACCCTCAGATTGGTAAATAGGGTTAGTAGTTTTCTCCGCAGTATTATTATAGTCGGAGATAAAAAACGCAGTCTTTAAGTTTTTATATCTTAAACCGCTGAAACATTTTTTCTACGAGGATCAGGGTATATAGATACTTATTGACGAATAAAATAACTGCCGATCAGGCTTTGGGCGTCTATCTCATGTGCGTCTCGTCGGAGAAAGAAACCGCGTCGGTCAAGGTGGTGCTGATGAAATAGCGGGATTAAAAAGCTACTTCCTACTTCCGGTCCAGGCGTTCGAGCAGCGCCTGGGCCGCTTGCTGTTGGGTCGGAACGGAAGTCAGCGACAGAGCCTTGCGAGCCAGCGAAGCGGATCGATCAATATCCCGCTCCCGTTCGGCAATCAGCGCTAAATTGTAACAGGCCAGGTACGAGGTGGAATCCAGACTCATCGCCCGCTCGAACAAACGCTCGGCAGCAGGCAGTTTACCCTCTTCGAATTGAAGCGAGCCGTAGTTGAGCACAATATCGACATCGGCGGAGTCCAACTGATACGCGCGACCGAGTCGCTGCTCGGCCAGGGGGAATCGTTGCTGTTTAAGATTTACCACTCCGGCATACATCTGCGCCCGTGAACTGTTCGGCAAATGTCGACCGAGTATCTCGGCGAGATTCTCCTGCTCGGCGGGAGAGCCGGCATTAAGGAAATAACGAGCCAGAAGCAACCAGGCGGATTCATCGTCAATGGCAAATCCGAGACTCGATGCGACTGCCTCGACACTGTTGACCGCCCGATTTCGTTCCACCAGGTTGTAATGCAACCGACGAATAATGTTCAACGAGTCTACCGGCCGATAAGGAGGCTGCTGCCAGGCCTTTCGGGCGAACTCCGGGACACGATTACGCACCGCCGGATCGGACTGGGCATGGTCGATTAGATTCAGGTACTCCCAGATCTGGTTGCGGACACGCGACTGATCGAGTGTCCGGGCAAAACGATCAACCGAGGCCTTCATCGAGGCATTGACACCTGTGAACATCCCGGTCACCAATAATGTCATCAGCACAACCGGCGCCACCCACGACCAACAGCGACAACCTGAAACCGAATCATCAGGATCAAGGACGATAAGCGCTCCGGCCGTAAGGAGCCATCCGGCCAGTGAAAACAGGTCCCAGTCGCGGACACCTCCCAACTGCGGCAGAAACAACAGGATGAACAACAGCGAGGGGATCATTAACCAGACAGCCAGGAATTTTCGCGGCGCCACAGCAAGGGAACGAACAGCCGAGAGCGTCGACGGCAACAGAAACAAAAACGGCAGCGCCGTCAAGAGCAACCAGCCGATCACATTCTGCCAGTGTTTGGAATCAAGCAGGCTGATCTCATAGGGCCCACTAGCCGTAAAGCCCATCACATAACGGGGCAGATCGAACAGACCAAAACCGCGCAGGAGAAACAGAACAACCAGACCGGCGGCAGTCAGGATCAGGAAAAAGCGATTGAGCCTTGAACGTCGCGAAGGTTCATCCCGATCGGAGACGGTCAGCACCACCAGCAGAACACCGGCAAACAGGATCGGCGTAACACTGTGCACGACCGTACCGACGACGAACCATAGGACAAACGCCACCCGTGAGCCTGTCCCCTCAATCGCCCTGAGGGCGCTCAGGAGAAGTTGCGGCAACAGAGCGGCGATAAGCGAATAGCTTTCGATATAACCGAAAAATAAAGCCGCGGTCCCGGTAAACAGCAGCAGAAAAACAACGCCCCCTCGCTCCCGAAACAGATAGAACGAAAGACGGGCGCTGTTGATTACGAAAAATATCCCGCAAAGAATACTGAACCAGCGATAAGTATCGGCGGCGGTCAGGCCGAGCGGCTCGCTGATTACCCGATTCCAGAGAGCGTGCAGGACAAAATCACCCGCCTCGGTCGGCAGCCACCAGCGACCGGAATCGAGTTGGTTTAACCGCAATGAAGCATCACCGGTAAGATTGGTGGCGGAAGAAAACAGGATCGTCAGGACAACGAACACCGCCGCCGCCAGACCAAGCATGATGATTTTACCTGATCGGGATTTCCGGTTGATCCTTTCCCCTGTTTTCGCAAGCAATTGATACACCCACGACCTGACCGGGTCCCACGCGCCTAACAGAAGAAGTCCGATGCCGATATAGATGGCCGCCCCCGGATAATACGGGGCAAAATCTATCGACCAGAACCAGGCAAGATCGAACAAATTGACCGCTGCCAGGATAAGCAGCAAAGTGAAAAAGAGAACGGCCGCTAGTGAGGAATTGTGATCGACATCGTTCATTGAGGTAATATCGTCTTCGCCGGTGTTATAATCAAACCGTAAATGTTTTCGGACGTATCCGAAAAGAATCCCGGAACGAATCAGGGACTCGCCTGTTGTTGATTGAACATACGGCTTTTAATATAGCCGCAAAACGTAAGAAGAATACCAATTGCCGGAGACAAATACTATGCAGATAAAAATGAACTGGGCCGGAGGGATTAAATTCGAGGGAGTCAACATATTCGGCCACAAGATTATCACCGACGGCGCCAAGTCGGCCGGCGGCGATGAATCCGGGTTCAAACCAACCGAGTTACTTCTCTACGCCGTGGCCGGATGCACCGGGATTGACATCGTAAGAATCCTCGAGAAGCAGCGCCAGAAACTCGAATCGCTCGAAATCGAAGTAACAGCGCACCAGAACGAAGACTATCCCAAGCCGTTTCATACTATCGAAATCAAGTATTTGGCCAAAGGGGACAATCTGGACAAAAAGAAACTCGCCAAGGCGATTGAGCTGTCCGAGTCCAAGTATTGCGTGATCAGTCAGACCATTCAGAGCCCGGCCGAGGTGAAAACCAGCTTCGAAATTCTTGAATGATTCTTGAATCGTTTGAGCGGTCTTTCTATCTAAGGAGGAAAGACAACCATAGGAGCGTGGTTATGAACACAACCGAATTTACATATAAGTTGCAGTCGGATAAGGCGTTCGACGATGTCGTCGAGAATCTGAAGAAGCAGGCCGCCGAACACAGCTTTCGCGTTCTGGCCATTCATGATGTTCAGAATACATTGAAGGAAAAAGGCATCGAACGCGGCCCGCTGAAAATAATCGAGGTCTGCAACGCCGGTTTCGCCCATCAGGCGACTCAGCAAGAAGTAGGGGTAGCGATCTTCATGCCCTGCCGGTTTTCGGTTCACACCGAAAGCAACAAGACTTTTGTAACCCTCGGCCGACCCGGCATGATTGCAACCATGTTTCCCGAAGCCGGTCTGGACCAGCTCGCCAGTGAAGTGGAAACGACGTTGAAGTCGATCATGGAGGCTTCGGTTTGAAAAGACCGAATTTAGGGAAATCGTGATAAGTATGACAAAGGCCGGATACAAAAGAACCGCGTTGTTCGCCGCAGTGGGCGGTGTGATCGGTCTGACGTTCTCATTGCTCTATATCGAATTTGGAGCGACTTGAGCCCTTATGTGTAACCCTTATCTGGCGACCGGATTGGGGCTGGTGACCGGGGCGGTCATATCGGTAACGGATTAACGAGGTAATTATGCCGCTTTATAAATACGAATGCGAGAGCTGCGGTAATCAGTTCGAGGAATTGGTCTCGGCCAGTGCACCACCGCCACCCTGTCCCAAATGCGGATCGGAAAAGGTGCACAAAATGCTCTCGTTGGTGGCGTCTCCCTCGGGAGGATCGGACAGCGGTTCCGGCAGCGGCGGATCGCGTTGCTCCAGCGGATTCAGTTGAGGGGCTTGAACGACCTCTCTGCCGGGAGCAGAAAAACCTTCATCTTATGCCTCTCATGCCCGTCGGGGAAGCCTGATCCCCGGCGGGCTCCTTCCTTTGGGAGTGTTGAAAAAACCTCCGCAAGAACCCAATCGCCGGGAAGACAAGCCCTTCAGCTACGCGCCTGGAAGCTCTAACTTCACGTAGCATACGGCCATCAAAAAAACATCGCCCGAGGAGTATCTCCTCGGGCGACGCGAAAAAAAGAACCTATGCGCGACTCAATGTTGTTTATCGCGTCGAGTCGCTTAACTCACAAAATCAGAATCCCAATTTCAGACGGAAGGCGTAATTGAACTCGCCTTCTCCTCCAACCCGGCTGGTTCGTTCGGTGCCGTAAACGACGCCGTCAAGCTGAATGAAACCGAAATCGAGACCGGCCCCGACAGAGGGATAGCCCTGCCCGATCCCGGCTCGTACTTTGAGCGGTTTGCTCAATGGCACTTCGGCCCCGAGGTGAACCTTGTTGAAGAACGACTCTCCCTTATGGAAGAAAGCATCGTTGATATCCGCCGCAACGAGGATACCCCTGGACAGGCGCATCGAACCGCCGATATTCACCTCGAGTGGCGGCCGTTCATCGTCGATATCGGCCAGGAGGTCAACCACCCGAAGACCGAGATCGGCTTTGTTGGGGATCAATTCATACTTGAGTCCCAGGTCTACACCATAACCCCAGGCGGATTCTTCGAGCAGCGTGTCATAGGCATCCGAGAGATTAACCTCGGAGGCGGACAGCCGCAACTCGTGCAATTCATAGCGCTTGATAATTTTCAGCGCCGCGCCGCCGTAGAGACGATTTGGCAGGACATTACCGGTAATCGATGCGGGGATCTCGAACGATAGACCACCCGTAGTTACGATATCGGCAATACCGCATTCGTAAACACTCGGCTCGAAAATACCTTTGTCGGTCTTGAACTCGACATCCATCGAACCATACTGGCCGATTGCGAAACTGCCGTATTGAACACCGATATGACCGTACACACCGGCCCCGAGCCAGGAGTCATCCCACTCGGCCAGACCGTCGAGCAGTTCCTGCTGTGCTGATAAAGTGGTGTCGGCATAATTGTCGAACAGTTCCTCGTTGTCGGAGTAAAAGTCGACCATGCTGCGGACGTCCTTGTCCAGACGAACCTGCAAGGCAAAAATATCGACTTTCAGTCCATCGCGATGCTTCAACGAAGCCGGGTTGTACATGATCGCCCGGAAATCGTCAAAGGTAGTAATCGCCGTACCGCCCATGGAGAGCGAGCGGACATCTAGGTATTGCGAGTTTCTGGTCTCGGCCGAAACGACTCCCGACAGAACCAGAAGCATCAGCGTTATAATGATTATTGTAGATTTCATCACGGTCTCCCTCCTCACAACAGTTCCCAGGAACCGTCGCTATCCTCATCGATGCGACCGTCCCCGTCGTCGTCAAGACCGTTAATGATTTCTTCATCGATCCGACTGTCATTGTCGTTATCCAGATTGTCGGCGATGCGGTAATAATGGGCTAAGTTCTTAGCCTCGGTCAGCACGCTGGCGACATCGGCCGGATCCACTCCGAAATTCTCCGTAGCGATCGACATGATGATTGCGTAGGCGAAATCGATAATCTCGGCGATGTTGTCAACGAACGCGTTGAACGCAGCGATCAGCAACGGGTCGATCGGCAAAGGAGCCAGTGTCATAGACCCGGAAAGCTTGGCGGCGCCGCCGGAGTGCTGATTGATATACTCCGGAAGATTACTGAACTCGAAACCCCGACTGAGACCGTCGAGATATTCGATCAGCCAGTTGAAATCATCGTTGTCGATGATCCCGTCGAGGTTGGTGTCCTGGAACATCAGCAAACCCTTCATACCGGCCGCCAGACCCAGATCGAAAACAATGTCGGAGGAGTCAAACGAACCCTCTGTCTCATGCCGAAAGATCGGGCGCAGATCATCGAACAGCACACCTGATACCTGGTACAGGCTGTTGGCCCGGATCTTGGGCCAGTCATCGCCGGTGAACGGGAAATCCGAGCCGCTGTAGAAATTGTTGTCGCCCAGAGTCTGAGCCAGATACAAGGCGTTGAAACCCGAGGCATGAATAGCAGCCTTGGCATGATAATAGCGGGCTTCGGAACTGTTTGGATCCTCCTCCATCGCCTCAGCGAACGAGGCCAGTGCCTCCTCGTACTCGGCGTTGCGAAGATGCTCCTTGCCCTCGTCGATCTTAGACTCGGCGCTCTCACCGCTGGTCCAGCCGAAGATATTACAACCGGCCAACAGCAGCGCCATGGCTATGATCAAAGGAGGAATTACGTATTTCAGACGCATTTTTTCTCCCTGGGAAATGGTTTTCATCTTTACCGGGCCCTAACCGGAGTCAATAAGTCAGGTACCTACCAACAATATCGGCCGGGTTAAGACTAAGTCAAGACTTAGTTTGTGGGATTCAATAGAGCTTGTATCGGTTTCGTACCAATTCAACCAGGGTGTAAAACCCAGGGGATTGTTGAAGAAGTCATACGCTCGGATATTCATCCCTATCACAACAGAGGTACAAGCGACACAAGGCCACCCGTTACGCGAAGTTAGAACTCCTAACGCGCAGCGGCGGGGCTTGTCCCCGTCCGCAGAAGAGGTTTTTCAACACTTCCCCGGTCCCGGGCACTCCAGAACCAGGTCTATACTGCCGAAAATACCTATAGAGAGATTGCCGGGGGATCGGATCCTGAGAACGTTTAGAGGCGGTTGTTTCTCTGCTTCTACACAACGGGGAATACACAATTTCCGGCAGCTTTCGAGTTTTGACGACCGGTCTGATAAACCGGGTTGTGAAAAGGGGTATTATGTGAAGCGGACTCTTCCATGAGAATTACGGCGATTAAGGATATAGACGAATGTATCGGCAAATCCTGGATGAAGGAAGTCGTGTTCGAATCGCCGATAACCGGAGAGCAGATAATCGCTCTCGGCAGTTTTGGAAAATTGGAATTCCACGACTCCTTTCAGCGGCCGTTGTTCCGGCTGGACATGTCCGACGGAACTATCGTGAAAGGGGTTCAGGGAAGCTGTTCACTCCGGTTGATTCCAAATCGTAGAAATATCGCCGAAAGCGTCCGTCGTTTTCAGGAATTGGTAGAACAAGTTCCTGCCGATTCGGTAGATACCGCGACGGAGCTCAATTGAGTGCAATACGTGATAAAACGTTCGTTACGGAGTTGTATTTATAAACGGTAACAGGTTAAACACCATCGGAACAAGAGCTGCAGGTCGCTCCCGATACCCGTTACCTGACCGACGTTGCAAGAGAACATTAACGCCAACATGGACCAGACCTAATATAATTATGCAATCCTGCTTCGAAAGGAACCAAGCATGGGCACAAAACTCGTAGATTACTACGAGAAAGCGAAGGCAATCGGGGGGATGAAAGCTCAATTCCGCCTCGCCATGCTCACCCTCCTGCCCTCTCAAAGAGCCTCCCAGGCGCCGGATTCACCCGAGTTGATCCAGAAATTTGAGAAGGCCATACAACAAATCAAGGCGGAAGCCTAGAGGAGATATTCATGCCTGATGTAGCATCTACAAAAAGGTATGCTTCGCATAACTCGACCGTCAAGTTCAAGGTGCGAGAGGAGTTCGATAAGAACCGGATGCGTCACTATGTCAACGGTGAAGTGAGTGTCATGCACTGTCATCATTATGCCACCCTCTTCACCCAGCTCGCTCTCGATGCCTCTCTTTTAAACGGAACCGACCATTTAATACGCACCTCGTTCGAGGCATTCCATGCTCCTCTTATCAGATATTACGAAGTGGAGAATGTGAAGAATATCGCCGACCGCCTCGCCATTGCGGAACAGTATTTTTCATTCGTTGGTCTCGGGGCGATTCGGTTTGCGTGCAATGACCGGTCGGCGGTTGTAGTCATGGAGTACTCTCATGTCGATGAAGGCTGGCTGAGCAGATGGGGTCGACGCGATAGTCGAGTCAACTACATCGGTGAGGGATATATCAAGGCTGCCTGTGCAGCCGCGTTTGATCTGACAAATCCGGACGATATCAAAGTCGTCGAAGCCGAGAGTATCGTATGCGGAGCCCCTCGGTCCCGTTTCGATGTGCAATGGTAACGGGTCAAGGCAAGGAGTGAAGACATGGCTATAGACAGAAAAAAGATTATCAATGAACTTTCCGGGCTGCAGGTACGGGGAGACGATCAGGGTCTAATCCCGGCCTACGGCGTCCTGGTTCAGCGTATTCCCGTTAGTTTCTGGAACGGATTCTCGAAAGCTATTCTCGATGCAGCCGGAGACGACGTCGGTGATGCCGCTGAGGGACTTCTCGAAAATGCTGCGGCCGAGTGCGGTTATCATACCGGTCACGGTATCATCACATCCGAGGAATTCCAGGCGGTTGTTTCGCCGATGGTTGAAAAAGAGCCGGAAGATATCCTCCACGGAGCGTATGGAGTGCTGACGGCCTGGGGATGGGCGAATGCCGAAATTACGGAACTGATTCCCGATGAAAAAATGGTCATCCGCGCCTGCGACTATTACGAGCACGACATGGGACCGACCAAACGCCCGTTCGCATTTATGATTCGCGGTGTTTCCCGCGCGTTCATGGATTTAGCCTACGGCGATCCTTACCCGAACGGCTTCGGTCGGTTCAAGTGCGAGCAGACCAGGGGAATCGAGGTCGGCGACGAATATGGGGAGTTTGTCGTTACCCGCGCTTGAAAACGTATTGAAGAAATCCGCTTTGATCTCTGGACAAAACCTGCTCTGAGATTCTTCATCTCGTATGGCGGGCGACATCATGTCGCCCGCATTAAAACCTCACTTATAATAGATATCCACCGCACGCTTTATTCACAAACATCTGAGTGTAGCAGACCGTCTTTTTTAACAATTCCTGAACATCATCGATCTTATTGCACATTTCATGCTCTGAACTGTCTATATTGCAGGCGAAGCAGTCGGTCGGCAGGTCGATCGGTCGCCGACCGGAAAGCCTTCCGGTTCGAGGCTTTGTTGAAAAGTCGTCCGCGCGAATACTCGACTATTCGCGGTTGTCGTGCGGGCGATACAGGACCACCCGATACGCGAGGTCAAGATTCCCTGGACGCGTAGCGACGGGGCTTGTCTCCGCCGCCAACGTGATTTTTCAACACTCCCCTGAGCCGGAACAACACGACCAAAGAGCCTTTTGGAGGAGCCTTATGTTCTCGAACATCATTTTGAGAACCGTCGTCACCATTTTAACCATCAGCTTTATCATTACAGGATGCCGGACCATGCCCGCACAAACCAATCTCGAGACCGAGCGCGAGGCGATTGTCGCAACGATCAATGCCTCGATCGGCTGGGCCAAGGAGAAAGACAAAGACCTTCTTTACAACGCCATGGCTCAGGATGAAGAGTTATTCTTTTTCAATCCGGACGACGACGGAGTCATGCGAGGATTCACCCAGTTCCAGAAACTGGTCGACGGGTTCTTCATGACCGACGCCTTTAAGGCGACCAACTATGAAATCCGCGACCTGAAGTTAGGGCTTTCTCAAAGCGGAACGGTTGCCTGGTGGGCTTGTCGTCTGGATGATTTCTGTGAAATCAACGGACGAGCGACCGGCTGGGAAGATATCCGCTGGACCGGCGTGATGGAAAAACGCGACGGCCGCTGGCAAATTGTCCAGCAACATTTCTCTTATCCCACAGAACGCTTTCAGAAATAATCCGAACGGTATATGTCGTCGGGTCTCTCAACCCGACGACCGTCCTCTCTTATAAAACGTCAACGGATGGCAGATATCCTCCTGAAAGGTAAGCCACTGCCTCCAGTTTCGTTAAATTCCATTCAGATGTCGATAATAGGCTATATTTGCCCGCCGTAGGGGGGGATTTCCGGCGATGGCTCCGACGATGATTGTTGTTCGTCTTTATTCGGACTCAGGAAAATGATATTGATAAACAACAGAACTATCGCCACCGAGATGGCGGCATCGGCAATGTTAAACGTCCACCAGCGGTCGATCTGGTAACCGAACAGGTTCATATTGAAAAAGTCGAAATCGAGGAAATCGACCACTTTCCCGTAGGCAATGCGATCGACAATGTTCCCGATCGCTCCGCCTGCCACGAGACCGAGTGGGAAAAGAATACGCCATTGGTCGCGATGGAACCAGGCATAAACGACCACCAACACGAGAATCAAAATCGAGGAGATAAGATAGTAAGTCGGTGTACCGAAATTGGTCCCCATAGCTCCACCGAGATTGTAGATCAAGGTCAGCATAAAAAACCGGCCGAACACTTCGACCGATTCCCCGAGGGTAAGATTCTGCACGGCTAAATACTTGGTCCCCTGGTCAAGCAGGGCCACGACAACCGCAATCACACCGGCCAGAATAAGTCTCTTTGTGGAACTATTTGCGGCCAGCTTTTTTGTCCTCTTCGGAAGATTTACACTCGATGCACAGGCGGGCATGGGGCACGGCGTTAAGCCGATGGCGGCTGATTTGTTTGCCGCAGCTCTGGCATTTGCCGTAGGTACCGTCCTTGATACGACGCAAAGCCTCATCGATATGGTACACCAGCCGACCGGATTTGGAAGCCATCATGAAAGCCAACTCCCGCTCCATAGCGTCAGTCCCCTGGTCCGCCATGTGATAGGAGTAGGACGACAGATCACCGGTCGAGTCTTTGATGGTGGTCGATACATGGGAGTCCATGAGTATACCCATCTCCTCCAGGAGTGCTTTTTTGCGCTCGAGGAGTTTTTTCTTGTATCGTTCCAATTCGGCTTTGCGCATGCTGTCCCCGCTAAACTTTGGCAACCGTTATAGCTGCTTTCTCGCCGTTAATGTTCCACTCCTGTGAACCATCCGGAGCATCCCCGACCAGATTCAACCGGTCGGCCAGTGTTTCTTTCCGGATGAACTCCTCGAACCGCTCGGCGGCCTGCTTCACCGGCTCAGTGCAGACCATGGTGACGGTGATGCGATCAGTGACCTCGAGATTGGAACTCTTGCGCATATTCTGGATCTTATTGACTAACTCGCGGGAGAAACCTTCGTCAATCAGATCCTGGTTGAGATCGGTCACCAGCGCTACCGAAAGCGGGCCGTCATTTTCTACGGCAAAGCCCTCTCGCTCATCACGAATAACCGCGATATCATCTTCACCAAGGGTATATTTCTTACCATTGGCTTCAAATTCAAGTGTTTTTTCAGCGGCAAACTTACGAATTGACTCCGAGGGCAACTCGGCCAGCCAGGCCGCGGCTTTTTTGACATCCGCCCCCAACTTGGGTCCGGCTGTCTTGAAATTCAGTTTGGCGCTGTAGCTGACATATTTATCGAGGCCGTCGACCGGAGCTAACTCCTTGATATTCAACTCGTCGGTAATGATATCGGTGTAATCGGCGATTCTATCGAATCCGCCCAGCCCGCCGAGATCGACCATAATTTTGGAAAGCGGTTGGCGAACCTTGAGATTCTTGCGCGACCGAGCCGCCCGGCCGAGCGAAACGGTCCGCTCCACCAGCGACATGGTTTGTTCCAGGTCTTTGTCGATGGCTCCTTCGTCCGATCTGGGATAAGCGGTCATGTGAACCGACATCGGGGTGTTCTTGTCGCCGCCGACCAATTCACGATAGAGCAACTCGGCCATGAACGGTGCTACCGGCGCCATCATTTTAACCACCCCGAGTAATATGCGATAAAGCGTCAAAAACGCCCGCATCTTGGAGGGATCATCCCCCTCGGCCCAGAACCGGCGACGGTTGTTGCGTACGTACCAGTTCGACAGTTCCTCGATTACGAAATGCTGAAGCGCTCGCACCGCACGAGTAATATCATAGCCGTCCAGCGAGGTCGTGACATCTTTGATCAGGCTGTTATAACGCGACCATACCCAGCGGTCGAACCGGTTCGGCTCACCCGCTTTGGAAGCCAGGAAATTCTCGATAGACAAATTATCGGCCGCGGCGCGACCGGTGATATCGTCAATGTTGGCGTAGATGGCAAAGAAACTGTAGGTATTACGCAAGGTATCGAAATACTTGCGGATCACCTCTTTGAGTCCCTCGAAATCGAACCTGGTCGACAACCAGGGATTCGAACTCGCTACCAGGTACCAGCGGGTCGGGTCGGCGCCGTAGTCGTCCATCGTGGTAAACGGGTCGACCACGTTCCCTTTATGCTTGGACATCTTCTTGCCGAGCTTATCGAGAATGAACTCTAGCACGATCACATTCTTAAACGGCGGCTGGTCGAACAGGATCGTCGAGATCGCCAGCAATGAGTAGAACCAGCCTCGGGTCTGATCGACTGCCTCCGAGATAAACTCGGCCGGGTATTTGATCTTGAACTCTTCCTGGTTCTCGAACGGGTAATGCCATTGGGCGTACGGCATCGCACCGGAGTCGAACCAGACATCGACCACTTCCGGAATGCGAGTCATCTCGCGGCCGCACTCACATCTGAGCTTGACCTCGTCCATCATCGGCTTGTGCAGGTCAACCTCGTCCGGGCAGTTGATCGCCTCTTGCTTCAGTTCCTCGATCGACCCGATCGCCCGCATTTTGCCGCATTTCTCATCGTCGCAGACCCAGATCGGAATCGGTGTACCCCAAAACCGCTCGCGCGAGAGCGACCAGTCGACGTTGTTTTCGAGCCAGTCGAGCATACGGCCGGTGCGGATTTCGTCCGGATGCCAGTGGATAGCGTTGTTGTTGGCGATCAGGCGGTCTTTGAATTGGGTCGTCTTGAGATACCAGGATTGCCGCGCAATGTAAATCAGCGGCGAATCACAACGCCAGCAGAACGGATAGTTGTGCTCGTACAGCTCTTTTTTGAACAAGCGACCGGAGATTTTCAAATCCTTGATAATCTCCTTGTCGGCGTCTTTCACGAACATCCCGGCATAAGGACCGGCGAAATCTTTGAAAATACCGTTGGCTTCGATTGCCTGCAGCACCGGCAGACCGTATTTCTGACCCGCTTCGTAGTCGTCGGCGCCGAAGCCGGGAGCGATGTGCACGATCCCGGTGCCGTCCTCTAGGGTAACGAAATCGCCGTTGATCACGAAAAAGGCGTTGTCCTTCTGATCGGCGAAAGTGTCGAACAACGGCTCATACTTGCGTTTCAGGAAATCGGAGCCCTTGGCCCGTTCGAGCACTTCTTTGGGTTCATCGAACAGTTTCGGCACGAGCGCCTCGGCCAGGACCAGTTTTTCGCCCTCGTGCTCGATCATGACATAATCGGCGTTGGGCTTCATACAGAGGGCGGCGTTGGAAGGAAGTGTCCAGGGAGTGGTGGTCCAGACCAGATAGCTGAAATCGCCGTCGGCGGCCTTGATCTTGACGAATATCGAAGGATCCTTGACCAGTTCGTACCCCTGGGCCACCTCGTGTGAGGAGAGGCCGGTTTCGCAACGGGGACAGAACGGGACGGTTTTGTAACCTTTATAAATGAGGCCGCGGTCGAAGAAATTCTTCAGAATCCACCAGACCGTTTCCACGTATTCGGTCTTGAGGGTGACATAGGCATCGTCCAGATCGAGCCAGTAGCCCATGCGGCGAGTGATCTTATTCCACAAATCGAGATACTTGAACACCGACTCGCGACAGCGCTGGTTGAACTCGGTGATCCCATATTTAACCACTTCGCCCTTATTTTTCAGGCCGAGTGTCTTCTCGACCTCAATCTCGACCGGCAATCCGTGGGTATCCCATCCGGCCTTACGGTCGACGCGGAAACCCTGCATCGCCTTATAACGACAGATCAAGTCTTTGACGGTGCGGGATATTACATGATGAATCCCGGGCTTGCCGTTGGCAGTCGGCGGTCCCTCATAAAAGACAAAATGCGGGCGGTCTTTGGCCGCTTCACAAGATTTCTCGAATACCTTTTGGTCGTCCCAGAAGGCCAGGATTTTCTCCTCGGCGGCCGGGATGGCGAAGTTCTCTTTGAGTGGATCGAATTTCATATATGCGTTTCCTTCCAAGCCAAGCAATTTAGGCCGAAAGGCTGTTTTTGTAAAGATTTTTCGGGGGGCTACAGCTCCCCACATTATCGTCTACTACTGGTTGACTTCGGCCCCTCAGGTCGGTTTCTTCAGAACAAGACCCAGAAAAAAGACGGAGACAAAACCAATGGCTGAAGGCAAGTTTGGAACCTGTATTAATTGTATGGACGGCCGCGTTCAGGAACCGATGATAGAATTCATGAAGAAGGGATTCGACCTCGACTACATTGACATGATCACCGAGCCCGGCCCCGATGCTATTTTAGGCAAACGAGAATCCGGCCTGGTCGAGCTGATCAGAGGCCGCGTGCTGCTTTCGATCCAGAAACACGGCTCGGACACGATTGTCCTGGTCTCCCACGGGGACTGCGCCGGCAACCCGGTCAGCTACGAGGAGCATCTGTCGCACCTGCGCAAGGGGATGGAAACGATTCGATCCTGGGACCTCGATGCCGATATTTACGGTGTTTGGATCGACGACAAGGACTGGAAAGTCGATATCGTCGCCTCTATTGAGCGTTAGTGAACTTTTCCGTCCGGTTATTGTTGTAGGCGGACATGGATAATGAATTTGACCTGAACCCAAAGACTTTGCAGCCGCCAACCAGGCAGATCACCCACGATCGCGATGCCGTATTTCGGCTGCACCTGGCCAATCAGCGGACCTTTTTGTCCTATCTCCGGACCGCGCTGACTTTTTTCGTGGCGGGGGTGTCTTTTATCAAGTTTTTCGATTCACTGTTGATAGAGATCCTTGGCTGGGTTTTCGTACCGCTAGGGATCATCACGACCGTTATCGGAATTTACCGTTACAATCGGATTCGTGTCCGTCTGCGCCAGACTCGTGAAAATCTCTACGGCGGCATGAAAAACATCCCGCCGGTGTAAAGAATACGGCGCGTCTCAAATTTTAAGGCGCGCCAATCCCATCAAAACTCCAATACAACCCCGCTCCCAGTTGAACTTGGCTTTGCGAATCTGTTCGGCGCTCAGTTTACCCGCGACCGCCTCGGCATGATGTTTCGGACACAGCACGGCCAGATTGGCGGCTTCCTGATTGTCCGAATTGCCGTCGATATAGTGGATCACCCCCGGCATCTGAAAGCAGATACAGCACATCTGCCGGTTGGTCATCAGCACCCGTTCGCGGTTTTTGGTCGAGCCCGGCTCGGCCATGACAAAGCCCCCTTTATCCGGCCATCTCCCCCATCTGTTTGATCTGGTCGGCGAACAATTTGATCGTCGCCTTAACCGCGTCCGATTTAGTCATATCCACGCCGCATTTCTGAAGCTGTTCGATCGGATGGGCATTGCCGCCTGAAGACAACAGCGTCAGATACTTGTCGACAATCCCCGCCTCGCCCGCTAGGAACTTGTCCAGGATAGCCTGTGAGGCGGCATACGAGGTCGCATACTGGAACACGTAGAAGGCGTTGTAGAAATGCGGCACCCGGCTCCATTTCATCGGCGTGAATTCATCGATCTCGAACCCGTCACCGAAATAACGCGCGGTCAGGTCGGACCACATTTTGTTCATCACTTCGGGCGACAACGCCCCGCCCTGCTCGACTTGCTCGTGAGTCATCAGCTCGAAATGAGCATACATAACCTGATTGAAATACGTCCCGGAGGTGTTGTCGACATGGCGGTTGAGCAAATACAGCCGATCCTGGTCGTCGACCGCCTTCTTGAGCAGATGCTGCAGAAGCAGACCCTCGTTAAGCGTCGAAGCCACCTCGGCTACGAAAATCGAATACTGCGATTTGGCAAAATGCTGGTTGGTCGAGGACAGGAAGCTGTGCATGGCATGTCCCATCTCGTGCGCCAGGGTGAACATGTTGTCAACCGTGTCGCTGTAGTTCATCAGGACAAACGGATGCACCCGATAGTTGCCCCAGCTATATGCCCCGCTCCCTTTCCCCTCAGTCTCGAAAACATCGATCCAGCGACTGCTGAACGCTTCCTTGAGCTTTGCGATATACTTATCGCCGAGCGGCTGCAACGCCACCAATATCTCCTCGATCGCCTGGTCGTAGGGGACTTCGTAGTCGCGGTCCGGAAAGAGCGGGCAGATCATATCGTACGATTTGACGGCGTCGATTTTGAGAATCCGCTTACGCAGTTTCACATAGTCGTGCATGCAGGTGATATCCGCCTCGGTGTTCTCGATCAGACCACGATAGACCGCTTCCGGGATATTGTCGTCGTAGAGAGCCGCCTGAAGGCAACTATCGAAGCGCCGAGCCCGGGAAGCGAAAATATCCGCTGTGACGCTACTGGAATAAGCTGCGCCGGTAGTATTAAGGTGATCCTTGTAAACCGAATAAAACCGGTCGTGGGCATCTTGGCGCACGCGACGATCCTGCGACTCCATGAATTTCATGAACCGCTGCTTGGTCAGCCGGACCTCATCGCCGTCCTCGTCTTTGATAGTCGGATAGACCAGGTCGGCATCGTTAAGCATGGTAAAGATGTTGTTCGGAGCGCGGGTAACCATACTCGCCTGGGCCAGCAGTTCTTCGACCTCCTTGGAGCGAATATGCCCGCGTGAGCGGATCAACTCATCGATGTAAAAATCAAACTCATCTTTGACCGGGAACTCAGCCGCCATACTGCGTAGAGTTGCCTCGTCAATCTCGAGCAATTCCGGCTCGATATACGAAAACGCTGCCGAAGCCTCCGCGCCGAGACGGGCGGCGCGGTCGTCATATTCCTGGTATTTGGAAACCCTATTATCCAGGTCGCGACTCAAATGAGCGTATTGGAACAGGCAAAACACGGTGAGTGAAAGATCGCTTTTGGTCTTGAGACACTCGTAGAGGAGCGCCGGTGATTCCGGCAGGCGTCCCTGGTATTCCGAGGCCTTTTTGATGATCGCCTCGGCCTTGCGATAATCCTCTTCCCAGGCCTCTTCAGAAGCGTAGATATCGGTCAGTTGCCATTTGTGCTTATCTTCGATTTGATCGCGTTGCTTGATTGCTTTGGTAGCCGCGGTTGCATCGCCCATGACGTGTCCTTTCTGATTGGTTCTTGCAATTGCGCTAAATTCGCCGATTTTCCCGCGAAAATCAAGGGGAAGTTGACTGACAGATATTACCGCAACAGCAGCATTTTCTTCGTCAACACCGTCTCCCCTGCCGTGAGTCGATAGAAATAGACACCGCTTGCCACCTCACTACCGGCATTATCCAGGCCGTTCCACACAACACCGTGAGTCCCCGGATCGAAAGGTTGATCGACGACTGTAGTTATTCGCCGCCCGAGACAATCATAGATGTCGATCTTAACTTGAGTTGCAATGGGCAGCACAAAACATATCCATGTGTTCTCGTTGAAAGGATTGGGGAAGCTTTGACAAAGCTCGTAGTCCATTTGATGACCGTACATGTACTCGACTGCAGTCGAGAGTGTTCCTTCAACGAAATTAGAATCGACGCTGCAAATATAATAGAAATAACGTAATCCGGTAATGAGTCCACGGTCTTTATAGCTGCTGTCTATCTGTGGAATCAGTTCATCGTTGATTTTGATTGATGAAGTCCCCGGTCCGAACGAGCGATAGATATTATATCCGACACTCTTCCACGGCGGGCGCGGCTGCCAGCGTAGTGTCACGCTGTTTTCTTCAATGTATCCGATCCGGAACGAATACGGAGGTATACCGGGGATCTCCTGTGCACCCGGTTCGAACGAAACAGCCGACTGAACGCTGGGAGCACTCATTTCTCCCAGGGTATCCAGGTTAATAATCGAATAATAATAGAAACGCCCCACCTTGACCGTCCTGTCTTCGTAGCTGCTATCGGTTAAGGGACGCGTGAAATTGTGAATTTTCTTCCCAATACAGTCCTTTATCTCGGATCTATAGATATGATAGCCGCTGCTCTGCCAGGCCGGTTTTGCCTCCCAACATACCACGATCGAAGAATCAGTCACGTTGCAAGCCTGAAACATGTCCGGAGCGAAATTGTCGGTCGGCCCGTCATCAGGGCCGCACCAGATACCGATATCGAGCGATGGGAGGCTCTCCGTACCGGCAGTATCGACACTGGCGATGGTATAATGGTAGCGCTCACCGGCTACAAGGGCAGCATCGTAAAAAACGCTGTCGGTACGCGGGATCAATACATCATTCATCAGTTCGGGTGTTCCGTATCTGCTTACGGCACGATAGATATTGTAGCCTGCAATGTTAACATTCGGTACCGACAACCATTTTAAAGTAACAGCATCCCGCTCGACCGCCGCCAGGCGAAACAACGGTGGTGGATTCACTCCGAGTATCGATTCATTCGGCTTGAACCAGACGGCAACCGGGTCCGAGAGATCGCTCTGTTGGCCGTAATAATCGAAATTCGATATCGCATAACTATAGAATCCCCCCGGTTCCGGATCGATATCATCGTAGCAACTATCGCTCGCTTCAATAGAAACACTGTCGTACCGATGTGGATAAACACACAGATCGCCGGTGCGATAAAGACGGTATCCGGTTGATCTATTATAATCCTGAGGTGTCCAGGCCAGCACGATACTGCTATCGGTCATCCGCTGCACCCGTAAATCTCGAGGCGCCCTACTGATAACCTTGTTTGGGTCCGGCTTAAAACCACTTAACCCGCTGTTCCAATTATCGTGAAGGTATTTAGGCCAGGGAGCACAAGACGAGTCAAAAGGAATCGGAAATTCCCAAAATGAGAGGCAAGCGTCGGGATAGTCCGTCAGCGTCAGGATATCAAGAAATCCATCGCGGTCGATATCTCCGATCGAAGGATCACTCGGACCGATATCAAACAGCCGCGATGTAGGTGAAATAACAATCGGAAAACCGTCAATCGGACGCCCCTCGTAATCGAAGGCATACAAACGACAGAAATCAGAATGCAGATAGGTTCCGCCAAACAGGACGATGTCATTATAATGATCACCGTTGATATCGGCCAGGATCGGATTTCCGAATACATCCGGCCCACTACCCAGAACCGGATCAGAATAGTCCGATTCGCCCGTTGCCGAGAGCAGCGCCGTCTGTTGATTAACACTCATTAGCTCCAGAGAACGACTGACTTTCTCGATATCGTCTCCCAATCCCTGCTCGATTAAGTGTGCCAGTTTATCCGACGCTCCCGAACAACCGCTGCGTACGAGCAGGCCTTCGGCACCGATAGATCCCAGCGGCGTACCGTCGTTATGCCAGGCATACAGCCGCGCCTCACCAGCGGTGAAAAACGAAACGACTATTTCGAGAGAGCCATCGCCGTCCAAATCACCGAGCGCCGGCTGTTTCGCCAGCCAGAGGTGCGGGACCAGGTCCTCCAGCACGATTGGGAAACCGTTCAGTTGATCTCCGCTCAGCCTGAGCACATTGATGGTATATGGCTCCAAATGATCGGTTTCACCGATAACCACCAGTTCCTGGCCGGGCAAACTATCGAGATTTCCCGCTGCCATACCATGCGGAATTATGCCGAAGCCGGGATCACCAGGCTCGCGAATCAACGAGAAATCCTCATTCATAACAAAAAGCCCCTCACCACCGGTAATGATCTCACGCGGTCCATCACCGTCAAGATCGGCCTGAAGAACCATCGGCGTTCGCAGGTCACCGCTCAGTCTCTTGATCTGAAATCCCGGAGCCAGACCCAGACCATCACGATAACAACCATACAACCAGTCTCCGGCGCGGTATAAAACTTCTGCCTTACCGTCATTCTCCAGATCACAGATAAGGGGTGGCAGACCGTACACCTGGTCATAGGCACTGGTTGCCTTGGCGGACCAGTTCGACGAGCCGGATAGATACGAGTAGATATTGTCAGGCGAAGTTATAACGATATCATCGACACCGTCATCGTCAAGATTCCCCAACGCCGGCGGGCCATTCATGGAAACGGTAGAATAAACGGAGCCCTGTGTGTGGGGATGTCCTTCCAGATCAAAAACCCACACTCCGCCACCGTTGCCTGACCCGCTTCGCGTAATGCCCAGAACAATTTCATTGAGGCTGTCACCGTCGATATCTCCAACAGCCGGTGAGAAAACATCATACGGCAGTGAAACAGTCCAGAAATCACGAAGCGAACTTGCCACATGAACAGCAACACTCGTACTCACCGCTTCACCGGAATCGGGGAAAACCGTCAGATGAATTTCATACTCACCCGTTTCAAGGAACGACACCGGCCATTCTCCCAACAACTCATCGGCTCGCATCCGAGTCGACTCGGTTATATCGGTCAAGGTGGAAGGAGACACACTGCCGGAATAATCAAGACGGTAGGATTTGAAGTTCGGCAGTACGGTTGAACCATATATTGCTACCGTCCCCGCAAGCGAAGCACCCTCGGAGGGCGAGTCGATCTCCACCCGCACACCATTGTCAATCACAACCGGTACGATTATCTTATCAGTGTCGCCAATACTCAAACGCAGGCAGTACCGTCCAACCAAACCCGAACTATTCCACACCCCCAGCGTATCGTTGTACACAACGGCAGGTCCGCCGGCGATCTCGATCCATGACTGCGGTTCATAACCGACACCGTATTCGAGAACGAAAAACTCATCCGCTTCTCCCAAGGCGGTACCGGTCACGATCACCTTTCCCGAAACCGGCTGATTGACGGCTGGTTTGACAATATCGACCAATCGTCCGCTTACCAAACCCAGTGCACGATTCAAATTTACCCGCCCGTAACCACTGTAAACATCCTTGCCGGGTGCATAGAGGCTATCACCGCCGTATGGATAAACGATATCATCGGCCGACAATTCAATCAGGCGTCGAAGGCTGTCAACCCCAAGTTGCGGCGCTAGGGCACGAAGATATGCCGCCAGTCCGGTGACACACGGAGCAGCCATACTCGTGCCGTCCATCAGGTAATACCGCTCGGCCACGATATGTACCCACGGTTCAAGCTCATAAGGATCAAGACTGTCGGCTCGGAGCGATAAAATATCCCGGCCGGGAGCGACTACATCGATATGGTCACCGTATGATGAGAAATAAGTCACTTCGTCGAGACTGTTGGAGGCGCCGACAGCAAGAGTGTTGTCGTAAGCCGCCGGATAGCTGTGAAAGTTCTCGAGATGACCGGCATTACCGGAAGCCGCTACCGGCAGGGTGCCGCGCGAAACGGCATAATCGAGTGCTTCTTTGAGCGCTACGGAGGGGAAATTGCTTCCCCAGCTAAGGTTGATCACATCGCAGCCGTGATCGGCAGCATAAACAATCGCCTCGACACAAACCGAAGTAAAGGCGTAAGGAAACACCTTCAGGGCCATAACCCTGGACGACGAGGCAATCCCTGCGATGCCGATTCCATTCCCGGACGCTGCGGCCGCAATGCCGGTTACGTGTGTCCCATGGCCGTGATAATCAGTGGGATCATTGTCGGGGAAATAGACAATCCCGGCCTGGTTTACAATTTCCGGTTCTACATCGCCGCTGAAATCCCATCCGTAGAAATCATCGATATAACCATCGGCGTCGTTGTCGATGCCGTCAATTTCACTCGACTCGATTATTCCGTTACCATTAAGGTCTTCTCCGGGATTGACCCAAATCTGTCCCACCAGATCCTCGTGGTCGAGATCTATTCCGGCATCGATTATGCCGATCAGAGGAGAGGATGTCTGCCGATCCGCAACAAATACCTCCAAGGCATCGATATCAGCATCGACGCTGCCGGTTGTAATTTCCTGGGTATCGTTATAGTTCCCATCGCGGCGGACTACTCCCGGATATTCCTGCCCGGTATTGTTAAGTGACCATTGGTATGCGAAAAGACTGTCGTTCGGGACTTCGAACAACTCCATCAGATAGTCCTTTTCGGCCCAGGCAATTTCCGGCAACGAAGCATAGGCTGCAACTACGGAATCAAGATTGACCGAGGCAGAGCACTCGAGAATACAGAGCCTGTCGAGTCCGTTCATTCCAACAGGATAACCGGTTGTTTCGTGAAGCAGAGATCGTTGTTGTGTAACACCGAATCGCCGGTGGAGCTGGTCGACCGAGGCTATTCCCGATGTTGCCAGACCACCGACAACGCCGGTTTTTAGATTCGGCGAGAATTCCTCAGCGTACTTAATTATAACTCGCCCCGGTGCGAAGCGGACATTGCCAGCAGGAGCACCGTGTATCTGAACGGAAAGTATTATCAACGCCAGGACAATAATCGACGCCGAACATATCCGTCGCTGTACTCCAGTGACTACATTCGCAGGTCTCATTTACGCGAACCTCCCAAATATATAAGGGACTACTGAGTGCGACTATTCAAACAGTGCAGAGCTCCCGCTGCAATTCCATCAGGGATTTTCCCCGACCACCCGCTTCCTTTAAGACGTGCTGGTTGCACTCTTGTGTATTAACAATGTAAATTGTTTGATGATTTTGTCAAAGTCTGATTAACAGTTTCGGAACTGCGCCGTTGTTGATACGTAGACAGATTGTATCTACTCGGAGGTGTTAATTGCATCCTGCGGCACAAAGACGCCGGTCTTCATCGCGGAAAATGATAAAATGGCTCCTGCGGCTGATCGTATTCACCGTCGCGGCGGTCTGCCTCCTGCTTGCCGCCCTCGCCTGGCCGTCGGTCTGGTTCTCGCATACACAACGACTCGGCAATATCACCTTTCACGCCGATTTCGATTTCGACGGCGACTGGCCCGCTATTCTGGCCGACATCACCTCCCGCTATGAACATGTGCCGGTTTACGATTCCAGCCATTTACCCGATGTCTACCTCTTCAGCGAGCAGGACAACTACAACCTGTTCGCCCGCCTGGCTCTGGTTCCGGATGCCGTCCCCGGCTTCAACCTGAGTATTTTCGACAACAGTTACATCTCTCTGCCCGGTCTGGAGTTACGTCGCGAACGGCCGACCGACCGCTATGCCTACAGCTCGATCACCGGTGAGATCGCTCAATGCGTGACACACGAGCTGATTCACGGACTCCTTCAGGAACGACTCGGTTACGCCGCGGTGTTGTCGATCCCGCACTGGAAGGCCGAGGGATATTGCGAGTATTTTGCCGCACGTCCGAGACTTGAGGCCGATTCGGTGAAGCTCCGCGATCGTATCGGACAATGGTTGAACGTTCCCAAAGACAGCCGCACCCGTGAGTATTTTCTCTACGGCCTCATGGCCAATTATCTCTTCGCACAGGAACAACTGACACTCGAGTCGTATCTGAGCAATTCACTCACTTTCGATGAAGCCCGCAACCGCATGCTGACCTGGTACGACACGCTTCCTCACGATTCCACCCTCACCTCATCGATGCCTTAGCCTCAGCTTAGAAGTTCCGCTATCTTTTCGGTTGGGAGAAAATGCCGGAATTTACCGACCTTGCGCGAGGAGAGAAACCCGAGTTTCTCCAGCGATTCGAGATCGGCCTGGGCCGTCGGGCGGGTGACCGAATAAAGCCGCGTGTGCGTCTTGATCGTAGTATATGCATCGGGTCTTTTGTGTAAGTACCGGAGCAACTGTGCCTGCCGCGTATTCATGCCGTATCGCTCCACCAACTCCGGTTGAATGGCAGGAGCTTCACTCTGTTTGTCGGCGCGGTATTTCTCGAACTCCGACTGCGCTTGTTCCATCTTCTTGAGGGAATAGTCTATGAAGTAGGTGAGGTCGTTGCCGTCTTGTTCGGTGAACACGAACGCCTCGCGGTATTGGGCAGGAGCGCGCTTGATGATGAGTGACATCGGCATGTAAGCGAAAGTCCAATATCCATGGCGCAGTAAATACCAATACATGAGAGCCCGGGCCGCGCGGCCATTACCGTCCGTAAATGGATGCAGATAAGCCAGCCAGAAATGCAGCATGATCGCTTTGATGACCGGATGCAGGAAGACAGATTCACGCATATTGTCGTTGGCAAAATCGATCAACCGCGGCAATTCGCGCGCTACTACGTCAGTCCGAGGAGGAACATGAGTGATAGCGCCACTACCCTCAACCACCACTATCGGCTCGTCTTCGAACCGTAACCGGCCAACCTCGGAGTCTTTGATGGTGCCTTTAGTAAGGGTGGTGTGCAAGGCAAGCAGCCGCTCTCCGGTCATCGTCGTGAGCTTGGTTTCCTCTTCGATGTCGACCATGGCGTTGTAGGAATTCAGAATCATTCTCTCCGAATCCGTCGTTGGACGGCGGCCCTCCAGGAGCATCTGCTTAGCCACCTTGCGAGTAGTGCTGGCTCCTTCGAGTTGCGCGGTTGCGATGGCTTCCTCAATCAACCCACTCAATATGAGTTGCTTGTTGGTCTGTCGAGAACGCCGATGGGTAACGGAAGACTTGTCCGAGAGGTAAGTATCGCACTCATGAAGGAAGCGATCGAAATGCGGCAGCCGAAGCCACGAAAACGGGATCGAGTGACGGTCAAGGATTGGGGTCATAGATCTTCCCAGAGACATGCGACGCTGGTAAGTCACGAAAGCCCAGAACTCGCGGTCTGTCAGTTCCTCCGGTCTGGGCATATAACGAGCCTTGTCCCAAAACAGATACTTGGGAGAATTGACACGTTCGGCCAACTCAAGCCACTCGGGTGTGCTTCGCGCCAGCAATCCTGCTAACTCATCCGCGGAGTAGGTTTGGTCTGAGCCAGCTAGCTTGAGCATATCGTGTTTATCTCTTTCCCATCAATCATATAAAATAATTATCATCTTTTATATAAAAAACGGTCAATATCATATAAAGTCAATGAAATTTTTATATAAATTCACATTATTATATAAAATAGAAAGTATTCTTTATATATATTTTACATGACAGGGTCCAACCCGAGTGACAGGACAGAGCTTCTTACCCCCCTCTCAGGGATTGTTGAAAACCACTTTTGCGGCGGAGACAAGCCCCGCCGCTACGCGTTAAAAGACCCTAACCTCGCGTAGCGGGCGGCCTTGCGTCGCCCGCATTATGGATGTGTTTTACTGAATATCCGCGCGTATGACTTTTCAAAAATTCCCTCAGAACTGGGTCAGGCAGATCGGGCGGGTTTCGGCCGCGAGCAGGCGGTCAAGCTGATCCAGTCGAGCGGGATCGCTCACCGTCGCCCGGGAGTACATCACCAGTTTCTTTAAGCGCACCGCGCCGATAATCAGCGAGGAGAACTCCGGCATATTAATCGACAGCTCCACCTCCGCTTCGGCTACATTTTCAACTACCTCGGGGGTGCCGTTGTTGAACTGAATTGTCACCGGTCGATTGTTGGTTTCGATGAAATTGTCCGCGACGTTGAACCGTACCCGAAGCGTCTCGCCGCCGAAGTTCCGATGTGCCAGCACCTGGAACATCCCGGCCGTATCCAGCACGCGGTACATGATACCGACCGTCGAGATACAACATTCCTGATAAACCTGAGGGTGAACATTGTTGCTGTCGTTGCGCGGATCATCGAGCATCAGGTGAAAATCACGATCCGGGGTCGGCAGCAGAATATGTCCGATCTGATCCTCCTGGCTGCGGAAAAACGCCGTTAAACCGGCCAGCGCCGCCGGACTGTCGTAAAGCCACTCGTTGACCTGAATATGATTGTCCAGAGGATTATTCGGATTGTCCTTAACGAAACGGAAGATCGCATAGCCCTGCATCTCGCCGTTTTCGAAATAACCGATATAGCGATCCGATTTCTGACGCTCGAAACTTATCTCGCGATTCATCAGTTCATCCTCAATCATACCATGCGTTTTGGCGGCATAGCGATTATAGAACGCCACCAGCGCCGGCAGGTCTTCCTTTTTGAGGAAACGAATCTTTTCTTTGCCGCAGCCATGAGGGAGAGATTTTGTGTGAATTTTGAAAAAATCGGTCCTGGGCCCCTCACCCGCTCCCATCCTGGCGTAAAAATCCGGTCGGAACGGCCAAAGGATAGCCAGCGGGGATTGCTTTTCACGGTAATGATCAAAAAAGAAGCGCATGAAATCCAACGCGGCATGTTCGTGCTTATGGCAGAGATCGACCGCCAGCGCACCGCCGCCGCCCACGAGGGTCTTCTTGCCGAACAGGTTCATCTGATAATCGTGCAGACGCATCACTGCCTGCATCTCACCGTCACGGAAGAGGCCGTGGAACACCATCTGCTTGTCCTCGCGGATCCTTCGCGTGAGTCCTTTGATCATCCGCTCGCGAGCTTCGGGGCTGTCGGCCCCATAAGCCGGGTAAGCATTGTTGAAAATATCAACCGCGCGCTCGAGGTCTTCGACGACAAGGGGTCTTATTTCGCTCATGATATTCCTTCGTATCAGTCTTTCTTATCTCTGTGTATTTTTATACCCTCAACAGACGGGGATAACAACAAATACGTTGCCGGGCAGGGCGAGGTTGCGTGATGAGATTCTGTGAGTGGATTATGCCGCGGTTGCGAAAGGGTGTGTTGAAAAACCTCCGTACAAATCCATCCCGATGGCCAACATTTTAGGTGGGTTCCCGTCTTCCCTCGCTCCGATGCTCTGCACCGGAATTAGGTGGCCTACCCGTCCACGGGTGGGATATATCTGAAAGCTTCGGATAAAGGTGCCTCACCCCTCGGGTGGGATTTGCGAAGCGAGGTTTCGACAAGGTGAAACCAGCGCAGGTTCGAAGACGGACCTGCGGTAATGCTCTCAGTATTCGGCCGGGATCGCGGGGATCCCGGCTACGGATTTTTTAGGCGACAACACCCTGTCAGGTCGCGGAGAGACCTGCCCTTATCCTACTCCTCTCCCTTGCGTGAATAAAAGACCAGGGCCTGGTACGAATCAGCCACGACAGTGCTGTCGTTACGGTTGAAGCCGGCATTGAGCATGACCACCTTGGCCCGAAGTCCGGTCGTTTCGTACTCGAAGGTCGCTTGTTCAACCGGAATTTGCTTCCCGTTGCCATTATCGTGTATAGAAACCAGCCGGTCGATCAACGGGCGAATAGAGATCGCGGTCGACTCCACGTCGACGCTGTCGACAACAATTTTGAGAATCATGGAATCGGCAGCGGCTGCGATGATTTCGGCCGATGTCTGTTCGAGCGAGTTGATATCCTCATTATAGCCGTTGTAATTGACTCGCACCAAACGATCGTATCCGGAGATCGAAATGGAAGCCTCGGCATCAACCGCAACGGAGAAATATCTATCCGGGTCTATACCGCCGTATGGTTTGTACTCCACTCCCATAAGGTCCGCCACGTACCCCGGACGTTTGAAGCGACGTCCACTGCCCGCGCTGTCCGGGCGAAGACTCTCGGTGAACCAGGACTCTATCCCGGAGAAGCCGTGTACTTCATCCAGGTAACGGAGTATCGCACTGATCTCGACCTCGTCTTTTCCGGATATGGCCGACGGCGCTTTTTGCGCCTTGCCGTCCACGATGATCGAATCGGCGACTAGTATCCTCTCCAGTCGTTGAATCTGGCTCCGCTCCGAAATCGAGAACATCCCCCAGGGACCGAAAGAGATCAGGAAAGTAAGAACACAAAGGGACGCGGGAATCATTTTGACGCTCTTCGCGCGGCTAAGCAGAAAATAACCGGCGATGAAGGCCAGCCAGACGCCGATCGCTAATCCGATATAGCGGTCCTCGGTGATGCCGTACTCGGAGATACGTCGCCAGAGAGCCAGGAACAACATGACGATCAACGGGAGAAGAATAACGTAATACCACCGCGCGACCTTTTTGATCCAGAGATTTTCCATTTTCTCGCGCAACGGATCGAGCACGAACAGCGCCAGAATGCCGGTCGCCGAAAATCCGAGAATCAGCCGTCCGACCCATCCCTCGGGCCAGCTCCAGGTCACGATGATTTTGGCTATATAGATGTAGAGAATTACGAAATACACCAGCACCAGGGGAGAAAGAACATATTGACCCAGAACTTTCAGCGCCCTGGGATAGTCGGTCACCCGGTCAAGTTCACTCAAATTGTCCGGAATGCCGGACAGGATAAACGGAACCACAAAAAGCCCCAGTATCATGAACCATAGCTCGGCATATCGTTCTCCGGGGATATCCATGCCGAAAAGGTTGTCGAGCGCCGCCAGCGCTAAACCGAGACCAGAGAACAGCACCATGGCAAACGCCCCCGCCAGGATAATGCGAAAGACAACGATCTTATTGAACTGCCAGAAACCGTTGCCCTGTCCCCTTTGCAGGAACGGCAGAAACGAAAGCATAAGAGAACAGCCGATCATGAACGCAAAGAACCGGAAGAGATAATACATCGGTACGTCGGGCAAATCGGTCGGAACGTTGACGGCATACACCGCTAGCAGGGCAAGCCCGATTGCCTGCAGGGTCCAGACACGACCCGAGCTCGACCTCTCCCCTTCGGCCGTCAGCCTAAAGGAAGTCAGGAGCGGAAGCGCCAGAATCGTCGTAAGGATAACGCTGAAAAGAATCGAGGGCTCGGAGGGATGGTCGCGTTCGATTAAAATGATCGCCGTGACAGTCCCGATCACGGCGCTGATCATCGTCAGCGGAAAACGCCGCAACGTCTGAATATACTCCACCCCAATCTGGGTAATCGATGGTAATTTCATACCGTATCCTGCTTTTGGTGAATCTTTTTCATTAAACATTTATACAGACCGGGATTGCCGGGCAACTAAATACTTATAGGGGAAATCATCGTCACGGATGTCGAAACTTCGCATCACGATCCACCTTCGGCGGACAAGAGTATCGACTTAAAACCGATATCTTACGTAGGCGGCAGACGTCCTTCGGTGCCCCACCCCTCGGGTGGGAATTGGTGAGTTCCAAGGCCGGGATCCCCGCAATCCCACGGCATCGACTACTTCAGCAGGACCATCTTCTTCGTTCGGCAGAAATCTCCGGCGCGTAACCGATAGAAATAAATCCCGGTCGAGACTTCCTCGCCCGCATCGTTGCGACCGTTCCATGAAATCTCATGCCTTCCAGCCGATTGGAACTCTTCGACCAGCGTGATCACCTTTTGACCCAGAGCGTTAAATATCTCGACGACCACGTCGGATCGGCGCGGTATCTCGTACTCTATCGTCGTGACCGGATTGAACGGATTCGGGTAACAGTCGGACAGCTCATAACCGGGAATCGGGTCGTTCTGATCCGGGGATTCGACATCAAGCACGACATCGGTCACCAGCGTGATTCCCCATGCTCCCAGGGTACCGTCATTTCCGGACATGCTGTCACACACCATCAGAACCCAACTGCCGTTGGGATTCATTCCCGCGAAGGCGTTCAGGTTTTCTTGAGGCCGGAAGGTACCCGTATACGGAGCCTGACCGCCGTTTAGCATGGTCATAGCGGCATCGGCAAAGACCGTTCCCACGAAATTTCCTC
This sequence comes from Candidatus Zixiibacteriota bacterium, assembly GCA_035380245.1. Lineage (NCBI taxonomy): Bacteria > Pseudomonadati > Candidatus Zixiibacteriota > Candidatus Zixiibacteriota bacterium. Next base: position 933,394 of record DAOSXA010000001.1, on the reverse strand, counting down.
CGGCCGCCTCCCCTTTGGCGACCAGGGTGACATCCACCTCGTCGTGCGACAGCATTACGGTAAGTTCATCCACAGCCGGGTGAATCAGAGTATCCAGAACGACTCTTAATCCCAGGAGACTGCGACCGATTAGATTGTCATCGCTGATCAGCAGGGTGTCAACCGCGGGGGCTAGATCGCTGACGGATAACTCCAGATAGGCGTCGTAGAAAGTGAAAGGATCAACGCTCGACTCAGGCTCGAATTTGACAAGATAAGCCGAGGTGACATCTCCGGACATAAGCCCGCCCACCGCATAGCCGTGGTCGGCCGTTTGAACGAGACCGTACGGCGTATGGCTGTTTTCCGGATCGCCCCAGAAAGCGGTCCAAACGGTGTCGCCGTTGCTGTTATACTTGATCAGAGCGGTTTTCCAATTGCCGTCGAGATACCACGACGCCGAAACCGCATAGCCGCCGTCGATCGTTTCAATACAACATCTCGCCTCATCATGATACGTGCCGCCCAACTGTGACGTCCAATCCACGTTGCCGATCGAATCGGTCTTGACAACGTAAATATCCTTGTGCACGGTCGTGGTGTTTCGGCGATACCCGCACATGAGATAACCGCCGTCGGAGGTGTGACAGATATGGTTGGCGGCCTCGTCGTACGGGTCCGCCGAACCGAACGGCAGCGACCAGGACTCGCCGCCGACCTGGTTCAGCTTGAGAAGATACATGTCGTAGTCATACTCTTCGTCAAAAGACTGCGTGTACCCGGTCAGGGCAAAACCCGAATCCGAAGTCACACATATCGAGGTGGGGTAATCGGCATCGGACCAGATCACATGATTCGGGGTTTCTAGTATGCCGACAGAATCCGTCTTCAGGAGCCAGATGTCCCAGCCTGTAGGGGAATCCCAATAATATCCCGCCACCATATAACCACCATCGATCGCCGGGGCGACGCACACACCGGTTTTACTTACACCGGTTCCCCCAAAAGTCGAACTCCATTCCGGATCACCGAGTTGATCGGTCTTGACCAGGTATACGTTGCTCATATACGAATACGGTTCGTCCTGATCGCGACTGCCGACCAGAACGAAACCACCGTCGGCGGTTGGGTACAAACAGGCGCCGCTTTCACCGCGACCGGACTCCCCGATCGCTTTTGTCCAGAGCGTGTCGCCGTTCGCATCCGTGCGCACGATAAGCATGTCCCTGTAGGACTCCCCCTCTGGATTGACATAACCGCCCAACACGAAGCCGCTGTCGGGCAGCTCGTACAACGACAGGGCCGCCGAACTCGACAGATAGGTATGAGACCACACGGCCTCCGGAGCCTGGGCGAACGAGGGCAGGGAAAACACAAAAATGACGGACAAAGCCGACAATAGAAAGGTAATGCGGTTTCTCATAGAAAACTCGTCGATTAGAGTTGATATAGGTTATGTTGAGATCAGAGGTTGCGGGTCCGCCACGTATGATAGACAATACATCCAATCCGCTATGTATAAAGTCCTAAATAAACCATAATTAGTCAAGCGGGATGTGTGTAGATTTTGCAGCAACAACAAGATGTTAAGACTTCACTTCGCGATCCCAAACCCCAGCCGAGCGGTAGAGCACTGAGTTCCGTAGCGCGGGATCCCCGTTATGTGGGCGGCAGACCTCCCGGTCTGCCCCTGTGTCCGCACCCTTTCTCCTCGCGACGATGCTCTACGTCGGCGCGTGACCATTGGACGCTCCGCGTCCTCTGTTGTTATGTTGCAGGATACCGTAGCGCAGGTCCGTCTTCGAACCTGCGCTTCTAAGCTACGTAGGTAGCTGTCAGGATTCTTAATACCGTGATACCAACACCATTCCGCTAGACGTCTCCCCTGCGAAAGGGACTGTTGAAAAAGTCATACGTCCGAACATTTAGTAAGACATACCTGTAATGCGGGCGACGCCCGCTACGCGAGGTTAGTGCCATCAACCGCAGCCGGGGGGCTTGTCTCCCCGGCTATGAGAAGTCGGTCTAGTTTTTTCAACAGGCCCCAAGCCTCAGGCCACCCGACATACTAATCACTCCGCTCGGATGAAGCGTGTAACATCATTTAGGACGTCAGTGAAACGGAAGATAAGAGTATCCCCGTTCAGCCCGAACGGCCATCGAGAAGTGTCAATCCTTTGACCGTTTTCTCCTGAGTCCGGATATACAAAACAAAGACGATGGTCGTCGGTATAATAGGTACCGCGGAACACGGTGTCTTGCATGAAAATGGCAAAATGTCTGTCGTATTGGAGACGAATGGAATCTATATTCGATCTGTGGATTTCAAACCGGGGAGAATGCACCCACGTTCCGTACAGACTGTCTCCCATCAAATTGCCAATGCCAATGATAATCGCAGACCAATACCTCTGCGAGTAGTCTCCTGTAGTTCATACGAGCTTTCATTCCTTGATCAGAGGGACCATCAACCCTTACTCACACCCCACTCTCGGCGCCGGGCCGGACGAGAACATATACGTCACCAGATAAACCAAATCGGTGATATCTCCTCGCTCCGCCGCGCACGTCGGGTAGGATGAACGCTACAACAACTTTCTGAACACATCCAAATCCAGCATGCATCTCGCGTGAAAACCATACCCGGCAAAACCAGCCACAAAGAACCGCAGGTCGAAACGGTCCGAACGGCCATACTTCAAAACCTCAGGGTCATTCAGGATGCTCGCGAGTTTAGAACTTCTGGGATTATGATTGGCCAGAACAAAGATCACCTCAGGTTTATCGTCTGGATCGAGGCTGACTTCGGTTTCTCTGGCGCTGTGCCTGAATCTGAGCAGTCCAAGCTGGTCCAGTTGGTCGAACTGGCACTTGGTTGTCTCGAGAACGGCAGCATATCGGTCACGGTCCGCGATGAGTTGATCCATGTCCTCGAGGTGCTTCTTCATCCCGGCTGTTCCGCCAAGAGCGCCGTCGCCGTACTTCACTTCAATTAACGCCGGTCGGCAATTGGCGCCGGTTCTTCGCTGAGTGGCAAGCCACCGCACGGCGAGCATGTCAAACCGGGCATGCAGCTCGGAATCGGCGAATTCGATATCGGAAATAAAATACTCACTGGCATTGGCGATATTGGAGAAGTTGTTCTCACGCGCAATCAACTGCTGAAACTCACGCTCTGATTTCTCGCTGCTTGAGAACCATATATCCATAACCTGTTTAATCTGCGGGAAAGAGCCGACCCAAGCGGCGACATCCGCCACGCTTTCGACAACCTCCGGCAGTTCAGGTAACGGAAAACCCGTTTGGTTATAGCTCGTGTTAAAATTACAACGATAGGATCCAGATTTATTCTCCTCGATTCTCATCAGATTTCCGCCGCGATAGTAGATATTTATATAATCGCTGCGAACAGCCAGCATAAGGGTGTGATCCTGCTTGACTCGCTCAAGAATCGCATGAAGCAGACCGTCATCGCTCGCAAGATCACTCAGGAATGAATCGGATAATTTTCTCATTTATATCTCCCACCACTCGCCGTCTTCGTGAAACTCAACGTTTGGAAACAAGCCCGGATAAAGGTCGGGCCGGAAAGTATGGATTGGCGTTACTTTTTCAGGTTTAATTGCCTCCACCAGCCGGTGAAGGTCTTCAGGATCGGCATGCCCGGACGTGTGCAGACTCTGTTTGTGAATGCTGTTTCTGCTCAGCCAGTCCGCGACCCGGTCGAACGAGCCGCGATTCCAATAACCCTCCCAAAGCGAATAGATATAACAAGCACCTTCAAGACAACCGCCCTTCTCAAGATCATCACGGTAAACCGGGCGAAACAACAACGTGAATTTGTTAAGGTTGTCTCGCAGTTGCTCAATAAAGATCCGGTTGATCGAATGTCTCTTGAGTAGCTCGAACCAGCCGTTCTCCTTAATTTTAATGCGTTGTTTATGAGGCACGAACAAGGCAACCTCCGGCCAGTGCGATTGCGGAACATTAGGATTGCGGGTGGCCTCAAGCACGGCGGCGGTGTAGAGGTCGATAAGTAGGCGCCTTCCGCTCCTTTTAGACGCGCGGAAAATCGACACGATACGGTCAATGTTCTGAGCCGAAGTATGAACCATTGCCAGACCCGGAGTGGCCTTGAATACCTCAACGAGTCGTGTTTCGATTTCTTTTTCGGTGAGAGCCGGAGAGCTGTTGTCCGACCGTCCCAGCGTTGTCCCTTCCAGCAACAACGCATCGACGTCGGCCGGGGGATTGCTGATAATATCGTTATATAATGTGGCTTTGCGTCCGTGACCTCGAAAATCGCCGCTGTAGAACAGCCGCTTTTCGTCGGCCTCGATCAACAGCGCATAGGCGTCATAAGCAGAATGGTCCATCAAGTAAGGTGTAACGCGAAAACTACCGATCTCGAGCATTTCACCCGATCGAAAATCCCAACCGCTGTTGGTGAGGTTGAATCCGGACGGCATCCACGGCGCGGCAGCAGCGAGGATATGACGTGCCGCAGCGCCCATTCCTACTGGAAGCTCGGGAGAGATGTGAGCCAACAGGCCGTAGTGGTCGATATGTGGATGCGAGATCAGGATTCCTTTAAGGCCCGGATCGTTGCCGTCGAGTCCCGCAATTGGGGGAAGATAAGCAATGGTGTTATCGTCAACATCCAGAGGCAGACCCAGATCAATTAGAAGTCGCTCTCCCCCGCTCTCAACTTCGACACAACTTCCCCCGATCTGATGGGAGCCCCGGTGAATACAAGCACGCAAAGAATCCTCTCCTGGATGAAAGGTGATTTTTCAAAGATATATGGACGTTTCAAAATGTCAACTAGGGAGCGGGTTTTCCCGCATGCCCCGCCTCGTCGTTAACCGAGTCGAGAAAGAGTCTTTTTGAGTAGTCTTCTTGAGTAAGTCAAAACTCGTGTAGTTTTGATCCCCATATCGAGCCGAAGGCTCGAATGTTAATGTAGAAACTTCGCTTCGCGAGCCACCTTCGGCGGGCAGGAGTTTCGACGAAGCTGTAACACGGGCGACAAAGGCCGCCCGCTACGCGAGGTTATGGCAGGTGGCCCACCCGTCCACGGGTGGGATAAGTAATGGGCGGCAGATCTCCCGGTCTGCCCCTGCGTCTGCACCCTTTCTACTCGCGGCGATGCTCTGCATCGGCGCGTGATCATTGGACGCTCCGCGTCCTCTGTCAGATTGTAGGCAACCTGGCCTCCAAAGACCTTTGTCGGGCAGAGACGCCCGACGACACCTTGCATCGAGCCCCCCTCCCCCCTCCCTCCAATCATAGGGTCAAATAAACGTCGATTGCGCTTGACGAGTCGAGATTTACGATTATATTTGTGGGCTATAATTTTTGGGAATAGAAAATGAAAAGAACGTTTCAACCTTCGAACCGAAAAAAACTCAACGATCACGGTTTTCGGAAGCGTATGTCCTCCCGTGGCGGCCGCGCCGTACTGGCTCGCCGTCGCTCCAAAGGACGCAAGCGTCTGACTTCGAGAGTTGGTAGAAAGAAATAAACTTCCCCGAAAGCTCAGCCTCAAAGGCCGAGCTCGGATCGCACGGCTGTTTCGGACAGGTCGGCGTCTGACCGGGGATTATTTCATTTGTATCTGGGAAAAGAGCGACCGGTTCCGCTATGGCTTGTTTATCCCGGCTCATGTCGGCAACGCGGTCGCCAGAAACCGGGTCAAAAGGCAATTGCGGGAGGCAGTCAGGCTCTGTCGACAGCGCCTGATCAGTCCTGTTTGCCTTGGCCTGATCCCCCGGAAAAACACTGGGAAAATTAGCTGTGAGCTCGTCAAAGCGGATGTCGACCGAATCATCGACCGCCTCAATTCAGCAACCGGCTAAAACCTCAATCTGGGCCTACCCCCTCATCCTATTAATCCAGATTTACCGGGCTACCCTCTCCCCTATCTACGGCGGAGCTTGTCGTTTTGTCCCTACCTGCTCCGAATACGCCGAACAAGCCCTTCGCAAATATGGAGCATATCGCGGGAGCATTATGGCTATCAAGCGTGTGCTCCGGTGCCACCCGTGGCACGCACCGGGATACGATCCGGTCGAGTAAATAATTCTGAATATCAAGGAATTGAGACAGTATCTCTATTTATAGATACCAGGCAGGCCCAAGCGGCCAGGAAATGAAGACTCAGGAAGTATAGGAACAGGAAGTTGGACAAAAAGACCCTCCCGCTGGTGATACTGCTGGTGATCGTAATCATCGCCTATTACCCGGCGCTACAGTATTTTGGCGTAATTCAGGAACCTGCCCCTAACACAGCCGATACGACTGCGGTTGCCGAACCTCCGGTCGATATGCAGGCGGACCAGGTCAAGCCCGCCCAGGAAACGTTAACTACCGAGCGACCCGTCAAAGACGGACAACCGCCGACAATGACCGAACCAGTTGACGCCATGACGTTTGACACGGTGGTCGTGCACACCAACAAATACGATATCGTTATGACCTCCTACGGCGGCGGTCCGGTCTCGATGATTCTCAAAGAGTACACTCTGCGCGACGGCAATCCGATCGACATGCAGGCCGGCTCCGACCGGGCCATGCCGGAAGCGACTTTCGCCCGGCAGACCTTCTCCACTTCGCAGATCAATTTCGAATGCAACTTCCCGCCCGGCGACTACCCGGCAACTTCGGGACCGCTTGAGGTAATCTACACTTATCGCAACGGTCAGGGCGGCGAGATCGTGCGCCGGTATACATTCCATCCCGACAGTTACAGCTATGATTTCGCCCTCGAGGTGATCGCGCCGGAGACGTTCGGGTTCGAGCGCCAATACCGACTCGAATGGAACAGCCCGCTTCAGGTTACCGAGCCGCAGGCGGATATGGATTACCAGGCCATGGAAGCGGTGGCGATGATGGGCGGCTCACGCGAGACACTCAATGATTTCGACGATGGTCGGATGAATCAGTCGCTCGACGGCACCACGACCTGGGCCGGGGTGCGGCAGAAGTATTTCGCGGCGGTGATGATTCCGCACAGCCGTGAGGCGGACGGCGTCGTGGCTCGCGGGATCAAGCAGAAGGTAGCTACACCGGACGGTAAGGTCGAGCGCCGTGAGATCACCATAGCGATGATTATGCCGTTTGCCTCGGTCGAAAGTGTCACCGACAGTTTTCAGGTGTTCGCGGGACCGCTCGATTATACCCTCATGTCGGGCTACAATGTCGATCTTGAAGACATGCTCGGTATCGGTACGACACCACTCGTCGGCTGGCTGATCAAGCCGTTCGCAATCGGTGTAATCTGGCTGTTGCCGCGCATGTATGATTTCCTTCCGAACTATGGCCTGGTAATCATTATCTTCGCGTTGCTGGTCAAGATCGTAACCATGCCGCTTTCGGCCAAATCGTTCCGTTCGATGCAGGCAATGCGAGACATACAGCCCAAACTCGAAGAGCTCAAGGTCAAGCACAAGAAAAACCCGCAAGCGCTTCAGCAGGAAACGATGGCGCTCTATCGCAAACACGGAGTGAACCCGGTTTCCGGCTGCCTGCCGATGTTGCCGCAGATGCCGCTGTTTTTTGCGATGTTCTCGGTGTTTCGCTCGACTATTTTGCTCCGCGATGCTCCCTTCATTTGGTTTATTGACGACCTCTCGCGCGGAGCACAGAGTTTTACCGATCCGTACATAATCCTGGTCGTGTTTATGATAATCGCGCAGTATTTATCACAGAAATTGACCATGCCGACCGGCGGTAATCAGCAAAACAAGATGCTAACTTACATGATGCCGCTGGTCATGGGCTTCATTTTCTACAAATTTTCGGCCGGATTAGTCCTGTACTGGGCTTGTTTCTCGATATTCTCGCTGCTTGACTACGTGGTGTTCAAACGCAAGGCGATCAAGAATCCGGAGGTCCAGTCAGCCGGATGAGCGATAAAAAAAAAGTATCGCCGGACCTGATCAGTCCGATACCATTGTAGCCCCGATTACTCCCCCCGGCGCAGGTGGCATTGCCGCTCTGCGCCTGGCCGGGCCGAACAGCCGTGAGATGCTCCGCAAGCATTTCCAGCCCTCCCGAAACACTTCATCCCAGCCTAAACCATTCCTGATGCGCTATGGGCGCTTTCTGGGAGCATCCAAGGAACCGATTGATCAGGTACTCGCAGTCTTCATGCCGGCTGGAAGATCCTACACCGGCCTGGATCAAGTAGAGATATTCTGTCATGGCGGCGACCAGGTGCTCCGGAGACTCCTTGAGGAGCTGATCCACTCAGGCGCCAGAGCCGCCGATCCCGGTGAATTTACCCGACTGGCTTTCGAAAACGGTCGGATAAACCTCAGTGAAGCCGAAGCTGTGGCTGAAATCGTGGCTGCCAACACCGAGCAATCATACCGCGTTGCTCGGGAGCACCTGATTGGGGCTTACACGGAGCACGTAACTATGCTCCGCAATCAACTTACGGAAATTATGGCCGAAACGGAGGCTTCGGTAGATTATCCCGAAGAAGATATCGACCTGGAACAAAAAGACCAGATGCTCCGCCTGTTGGACCGGCTTACTCAACAAACCAGGGAACTGGCAGATACTTATCGTGGTGGTCGGATTATCCGCGAAGGTTTCACAATTGCGATCGCCGGGCGCCCCAATGCCGGGAAATCATCGCTGTTTAACCTGCTGCTGAAGCAGGAGCGGGCACTGGTAGCGCCGACCGCCGGGACAACCCGGGATTATCTGAGTGAGTGGATTGATCTCGGCGGGTATGCTGTCAGGCTGATTGACACGGCCGGTATCCGTAGCGGCGGGGGGCAGATTGAAAAGGCCGGACAGGCACAGGCAAAGCGGTTAATGGAAGAAGCTGACCTGGTGTTATGGTTGGCCGATGTCTCAGCGAAAGGCTGGCAGGCACATCTCAAGAAAGATAAAATAGACCTGAATAAGCAGGTGATAATCTGTCTTTACAACAAGATAGATATATTAGAAAAACCAACTGAAGCGCAATATGCAGACAACTCGGACCAATCAATAGCGATTAGCTGTGTGACCGAGGTGGGTATTGCGGAATTGAAAGAAGTAATCCTGGAGCGTATCCGAGCCAACCAACCGGACCTGACTTCGGGCCTGGTGGTGACTTCGGCGCGGCATCACCAGAAGCTGGAGCGAGCGAGCGAGCGACTGGCCGAAGCCCGCAGTTTGCTGGAACTGGACGAATCGCCGGAAATTATTTCACTGGAGCTGCGTGGCGCTGCCGATCAGCTTGATGAAATCACCGGCCGGATATATACTGAAGATATCCTGGAGCAGATATTTGCCAAGTTCTGCGTGGGTAAATGAGTTTCACGTGAAACCGGTGTTGGGTAGGTCAGGTTCCTTGGAACCTGACACGGACAAAGGCAGTAGGGCAGGTCTCAGGGAGACCTGCCGTGAAACCGACGACTGAAGCAAAGGATTGGCGGGATCTCATGGATCCCGCTACGAGAGATTGATTGAAACGTACTAACGGTATGCGAAACCCTGAATTTGATCTGATTGTCGTGGGCGGCGGACATGCCGGGGTGGAGGCGGCTCTGGTGGCGGCGAGGATGGGCAAAACTGCAGCCCTCGTCACTATGGACCGCACCAAACTGGCCCTGATGTCCTGCAATCCAGCCGTGGGCGGAATCGGCAAGTCTCATATTGTCAAAGAGATAGATGCTATGGGCGGGGTCATGGGACTGGCCGCCGATGCTTCCGGAATCCAATTCCGACGACTCAACCTTTCACGCGGTCCCGCCGTCTGGTCGACCCGGGTGCAGTCTGACCGGGATGGTTATCGGCAGTTTATCTGCGACTATGTCGAGGCTCAGACACGAGTTGAGGTAATTGAGGGAATCGCCGACCGGATCGTGGTCGAAAACGGCCATGTGGTCGGAGTCGTGACCGAAGCGGGAGAATCACTCAGTTCCCGGACAGTGCTGCTCGCAACCGGCACTTTTCTGGGCGGGATGATCCACATTGGGGAAAAGCAGATCCGGGCGGGCCGGATCGGCGAACCGGCCGCTGTCGGCATGACCGAATCGCTGATTGAGCACGGTTTCGAGGTTGGGCGTCTTAAGACCGGCACACCACCGCGCCTGGACGGCGATACGATCGATTTCGAGCGCTGCACGGTCCAGCCGGGAGATAACCCGATCCCATGGTTCTCACCGAAAACTATTCCTCGGGAACTCAAGCAAGCTGTCTGTCACCTCACTTATACCACCGATAAAACCAGGGATATCGTTACCTCCCAGTCACATCGTTCACCTATCTTCTCCGGACAAATCCACTCCCGCGGTCCGCGTTATTGTCCCTCGATTGAGGATAAATTCGTGCGCTTTGCCGACAAAGACCGGCACCAGATATTCCTTGAGCCGGAAGGAAACGGCACCAATGAAATTTACCCGAACGGCTTTTCAACCGCCTTACCGGAGGAAGTTCAATACGCGGGAGTCAGGACGATCACCGGACTGGAGAACGTGAAAATCACCCGTCCGGGGTACGCAATCGAATACGATTACTGCCCAACTTATCAGATAAAGCCCTCACTGGAGACCCGACGGATCGCCGGACTCTTTTTCGCCGGCCAGATCAACGGGACTTCAGGGTACGAAGAGGCAGCCGGGCAGGGACTTATGGCGGGGATCAACGCAGTCCGACATATCGACCGTGAGCCTGCCGTAATTATCAACCGCTCTACTGCTTATATCGGTGTTATGATCGATGATCTGTGCACTCGCTCCACCACGGAGCCTTACCGGATGTTCACCTCACGGGCGGAGTATCGCCTGACGTTGCGTGAGGACAACGCCCGCGACCGACTCAATGACCTGGCGCGGGAGTTGAGATTGATTCCGGAGGAGGAATATCGAGGTTTTCAATTACTCCAGGCCGAGACGAATCGGGCGGCGAAGCATTTTACCGGGGTGCGGGTGCCTATTGCTGAGTTGGGAACGCTTGGCGAGCGTTTTCAGAAAGCGGAATCGACCAGCCTGGAGAATCTGATGCGTCAGCCGAATCTTTCACTGGAGCAAGCGTTGGAACTGGTGGGCCGCTTCGACGGCAGCAGTGATGTTTCACGTGAAGCGCTTGAACGGGCGATTATCTCCTTGCGTTATTCCGGCTATATCGATAAACAGCAGCGGGAGATCGAACGGTTTCGCAAGTTGGAGGCAGAGACGATCCCGGAAGATTTTTCCTACGACGGGATCAGGGGACTGAAGCAGGAAGCACTCGAGAAATTTATCAAGTTCCGACCCGGGTCGCTGGGCCAGGCGGGCCGGATCGAGGGAGTATCTCCGGGAGATATTGCCGTCCTGGCCGTACATGTAAAGCGGCGCAGGGGAGTAAGCAAATGAGCGAGACGGCTGTTTTCGAGACAACTACCGAGGCGCTGATTGCCGAATACCTTCCCGATGGTGCGGCCGAGGCATACCTTGATGCCCTCCTTGAGGAAAACGAGCGGGTCAATCTGGTTTCACGTGAAACATCGAAGGAAGATCTTCGCCGTTTGATCGCCGAATCGCTTTTACCGCTACACTTCATTGAAACTGTCCCCCGGAGCTATCTCGATATCGGCTCCGGTGGCGGTTTTCCCGCGATTCCGCTGATGCAGGCCCTAATTAGGCAGGGAACCGCACCGGAAGCAATCCTGATGGAACCACGCCAGAAAAAATCGGCGGCGCTGCGAAGAATCTGCCTGAGCCTCGGATTGAAACCGGATATACTCAAAGAGCAGTTTCCGGAAAAAGTTCCCCTGAGGAAGTTCGATCTCATCACAGTGCGCCTTGTTAAAATAACACCGATATTACTCAAAGCAGCCCTGAAAAGTCTTTCAGCAAAGGGCGAATTTGCTTATTTCGGTCACCTCGACAATAATCTGACCATCCCTGAAACCGCTTGTAAATACATCGCTTACCGCCTCGACAAGAGCGCTTCCGTTAAAGCCATCTCACTTATTTCCAAAAACTGATCGAACCCGCCACTTTTTGCTTGTGTGGGTCAAGCGCGACCGCTAAAATCCAATCAGAAAATCAATTCTGGCCTATAAACAAGGAGTGTTGATTGGGCAAAATCATAGCTATTGCCAATCAGAAAGGCGGGGTAGGAAAAACCACCACCGCCGTCAATCTTGCCTCCTGCCTGGCCGCCGCCGAACGTAAAACTTGCCTGGTCGATATGGATCCCCAGGCCAACTCGACCTCTGGAGTCGGTTTCGACAAATCCGAAATCGAATACTCGGTTTATGATGTCCTGGTGGGGAATAAATCCGCCCGCGAGGTGATCCTCACCACCGAATTGCAGTACCTGAACGTCATTCCTTCCTCGATCTCCCTGGTCGGAGCCGAGGTGGAACTGGTGACGATGATGTCGCGCGAACAACGGCTTAAAACCGCCCTGTCGCAGATTGTGGATGATTATACCTACATTGTCATCGACTGCCCGCCCTCGCTCGGTCTTCTGACGGTCAACACCCTGACCGCGGCCGACTCGGTCATTATTCCGATCCAGTGCGAATACTACGCCCTCGAAGGATTAGGGCAGCTCATGAACACGATCAAGCTGGTGCGCGAACATCTCAATCCGAGTCTCGAAATCGACGGGGTGCTGTTGACCATGTTCGACGGTCGGTTGAATCTCTCCAAGCAGGTCAGCGAGGAAGTCCGCAAGTATTTCGACAACAAGGTTTACAATACGGTCATCAGTCGCAACGTGCGTCTTTCGGAGGCGCCCTCGTTCGGCAAGCCGATCATCCTTTACGACATCCTGAGCTCCGGCGCCGAAAACTACATGGCCCTGACCAAGGAGGTAATGTCGCAATGAGCAAAATCGTTTTGGGCAAGGGCCTTCAGGCGCTGATCCCCGGCGAATCGACCGAGGAAACGAAGGAACGCCGGTTCCGTTCGGTGCCGCTCGACCGGATCAGTCCCAATCCGTTGCAACCGCGCCGGACATTCGACCAAGCCGCCCTGGCCGAACTGGCCGAGTCGTTCCGTCGCAACGGCGTCATGCAGCCGCTGGTTCTTAGGCAAGATGGGTCCAGTTTTACAATTATTGCCGGAGAGCGCCGGTTCCGCGCCGCCCGCCTGGCCGGGATGAACGAGGTCCCCGCCGTATTGATGGAGGATGTCGACGACGGCCGCATGCTCGAGTTGGCCCTGATAGAAAACCTCCAGCGTGAGGATCTGAATCCGCTCGAAACGGCCGAGGCCTATCGCCTGCTGCTCGACAAGATCGGCCTGACTCAGGCGCAGCTCGGCGAGCGAGTCGGCAAGAGTCGCGCCGCCGTAACCAACGTACTGCGGTTGTTGACGCTGCCGGCGAAGATCAAGGAGATGATTCGCGAAGGCAAACTCTCCGAGGGACATGCCCGTGCGATCCTGGCGCTTGACGATGAAACCGAAATGCTGAGTCTCGCGGACAGGATTATCGAGGGCGCCATGTCGGTGCGCGAAACCGAACGACGGACGCGCAAGCCGAAAGGCCGCAAACTGATTCCGAAGCGGCGTCTTCCCGCTATCGCCGAAGCGGAATCGATGGTGCGTCAGAAGCTCGGCACGGCGGTCAGGATCAATCACACCCTGAAGGGGGGCAGGATCGAGATCGAGTATTACAGCGACGACGACTTGACGCGTTTGCTGGAGTTGTTTCAGAAGATTGAAGTCTAGCCGATAATATATAATTGTAGACGATTACCCGTCGTCATCGCATGCCGCGTTGAAAAAACACACAACATGCGAACGGCAGTATAAAAAGTATGCGAACGAGTAAATACGTAACGATAATGATTATTCCCGACGGCACCGGGGCGCGCCGCGAGTTCCGCATGCGGAGCTGGTTGCTGCGTACACTGCTGCTGCTGCTCGGAGCGATTATTATCGGCATCGTGTTGTTCGCGGCTTTTTACGGACAGGTGCTGGAACGCGCGGCGATCACCGAGCGGGTACAGGCTGAAAACGAAAGGCTTCAGCGTTATCAATACAAGGTGCAATTGCTCGAAATGAATCTTCAGCAGGCGCGCGAGATTGTCGGTCGCCTGACCGAGCTGGCCGGAATTGAATACGTTTTCCCGCCGATGCCGAGCGACTCGGCCATTCTCGGGGACAACGAACCGAATCCGGTGGTGATGGCTCGTCCGCCCGATGCGGATTTCAATTATCCGCACGGCCTTCCGCTCAACGGCACGATCTCGCAGCAATTCCAGATCAAAGATCCCGAGCGGTATCATCCGGGAGTCGATATCGCCTGCCGTATCGGCACGCCGGTGTTGTCGACCGCCAACGGCACGGTTACTTCGGCCGACTATGATTCCGTTTACGGCAACGTGTTGATCGTGCAGAACTCCGATACGATCGAGACATTGTACGGTCACAACGATACCATCCTGGTCCATCCGGGGCAGGAGGTACTGGCCGGGAGCCGGGTGGCTTTGTCCGGCAACACGGGGATCTCGACCGCACCGCATTTACATTATGAAGTGAGATTAAAAGGTGAACCTATAAATCCTTTGGAAAGCAGTTATGATCAAGAAAGGTAGCAACGGCGAAGGAGGCGGCCTGACCAACACGATCATCGGCCGCGACACCGTCATTACCGGCACGCTTGAAATCAAGGGAGCGCTGCGAGTCGACGGTGAGGTAAAAGGAAAAATCAACTGCAACGACTGCGTGACGATCGGCACGACCGGTCGAGTCGAAGCACAGATTGAGGCTGAATCGGCCATCATCGCCGGGAAAATGATCGGTGATGTGGTTACTTCGGAGAAAATTGAACTCCAGGCGAACTGCGAAATGGACGGCGACCTCCGTACCAAGTCACTCATAATCGAAGAAGGCGCTGTGTTTTGCGGCGGTTGCAGTATGAAAGATGCCGCCCCGAACCTCGGTTTTCTGACTCCGGAGCCGATGATGGAGGAAGAACCGGCGAGCACCGAAGAGGACTGAAATAAACACCATGTGAATTGTGTGGAAAATAGGCGAAAAATGTGGACATCCTTGCAATAAATTGTCTTTCAATAAGATACCTTGAGCTTCCATCGCCCGCAAAGGCAGCCTTTTCCACACCTCATGATTCACTGTTAAGTTACTGTTAGGTTATTCGTTAGAGCGCTTTGGTCAAGTAGTACATTATTTCCGGTTGCCGCTAAACGGTTGGTGTGATAGAAGTTAACGAGTAAGTTCAGGGATATTGCCGGGCGGATCTATTGGACCGGATATAATCTCTAACCGAAGATGCGGAAAAGCTCACCTGACCGGTCTGGAGTTTTCGTCCCGAACGTCGTTGTGATTGTATAAGTCGATACATGAAAACAACATATTGTGACTGCTGAACCTGGAGGAATTGATGTCCGCCGCTGAATCCGGATCCGATATTGCCGCTGTCGAGAGACTCAATAAAAGTTACGCCGAGATAAAAGCCGAGATAGGCAAGGTTATTATTGGTCAGGACGCCGTAATCGAACAGCTCCTGATCTCCCTGCTTTCCAACGGCCATTGCCTGCTGGTCGGCGTTCCCGGCCTGGCCAAGACATTGCTGATTTCCACCCTCGCTCAGGTGCTCGACCTGAAATTCAACCGGATTCAGTTCACACCGGATCTGATGCCTTCCGATATCACCGGTACGGATATTATCGATGACGACCGGGCCACCGGCAAACGTCAGTTCCGTTTTGTCAAAGGCCCCGTGTTCGCCAACATTATCCTGGCCGATGAAATCAACCGCACGCCGCCGAAAACGCAGGCGGCTTTGTTGCAGGCGATGCAGGAGCACGAAGTAACCGCGAGCGGCGAGACCTACAAACTGGACGAGCCGTTTTTCGTGCTCGCGACGCAGAACCCGATCGAGCAGGAGGGGACCTACCCATTGCCGGAAGCGCAGCTTGACCGGTTCATGTTTAACGTTTTCGTGGATTACCCTTCCGACGCCGAGGAAGCACGAATCGTCAAGTCAACTACGACTATACTCAATTACCAACTCAACAAAGTGTTGACACCGACCGAGATCGGTGCTTACCAGCAGCTGGTGCGTAAGGTGCCGGTGTCGGATCATCTGGTGCAATACGCCGTCAGTCTCGTTCGGGCAACCCGCCCAGGCGAACCGAACGCTCCTGATTTCGTGAAGAACTGGGTCAACTGGGGAGCCGGACCGCGTGCCTCACAGTATTTGATCCTGGCCGCCAAGACCCGCGCGATTCTCGACGGCCGCCCGACTCCCGGCCCGGAGGATGTCCGCTTTGCCGCCTATCCGGTGCTGCGGCACCGCATCGTCACCTCGTTCAACGCCGAGGCGGACGGGGTTGACACGCTCGAGATTATCAAGCGACTCCTTGAGCAGATCAAAGAGCCGAAGGGATAACGGCCGGAACGAGCAGACGTTTGCACAAACCGGACATAGGTAACCGTGCCCCACCCCTTGGGTGGGAAAAAGGTTTCACAAGGTACTATGAACAAGGTCAGCCCCTGCGCTTGCGGGGGCTTTTTTGGTTTGTCGAAAATTACATTTTCTTCGTAGGTCAGGACCCTCGCGGTCCTGACGCTGAAGTTACTCGTAAGACCAAATCACTGTGATTTCGACGATATCAATCCTTCCAAGCATCCAGTAGAGCAGATCTTTCCGAGACCTGCCATCAATTGGCAATAACGCTCCGGAACCGGCCGGGATCGCGGGGATCCCGGCCTGCGCACCGCACGCTAGTCAAGCGCAGGATGTCGGGACCAAGGGTCCCGACCTTACAATTCCCGTCATTGCAATAAACCTTGATAGCCGCGCCCGGTACGCCTACCTTGTGACATCGTTTGACTTGTTCGCGGTCAAACCAGCAGGAATTAATAATCTAGATTACGAGCGCCGGGAGTTTGATGGTTTGAATCCAATTGCTACTCTCAAGAAATTGAAGGATACCAACAAAGCACTAATCTTCATTGCGGCTGTCGTCGGTCTTTCGCGTCTGCCGTTTCTGACACCCGGTTACGGCAATGACCCCGACGCCTGGCGGGTTGCGAATGCCGCCAGGACTATCCTGGACACAAGCAGTTATGTCTACTCACGTCCTCCCGGTTTTCCTCTGCACGAGATTATCTCCGCGTTTCTCATTCCCGGCGGGCCGTGGCTCATGAACGGCGCAAGTATGATAATGAGTGTCGCCGCGGTGGTCTTTTTTATTCTCTCGCTCCGCCTCATGAAGGTAAGAAACGCGGAACTCGCTGGTTTGGCGCTCGCTTTCACGCCTATTGTCTATGTGGCCGGCACAATTACGATGGACTACATCTGGGCGCTGGCGTTCATCATGCTGAGCCTTTACCTGTTTCTCAAGGGGCGTTTGATATGGAGTGGAATAGCGCTCGGAGCGGCTGTTGGTTGTCGCATTACCTCGGGAGCTATGGTTCTGCCGTTCTTGATCATCCTTAGCCTTACCTGGCGCAAAGTTTCTTTGCGAACCGTTTTCATCCAGTTAATGTGCTATCTGATTCCCGTACTTGCAACCTCCGCAATTTTATATCTGCCCGTTTACATGAAATACGGCAAGGCCTTCTTCACTTTCTACGATGTCTCGGGCACACCGATGGTGGACGTCCTCAGTAAGTTGACGTTCGGTGTCTGGGGTTATTTCGGCGCCGTTGCGCTTGGCCTCATTTTAGTGGCGGCAGCGTTTTTCCCCGGCGCCGTTGTAACGGACGACCAACACGACAGGTCATGGCGCCGTTTTCTTCGGCCGTCGATCGTGGCAATCGTCCTGTACGTCGTAGCTTTCCTTCGCCTCCCCTGTGAACCGTCCTATCTGATTCCACTCGTGCCGTTCGCGATATTGATCCTGGCCGGAAGTTTGCATCGAAGAGTCATGATCGCTATATGCGTGATCCTGGCGTTTACCTGCTTTTTTGACTTGAAAGAATCCGGCGCGTCGATGCAAATATCACAGGGACAGATCTTGTCTCTGCGCGACAAACGCATCAGAAGCGATCGCTTCGTACATAACCTGATCGAGCAGGGTGAATCGCTCCCCGGGAAAGCAGCGGTCTGCATCGCCTGGTGGGAGCCGTACGTAAGAATGTTGCGACGTAACGACGATAACGACAGCCTCAAATTCATCTACTACCTCGATCAAAATCAGGTTGATATCCTATCGGCCGAAGGATATCGTTTCTATCATTTGCCTGAAGTGGAGAAGTACAACCTGGACAATCAGCATTTCGATCTCACGGAAGTCAGCACGCCGTTGCATGTTATTTTTTGATCGTTCGAGGAGTGAGAGTATACTATGCGCAAATTTCTGATCGGATTCGCAATAGGTATCGCGCTCTGGTTCGTAATCGAGTTGTTCCGGCCGATGGACAGCGGCGATACCGCCGACACCGTTGTTCCCGACACCACCATAACGACCGACACGACTTCGCCGAAATTCGTCTCTGATGAGGCGGAAAGTGCACGGCTCGATTATATCAACAGTCTCAAGGATGACTCCACCGCCCGCCTCGCCCCGATCTGGGACAGCAATTTCGCCGGCGCCGAAGGAATCGCCGATTCCGTCTCGATGGAGATCAAGTTCCGCGAAAGCGACTCGATTTGGGAAAAGAACCAGCGCCGTTATGAGGCGGGGGAAGAATAAACCTCACCATTTTCCCAATCAAGCGGACTGAGATTGCTTTGTTGTCCCGCTCCATGCAATGACAGGAACTGTAGAGGGGAGAGACTTATCAGCGGCGTGTGAAAAGACCCTCGCGATAACGATGAATAATCTTGAATCCCAATCGCCGATAGGCGCGAATGGCCGGATCGTTCTCGGAATGAACGTTGAGGGAGACTGTTTTCTTTTCCTCAACCAGCTCTCCGACCAGTGCCCCGGTCAACCTGGTCGCGATACCGTGTCGACGATGATCCGGATGGGTAGTGATATTACCTAAAACGGCGATGTTGTATTCATCGGAGTCAACATGCACCCCGGCCGCGCCAACCAGTTCGTCGTCTTTGAAACAGCCTAAATACTTGCCGGTGTCCAGCATGCGACGGTCGAAATAATTTCCCGGATAGGCCTTGCGATAAAGCGCCGTCAGATCATCGGCATGATCGGCATGTAAGCGTTTGATGCCCCGGTCGTCCGAAAGCGGCGGTCGATAAGCCTCCGGAGTTAGACCCATCTTGAAATACTCGCCGAACGGCTGTTCATCGAAGAGCTTACGGATAATATCACCGTTGGGATCCTGATAATGGCAATAGAACTTGTCGGGTAGGCTCGTCAGTGAGTTGTCCAGAAAGGCCGGGAAATCATCCGTTTTTCCGAGCGCCAGAACGGTTGGGTGGCCGGGTCCCCGGTAAATGAGAATCACTTCACGGACCGGACCGTCCTCGCCGCCGAGAGTCAGCCAGCGACAGCGCTCGAAATAGAAATCATCCAGATCGCCGATATGTAGCGCAAAAAGCTGCGGGTCTTTCTTAAAGCGTGCAAAGAGTTGTTGTTTGTCCGCCATTTTCAGACACCCTTGTTATCAGCCCTGGTTTTGGAGCGGTTACTTTGCTTTAACCGCTGTTATGGACAATTGGTTCTAGTAATCGACCAATTAAAAAACGTGAAGGCAATAAGTAACTTTTATGAACACTCCCCAATTACGGAACGACAGACTCTAGCCTCGCGTAGTGATTAACTTCATCCTGGCAGAGCCTATCCCGGTAATTTGAACTCCATTTCGAAATGGGTTTCGTTCTGGTCGATAATCACGAACCCAAGGCGTTCGTACAAACGCCGCGCCGGATTGTTTTTCAATACATGCAATCCTACCGGGAGACCGGCGGAGGAAGCTCGATCCATAATCAAGCGCATGATACGCGTGCCGATGCCTCGGTTTTGCCAGGCCGGTAGAAGATACAGCGAGCGGACATAAAACCTTTCGGAGCCTTCTTCATAGCGCAAAGTCCCCATCTCCCGTCCTTCTGCAATCACCACATAACTATTGTCGATGTGCCATTTCTCTTCATGCAGACGGCGCTGTTGATCCTCATCCCAGCCCCAGGTCAACTCGATATATTTACCGAGGGCTGCTTTGGTAACCTCGAAGAAAAACTCGGAGTCCGCGTCGCTCGCGGTTCGGAGGGAGATGTCGGGAACGGCAGTCATGGTCTCTCTTCACTTCTCCCAAATCGCCACGTAGGGCTCGCCGCCAGGCATGAGAAATCCTCGGTACATACCGACTGTGTTATACGGCAGAGTAAAATTGCCGTCGCGATCGATCGCGATCAGTCCACCCGTTCCCCCGGTCGCGTCGAGCTTGTCGGCCACCGTGGTCCGGGCTGCTTGTTCAAGCGTCATACCGCGATAGGCCATGTTGACTGCAAGATCGTACGCCACCACCCCGCGCATAAAAAACTCGCCGTGGCCGGTAGTGGAAATCGCACAGGTTTTATCGGCCCAGGTGCCGGCGCCGACAATCGCCGAATCACCGACCCGCCCGAACCGTTTATTGGTCATACCGCCGGATGATGTCGCTGCGGCCAGACGGCCTTCCTTATCGAGGGCCACCGCTCCGACCGTCCCGTGCTTGCCGTCCTCGGAAAGAGTTATCGAGCCGGAATCTTTGCCCTCAGAGCTTTTTTCTTTTTCGAGTGCGGCCTTGAGTTGATCGCGACGTAGTTGGGTATGAAAATACTCCGGGGGCATCATCTCGAATCCCTGCTCCCGTGCGAACTGCTCCGCGCCGCCGGCAATGAGAAGAACATGCGGCGATTTTTCCATCACCGTTCGGGCGAGATTGATCGGATTGGCAATCTGGCGTACCCCCGCCACCGCTCCGGCTTGGCCGGTGGTTCCATCCATGATCGTGGCATCCTGCTCACAGTCGCCGTCGTGAGTAAACACCGCTCCCTTGCCGGCGTTGAACAGGGGAGAGTTCTCCATCACGTTGATTGCCGCCACCACCGCATCGAGCGCTGCGCGACCGTCGTCCAGAAGATCGTAACCGGCTTGTAACGATTGTTTGAGGGTGGCGCGAATTTCCGTTTCGGTTTCGGGAGTCATTTTCTCGCGCAGAATTGTCCCCGCACCGCCGTGGATCACAATGCCGTATTTATTTTTCATACTGTCCGTTCAGGTTTGAAAGTATGAGGCAATATAGCATCCCCACAACCTGACGAGCAAGAAAGCATTGGCATGTCTCGGAGAGACATGCCCTACTAAGACCTGAAGGTCTGCAACCCACTCCCCACCCGTGGACGGGTTGGCCACCCGAGTCTTCACTACAGGAGCAGACGAAGCATTTGCTGCCCGCGGATAACCTTTTCTGCAGGGGAGACAAGCCCCGCCGCTACGCGTTAAATAACCTTAACCTCGCGCAGCGGGTGGCCTTATGTCGCTCGCATCACAGTTGTGTTTTTCTGAATATCCGAGTGTATGACTTTTTCAGCAGTCCCTATTTGACCGACCACACAGATCCCTTCCCATGAAATTTCATGAGTCTCGTACAGTCCGTTTGAAAACAACATTTATTGGGGAATTATCGGACCGCGATATCAGT
The DNA here is from genome assembly GCA_035380245.1 of Candidatus Zixiibacteriota bacterium. Classification (NCBI taxonomy): domain Bacteria; kingdom Pseudomonadati; phylum Candidatus Zixiibacteriota; species Candidatus Zixiibacteriota bacterium. The sequence goes on along the minus strand of DAOSXA010000001.1, from coordinate 911,918 downwards.
TGACACGCATCTTTGTCTATGACTATTGAAAAGCGCTCGTCGCTAACTCAAAGGACTTTTATGCTCAACGTTGAATTCATCAACCAGCGCCTGAATCTTTTCATCGTCCCAGCCCTTCTGTTGACACAGCTCCTTTAACGTTCCCCAGAAAGGCTCCCCACAAACAACACAGGGAAGACCGTGGGCGATGAGCCATTTGACCGTGCCGGGATATTTATGGACCATATCTTCGATGTTTATGTTTGCATCTATCAAAGTCATCACCTCCTGCTCTGTTAGATCGCGTTCGGACCGGATTGATTCAGAAAAAGCTCCTTCGAGAGAACTGTCATGCAGTCTGACATTCAACAATCCACAATGGATAAAATATCTCACTACAGACGAAATAGATAAAAAAACAGTTATAAACCAATATCATTAGAAGTAAATTATACTTGACACTATGTAAAGTATTCTTTACATTAGACCGACATCAATAAACAGCTCGGCTCTTGCCGGATAAAAGCGATGTCATAAAAGGTAATCGATTGAAAACGAACCTCAGAAAACAACGCTTCCTAAACGGGGAGCTTACCCAGCAGCAGACAGCCGATCTGGCCGGTGTGTCGCGCCAGACAATCGCCGCGATCGAGCGCGGCGATTACAGTCCCTCGGTCAAGCTGGCGCTGATCCTGGCGAAGAAGCTCGGGTCGACTGTCGATGGGCTGTTCGAGCTGGAGGAGTCGGATTTATGATTAAGCGTGACCCGATTTTCTATTCCGCTTTGGGGATTTTTGCCCTGGGCCTGATCGCGGCCGCCTTTCAACAAAACTGGGCGATCGTTCTGCTCGTCGGCGCTTACCTTCTGCGACCGGCCTTGAACGTTTTAAACCTGGCCGGGAAGTACGAGGACGAGCGGCAAAATCAAATCCACTCGCGCTCGGGAAATATCGGCTTTCTCGTGCTGATAATCGGGATCGTAGCCTTGATTGTCGTCCGGACGTCGCGCGGCGAGCCGGGTGATGAGCTGTACGGTCTTTTATTTGTCGGGCTGGCGGCGCGGGCTTTGTCGGGCCTGTTGATGGTCGGTGAACCACGCACGGCCGGAACCGTGATCCTGATTTCGATAGGCCTTTTATATCTGCTCTTCAACGCGGCGGAGGGACTTACGCTGGAATCTTTGATGAACAGCACCCCCGGCTGGGCCATATTGATTCTCGGCCTGCTGTCGCGCAAGTTCCCGCGGCCGATTGCGCTGATCGTGATCGCTCTGTCGTTGTTTCTGTTTTACTTTTTCGGCTTGTACAAATCGGAGCAGATCGTGGTGACCTTGTTGTTGTTCGTGCCGCTGGTAGTTTCGGCGGGATGCCTCTGGTACCGCCGTCGCCTCGACCCCGAACCGGCCGGGTGAACCTAATACAGCCCCTCGTAAGGTTCCCAAGGAACTTGACCCGCATGGCTTTTACTGACAGGAGTTTCGATCTCCCTGTCTATTCAGCTAATACCGAGAATCACCTCAACCCCCCCACATTACCGGAACATTATAGCCATTAATGCTTTAATTAATCTTAGGATTGCGTATATTCTTTAACCTGCCGGGCAACGCTGCAATTTCCCGAGCAGATTTGAGCAGAATATGATTTTCCGCCCTTTTACGGGGCTTAGTTGAAATGAGGCTATTATGATTAGCAAAGATGCGGTGATGGAGGTCCTCGGCAAGATCGACGACCCGGAACTGAAAAGACCGCTGACCGATCTCGGCATGATCAACAAAGTCGAGATCGACGGTGAAAAGGTAACGGTAGGGGTAACCCTGACCATCGCGGGCTGTCCGCTCAAGGCAAAAATCCAGGATGATGTGGCGGCGGGCGTCGGTGCGCTCGAGGGCGTTTCCGAAGTCGTGGTAGAATTCGGTGTCATGACCGATGAACAACGCCAGGCACTCAAGGATAAGTTGGGTTACGGCAAGAAGGATCGTGAAGATGCCGCCGAGAAAGTCAAATTTGCCAAACGCTTCATCGCGGTGGCCTCCGGCAAGGGGGGGGTCGGCAAATCGACCATAACCGCCAACCTGGCGGTGGCAATGGCAAAAATGGGTTACAAGGTAGGCTTGCTGGATGCCGATGTCTACGGTTTCTCCATCCCGCACATGATCGGTCTGGAAGGACAGCCGACCGTGATCGACGACAAAATGGTCCCGCTCCGCTGGGGCAACAATCTGCAGGTCGTTTCAATGGGCTTTTTCGTCGGTCCGGATGAACCGGTAGTCTGGCGCGGTCCGATGCTGCACAAAATGATCACGCAGTTCATTTCCGACGTCCTTTGGGACAATCTCGATTTCTTGTTGCTCGATCTGCCGCCCGGCACCGGCGATGTAACCATCACCGTGGCCCAGTCTCTCCCCAAGGCGGAGCTCCTGGTTGTGACGACACCGCAGTCGACAGCCACACATGTCGCCGGTCGTGTCGCCGGCATGGCTAAAAAGACCAACCTCAGTGTCCTTGGCGTGATCGAAAACATGGCCTATTTCGAAAGCAACGGTCAACGCGAGTATATTTTCGGTAAAGACGGCGGCAAACAACTGGCCGAGAAGCTCGGTGTTAAGCTAATAGGTGAAATACCCTTGATGACCTCCTTACGCGAGGGCGCCGACGCCGGTAAGCCGGTTGCGGCTTTTGGCTCCGACGAACAGATAAAAATGTTCGAGGCGATTGCGAAGTCGCTTTAGCGAAACGAAAAATAGCGGTTCGTTAATTCGGATCACACAGACTCAGATCGGGCGGCGTATAAGTCGCCCGATTTTATCTCTGTGACAACGATGCGATGCGAATAAAACCCGAACCGCAACTCTATCCGATCGCCAACGATGAAACCGCGATAAGTGCCTGCCCATAAACGGATTTTCGTAGAAGTGGTTTTCAACACACGCCCGGATATAGAATGCGAGTGAATCGTGTTACCGTGAACGGTATCCGTAATAGCGTGCCAACCAGTAACTTCAGAAATCCACAAATTAATCTGTGACGAGGTCTTGACGCTACCCCCCGTAAGGGCTATTTATACACATGAAAGTGATTGAGCCACATTGTGTTAATAACCTGTGGATAGCTATTCGCCACCTACATAAAACCTGTTGAGATTAAGACACTTAGGGCGGGGCGTTTTTAACAAGAATGTTGATAACTATGTTTATATCCTTCACCGCCGGTTGCAAGTTCTACAACTGCAAGCAATTGGATTGCGACAGCACTTTACCAATGGACTGTAATACTTACCGATCTGGGGGGATCCGTTGAGTACACAGAATGAACTCACCAACAGCAGGGAATGGAAGGAGTGCCTGAAGTATATTTCATGTCGGATGAAAGAGCAGTCGTTTAATACGTGGCTCAAACCGACCCGAGGCACACCCAACAGTGACGGGCAATTCTGCATTTCCGTTCCCAACAAGTTTGTAGCTGATTGGATCAGCTCAAACTACAAAGGTCTTATTGAAGAATCATTTCGTGAGGTGCTCGGCAACGAGTTCGCCATCAGCTATGTCGTGTCGAAACCGATCGAAATAGCCAATCAGACCTCGCTGGAATTCCAGCAACCAACCGTACCGGTTCCTCAACCGGCGCCGGCATCGAGCAAACCGATGCCTCACAACCTTAACGACCGCTACCAGTTCGATTCTCTGGTAGTCGGCGATTTTAACCAGTTCGCCTGCGCTGCCTCAATGGCGGTGGCCGAAGCTCCCGGCACCACTCGCTACAATCCGCTTTATATCTACGGCGGCACGGGGCTCGGCAAAACCCATATCATCCAGGCGATAGGCCATCGCATACTCGAGAACTTCCCGGACAAACGGGTAGTGTATGCGACTTCCGAACAGTTCACCTCGGACTTTATCTCCTCGATTTCCGAGGGATCGGTTGCGGAGTTTGCCCGCTCGTACCGCGATGTCGACGTGCTGATCATCGATGACATCCAGTTTTTCACCGGAAAAGAATCGACTCAGGAGCAGTTTTTTCACACTTTCAACACCCTCTATCACCTCGGAAAACAGATTATTCTCTCCTCCGACCGACCGCCGCGTGATATCAAGGGACTGGAAGAACGTCTTCTTTCGCGCTTCTCCTGGGGTCTCGTAACCGATCTCCAGGCGCCCGATCTGGAAAACCGCACCGCGATCGTCTACAAGAAGCTCGACTCCGAGGGAACCTCCATGCCGGACGAGGTAATCCGCTACGTAGCCGGGAAAGTAACCACCAACATCCGGGAGTTGGAAGGTACTTTGATTCGTTTGATGGCTTACGCTTCTCTCAAGAAAGTCCCGATTGATCTGCCGATGGCGGAAAAAGTTCTTTCCGACAGTTTTTCGAAACCCAAGCGGGACGTTTCCATCGATGCCATCCAGCGCAAGACATCGGAGTATTTCAGCATCGATCCGGAGATGATGCGGGCGAAAAAGAAAACCTCGAATATCGCTTTGGCGCGGCAGGTTGCCATGTACCTGTCGCGTTCTTTGACCAACAGCTCACTCAAAGCCATCGGTGCGGAGTTCGGCGGTCGCGACCATTCTACCGTTATTCACGGCTGCGATATAATCTCGAAACGGATGTCCTCGGACAGCGCCCTGCGCGAAAAAGTGGACCAGATTACGGCATCTTTGCTGTATTGATAAGTTGTGAATGACGATGTGGATGCTTTTGGGAAAACTATTGATAAGTCGGCCGGCGGTGGAAAAGCGGTTGCTTTGTGCAGAAGACGGTTATAAGTTTGGGGATAATTCAGCACCCTTCTATAGCCGTTAAATTATTGAGGTTAATGAAGAAAGGAAAATACAGCAGCAGCTTGTCAACATTTCGACAGCATTAATACTACTGTATTTGATATATAAAAAGGGATTATAATAAGACCACCGGAGGATAACCCGTCGGGGGAGTCAGTATGAAATTCAAATTACCCAAATCACGCCTCGGTTACTGTCTGCAGAATGTTCTGCAGGTGGTGCCAACGAAATCAACTCTTCCTATTCTCACCAATGTCCTGATCGAAGCTCTGGATAACAAGCTCAAGATATCGGCGACCGATCTGGACGTGTCGATCACGGAAGCGATCGAATGTGATGTGAGTAAGAAAGGGGCGGTATCGGTCCCGGCCAGGATCCTCTCCGAAATTATCAAGGAGATTCCGGAGTCGGAGATTACGGTTGAAGTTAACGGCTCACGCATGGAGATAAAGATCCCGAATGGATCGTACAAAATCGGAACCGTCGCAGCCGATGATTTCCCGAAACTGCCCGCGGTGAACACCAAGCGTGAAATTAAAATTGCCGGTAACGAACTGGTTCAGATGATCACCAAATCAACTTTTGCCTGCTCCGATGATGAAACCCGTCCGGCTCTCAACGGCATTCTCTGGCAGACAAAAGGTGATAAGATGCAGATGGTGGCCACCGACGGTCATCGCCTGGCCAAAGCAGCAGTCGAAAACACCAAGCTGCGTGGACTGAACGAGGATGTGATTATTCCGCCGAAAGTGTTGAATCTGATACCGAAACTGGTGGATGATCCGAAGACGGAAGTCGGGATAATTTTCGGTGAGAATAATATCGTTTTTAACATGGAAGAAGTCATTCTCACGTCGCGCCTGATCGAGGGACCGTATCCGAACTTCGAGCAGGTTATTCCCAAAGCTAACGACAAGAAACTTCAAGTCTCGAAGGCGGAACTTTCCGGCGCCGTGCGACGGGTTTCGATCCTTTCCAACGCATTGACACACCAGGTCAAATTCACTCTCAAGAATGGGAGCTTAACACTTTCCACGACCAACGCCGACATGGGCGGTGAAGGCAAAGAGACGATTGAATGCGACTATCGTGGTGATGATATCGAGATGGGTTATAACGCCAATTACATCACCGATATCCTGGGTAAGATGGACGGCGATGATGTGATCTTCGAATTGTCTACACCGGTGGCGGCCGGGGTCGTATACGGTGCCGAAGTACCCAAGGATGATTTCCTGTGTCTGATCATGCCGTTACGTTTGGCCGATTAGAGCAGATTTGAACCGATGAAAATGGCAGATGTAATATCTGCCATTTTTTATGGCCATGAGAATAGAATCGTTACATCTGACTAGTTTTCGCAATTTCGAAGACGCCCATATTGAATTTTGCCCGGGAGTCAATGTTTTCTACGGTCACAACGGTTCCGGAAAAACCAACTTGCTCGAAGCTCTGTATGTGTGTTCGCTGGGACGCTCACAACGCACCGCTAACGACGCTGCGATGGTTCGGGACGGGAACGATATCTATCGCGTGGAATGCGGTCTGATTTCAGAAGATAATGACTACAAAGTCGCGGTTGCTTACCAAAAGGGCGGACGTAAGAAGGTAACAGTTGACGGAGTCGGGGTACGGTTGAGTCAACTTTTCCGCCTGTTCTCGGCGGTGTCGGTCGGCCCCGAAGACTCCGAAATAGTAAGCGGTTCTCCGGGCAAACGGCGCACCTTTATCGATATCCACCTGTCGCAGCTTTCATCGAGTTATCTTGACAACCTGACCGACTATCTCCGCTGTGTCTCACAGCGTAACGCCGCGCTGAAAAACGGTGCTGATCCTTCGCCGTTCGATGAACTCATGGTTACGATCGGCAGTAAAGTTATGGTAGGGCGGGCAGAGTATATCGCACAAATGACGCCAATGGCGGCCAAATACTATCGTGATATTTCATCGGGCGGAGAACTTACGATCGAGTACACTCCCAAAGTGCCGGTCGAAGCAACCGCCTCATGCGAGGAGATAGAAGCGGCGTTCAATCAAAGGCTGCGTATGATCGCCGCCCGCGAACAAGCGGCCGGTGTTTCCTTGATCGGTCCGCATCGCGATGAAGCCACTCTGACGATAAATAACCTTCCGGCGCGCACGCACGGCTCTCAGGGAGAATGGCGCACAGCTGCCATTGCACTCAAGCTGGCCGCTTACAACATCCTCCGCGACAAACGGGAAACGCCGCCGGTGTTGTTGCTAGATGAAATTTTCGCAGAACTGGATGACCGCCGCACCGAGGCGTTGATTGCCGGATTCGAGGGATTCAGCCAACTGTTTCTAACGACAGCCACTCGCCCCCCACAGGCGTTGCATGAAATCGGTCGAAGTTTCCGGATTGAAACCGGCCGCGTCGCGGAGATTCAATAAATGCCGTCACTCACACTCAACGCTGTCTGCAAATCGTTCGATCAAAACAAGGTCCTGCGCGAGATAAGCATCGAGCTTCCGGCGGGTGAGTTGCTCGTGCTGCTCGGCCCCTCGGGTTGCGGCAAATCGACTTTGCTTCGTTTGATCGCCGGTCTCGAGCAGGTTGATCGCGGTGAGATTATACTTGGTTCGAAACGGATCGATCAATTGCCGCCCAAAGATCGCAACGTGGCGATGGTGTTCCAGAACTACTCGCTTTATCCGCATATGTCGATAGCGAAAAATCTGGCGTTTCCACTCAAGGTTGCGAAAGTCCCCCGTTCGGAAATCGACCGGCGCGTGAAAGAAACGGCAACGATGCTCGGCCTTGAGGCCCGTCTCAACGACAAGCCGGGTCAACTCAGCGGCGGCCAACGCCAGCGGGTCGCGCTGGGACGGGCGATTATTCGTCAACCCGATCTGTTCCTGCTCGATGAACCGCTGTCCAATCTCGATGCCGATCTGCGCGTTCGCATGCGGCGCGAAATCGTCACCCTGCAAAAACAGATGGGGACTACGATGGTTTACGTGACGCACGACCAGGCCGAGGCGCTCACCATGGCCGACCGTCTCGCCGTGCTGCACGAAGGTCGCTTGATGCAGGTTGGCACACCGGAGGAACTTTACGATAATCCGCAGCATCTCTTCGTGGCGCAATTCCTCGGACAACCGAAGATCAACAGCATTACGATTGATGACCACACCCGCTTCGCGCGGCTGTTCGGTTCATCAGTGGAACGACTGCCGGGCGCGGTTGCATCGAAAGCCGCGTTTGTGGTCGCCGTGCGGCCGGAGGCGTTGATCGTGCGGGCCGACGGTCCATTTGAGGCGAAGGTGATTGGATCGGAGTATCTGGGAGATCACCTCGTGCTGAGCCTCAATTATCTCGGCGAAACGTTGGCGGCGAAACTTTCCACGGACTACACTCCTGGCGCAACCGTCCGCTTCGCCCTTGATCCCGACTCTCTCATGTATTTCGATAAAAACTCAGGACAACGGATAAAATAGCGTGACGCATCGAGTCAAAAACTACGCGGTGGGATTCACCACCAGATTGACTGGGTCGACCACTTCTTTGATGGCTGCTATCAAGAAGTTGTCAGTAAACCCACTCACATAGTCCACAACGATCTGAGGTTCCGCCTCCTCTTCGGGGTACTTCATTTCCTGAACGAATTTTTCGAAGAATCTGAATACACTGCCTTCCGGGAGCAAGCCTTTGTCTCGGAAGCGATTCGACCTATTTATGACATCAAGCAGAGCATGGAATACGCACCTGAGTGCCGATCGGGCACGTTGCTTTTCGCCTTCGACCTTTGGTGTCAGGTATATGTATTTGTAATTGAAATCCATTAGTTGCTTGAGGGCCTGAAAGCGAGCATCGGACATGCGGATCTTCTGGCAGTCATTAGGAGATTCGTCGATTATATCGACAAGAAGCGTTTTGACGATTTGTGAGTTACGCGCACCTAGCTCCTCTATGATGACTTTTGGAACGTCAGACTCTTGGATGATCCCCGCCTGCAGCGCATCCTCCAGGTCACGCCCAAGGTAAGCAACCTTATCGACCAACCTCACAATGCATCCCTCAAGAGAGACGGGCATGGGGACCTGTTTTCTGAGCGTGTAGCTCGAGAGATCCTTCTCGCCTTGGTAAGGTACCAGCACATTTACACTATTATCCTCTCCGCAGTGTGATATGATCCCGTCGCGAACTTCAAAGGTCAGATTAAGACCTGGATTGTCGCCTCGGTCAAACTGTCCAAGTCTATCCACGCACCTCAAGCCGTTTATTTCATGTTGAAACGGCCTACCTATCCCATTCTCCTCACACAGTTCACTGAGTATCTTCTCGCCATGGTGACCAAATGGAGCGTGACCGAGATCATGACCCAAACCGATAGCCTCAGCGAGATCTTCGTTCAGCCCTAGAGCCCTTGCTACCGTCCGTGCCGCGTTGGACACCAGCAATGAATGCTCAAGCCTATTGCAGATGTGGTCATTATTAGGTTTGTAGAATACCTGAGTCTTGTGTCTAAGTCGCCGAAAAGGCAGCGAGTAAATAATACGGTGAACATCCCGTTGAAACTCAGACCGGATGCCGTCTCCCACAACCGTCTCGGCGCGGCCCTTTGAGTTAACGCTCAAGCATGCGAAGGGGTGAGTGCACACGTCCTTCTCACGTTTGTCGCCAAGATTCGTTGGAGCCATTGACCCTCCCCTATAGTGTGTTATGCTTCCTCTAATACCTTGGCCAGACGCTCAGCGTTGGCCCGGTTTACTCGTCTTTGAGTGAAGATTCTCTGCAATCTGGCGCCCCTATCCAGATTTCGAACCACTTGGTCCGCCAACATGAGCCAGTCGTCAGCATTTCCAAGGTTCTTCGCAAACGCCAGAGAAAAGGCGGTTGGCAACTCACCTATCTCACGTATGGTCTTGAAAGACGCCAGACCAAGCACGAGAGGATTGTCTTGGCCCAGCAGGGCAGACCGGGCATCGTTCTTGTATATGACCACAGGTCTCTTCAACGCCCAAGCAATTCCGGCCTCCACCATGGCACCTTCGTCTGGGACCCGGCCATTGAGGTTAAGCACAAGCCCATCGCACTTCGCCACTTGGTACGTGTCGATGTGGAAAATCGCTTTGGCCAGTAGCTGGTTCGCTTGGCGGTTGTTCATGCCCTCGTCCACCAATGCAGACACTATGCGTGCCATCTCCAAGCCATCTCTCTGCGGAAGGAAGACTCCGAAACCCGCAGATTCTAGGGAGTCCGCAATCTGCTGCATTTCATCTCTCTCCTTGGGATTAAAGAGAGGCCCCGCGCAATATATCCTCTTGATCGCCAACGAACCTATACCTTGCTTGTGATCTGTTTTCATTAGGATACCGACTAGTTGGCACGGGGTCAAGTGCTCACTGGCAATCAATGATCACAATTCCTTGTAGCCGAGCCGATACATTGGTCGAGCCGTTCTCAGCGTCTTGGTCCGAGAATCCCCTGTCGTGCAATAAGTTGAGTTCAAAGCTCACTATATTGTTGAAGCCCGTCGAAAACCTACCCCTTCGGTGCTTTCTGGCAGCGGGGGCAGAAATGGGCCGAGCGGGAGCCTATCTTCTCGCGAATAATTATCGTGCCGCAGCGCTCGCAGGGAAGACTCTCGTTGTTATAAGCCTTGAGATACTTTTGAAATCCGCCCGGATTGCCGTTGACGCCGGAATAGGAGTCCACCGAAGTCCCCATGTTGTCGATCGCCATCAGTAAGAGCGTCTGGATAATTCCATGCAGTTCGATCAACTTCCTGCGCGATATAGATGAAGTCAGCCGCCGGGGGTGAATCCGCGCGGCATAAAGCGATTCATCGGCGTAAATGTTGCCGAGACCGGCGATAAAGGTCTGATCCATCAGAGCCGGTTTGATCATGCGGGTGGTGCGTCGGAAAAGCTCCACGAATTCATCCGGGGAAATTTCAAGCGGTTCCGGTCCGAGCGAAGCGATTCCCGGCTGCTGCATCAACTCCTCATTGTCGAACAAGCGCAGACGGCCAAAGCGACGATAGTCGTTGAACTTGAGAATGTTCTCTTCAAGGCGACACGCTCCCTTCCCGTTCTCCGAGCGAAATCTGAAAACAGCCAGATCGTGTTTATTGATCGGCGCCGAGCGCGGCACCCAGAAAAAATGCCCGGTCATTTTCAGATGTGCCCAGAGGGTGGCGTCGCCGGAGAGCCGAATCAGGATATTCTTGCCGCGTCGGTCAACACGCTCAATCCGTTTCCCGACCAAAGAGCGCTCGAATCCGCGTTCGGCGAAAGCGCGGCCGACGACGATTGTTGCCGGCGGGGCGTTGAGCTTAACCTGTTTGATCGTGCGACTGACTACCGTTTCGCGAAGACCGCGTACGACTGTTTCTACTTCAGGCAGTTCCGGCATGAGTCTTCTTTCTCGCGTCGCGCTTCCGGGATTGGTCGGCAACACGGTCCCCCAACTCCGCCTTCAGGTATTGACCGGTGTAACTATCGGGATTGGCCGCCACTTGCTCCGGCGTCCCGGTCGCAATAATCCTACCGCCGTCGTCGCCGCCTTCGGGACCGATGTCGATAATCCAGTCGGCCGTTTTGATCACATCGAGATTATGCTCGATCACCAGCACCGTGTTGCCGCGGTCGGTCAATTCTTCCAGCACCCGCAGGAGCATCTTGATATCCTCGAAATGCAGACCGGTGGTCGGCTCGTCGAGAATATACAGCGTCTTGCCGGTCGCTATCTTGGACAGCTCGGTGGCCAGTTTGACGCGCTGTGCTTCGCCGCCCGAGAGGGTCGTCGCCTGCTGCCCGAGCCGAATGTAACCGAGACCGACATTGGCCAGGGTCAGGAGTTTGTTCTTAATACGCGGGATGTTCTCAAAAAAAGACAGGGCTTCATCGACGGTCATGTTGAGGACATCGGAAATAGATTTCCCCTTGAACGTTACCTCGAGCGTTTCACGGTTGTAGCGCTTTCCCTTGCAGACTTCGCAGGGGATATAAACATCCGGCAGGAAGTGCATTTCGATTTTGATGATCCCGTCGCCGGCGCACGCCTCGCAGCGCCCCCCTTTGACGTTGAACGAGAACCGGCCTGGCTGGTACCCGCGTGCTTTGGACTCCGGCAATCCGGCAAAAAGGTCACGTATTGGAGCGAACACGCCGGTGTATGTGGCCGGGTTGGAGCGCGGTGTGCGACCGATAGGGGACTGGTCGATCGCAATTACTTTGTCGATATGTTCGAGCCCTTCAATCGATCCGTACGGCAACGGCTGGCGACGACTATTGAAAAAGTGCTTGGCGAGAATGCGATAAAGCGTCTCGTTGATAAGAGTCGATTTACCGGAACCGGAAACCCCCGTTACCACCACAAAACCGCCGAGCGGGATTTCCACGTCAACTTTTCTCAGGTTATTACCGGTAGCGCCTTTGAGAACGATATAATGACCGTTCGGCTCTCGTCGTTCTTGCGGTGTCGGGATTTCTTTTTCGCCCGAGAGATACTGCCCGGTGATTGACTTTTTCTCTTTGATAATATCGCGGGGCGTTCCGGCTGCCACGACCTTGCCCCCATGCACGCCGGCGCCGGGACCGAGATCGACCACATAGTCCGCTTCCTCAATCGTTTCCCGGTCGTGTTCCACCACCAGCACGGTGTTGCCGATATCGCGCAGTTCGGTGAGCGTATTGAGCAGGCGGCGATTGTCGCGTTGGTGCAGACCGATAGAGGGCTCATCCAGAATATACAGCACACCGACCAGGCGCGAACCTATCTGAGTCGCCAGGCGGATGCGTTGTGCTTCGCCGCCGGAAAGACTCGAGGCGGCCCGGCTGAGGGTAAGATAGTCGAGCCCGACATCGCACAGGAAACCCAGCCGCTCGCGCAGCTCCTTGAGAATCTGCGCAGCGATCGTTTGTTGCCGTTTGGTCAGGTGGATTTCATCGAAAAACCGGCGCAGTTCTTTGATCGACTTGACAGTCAGACTGTCAATCGTTTCGCGGTCGATAATCACCGCCCGGGCTTCGGGCCGAAGACGGCTGCCTTTACAGGCGGGACATTCCGACACCGACATGTAATGTTCGATCCACTGACGCACGCCGCTCGATTCGGTCTGTTTATAGCGTCGTTCCAAATGCGGAATGACTCCCTCGAACGTCGATTCGTACACCCCCGAACCGCGCCCCTTGCCGGAGACATGTTCGTATTCGAAACGGATTTGTGTGCGGCCGGAACCGTACAGGATTACTTTTTGAACTTCCTCGGGGAGTTTTTCGAACGGAGTGGAAAATTTGAAGCCGAAATGATTGGCCACCCCGCGCAGTTGATAGCGATACCAATTGGACATCTCGGCGCCGCCCCAGGGATTGATCGCTCCCTCGGAGATCGAAAGCGAGCGATCCGGTACTACCAGGTCGGGATCGATTTCCATCTTCTGCCCGAGTCCGTCGCAGACCGGACAGGCGCCGAACGGAGAATTGAACGAGAACATCCGGGGCGTGGGCTCTTCATAGCTGATGTTGCATTTGAGGCAGGCGAACTGCTCGGAGAAGAGGAGGTCCTTGTTCTTGATATTGATCAGCACTGTGCCGTTGCCGACGCGAAGGCCGGTTTCGACCGAATCGGCCAGGCGGCGTTTGGATTTGGCCTTGACCACCAGACGATCGACCACCGCCTCGATCGTATGCTTTTTCTTCTTGTCCAGTTCGATTTCCGAATCGGTCTCGACCACCTCGCCGTCGACGCGCAAGCGGACGAATCCTTCCCGCAGCGCTTCCTCGATTACCTCCTTGTGCTCCCCCTTTTTACCGCGTACGAGCGGCGCGAGGACCATCAACCGGGTGCCTTCCTCGAACGTGAGCACCGAGTCGACAATTTGTTCAACCGTTTGCTGGGTAATCGGTTCGCCGCATTTTATGCAGTGCGGCACGCCGACCCGCGCGAACAGGAGGCGGAGATAGTCGTAGATTTCGGTGATCGTGCCGACTGTCGAGCGAGGATTCTTGGGGGTCCCTTTCTGTTCGATCGAAATCGCCGGGGAGAGTCCCTCAATGAAATCCACGTCGGGTTTTTCCATCAACCCGAGGAACTGGCGGGCGTAGGCCGAGAGCGACTCGACATAGCGGCGCTGCCCTTCGGCGTAAATCGTATCGAACGCCAGCGAGCTTTTGCCCGAGCCGGAGAGGCCGGTGATCACGGTCAGGGTGTTGCGCGGGATCTTGACGTCGATATTTTTGAGATTGTGCTCCCGTGCTCCCTTGACGTGCAGGTACTGGCGGTTGTCCTGGTATTTTTCTGAGTTGTTGGCCATAACGCTCCTACAATTTGGGCAAACCGCAATATACGCTCAAAGTTCCCTCACCAAAAGGCCTATCTGATTTTCCCGCGTCACATTTTTGGGAAGGGGGAGACTCTGGTGATCATCAAATGCTTGCACAGAGCTTTGGGCAGCTTCATATTTCAAAATGAAGGAGTCCTGTCGCCTCTCTGTAAGGATATGTTCTCTTGGTTGTCAGGGAATGAGCGATTTGGCGATACTGTGTTGAGATAACGAATACAGGATGATCCCCCAGCGGAACGGATTAGGGGGTCTGCCATTGTGAAGAGATATGGAAGCACCAATTCCCACCCCCATATTCCGTATTATGCACGTAGAAAATCTCGCCACTTGTCTCCAGCGTGGTGCGTTGCATGCCCCTAAGCACGTTCCCTCAGATGGACTCAAGTACAAGACGATTCACAACGTGGATATTCAACAACAACGTCGGGTTATGCCAATTGATTGCGGGCCGGGTGGATGTATTCATGATTATGTGTCGTTCTATTTCGGTCCGAGGTCACCCATGCTGTACCAATTGCACACGGGATGGGTGGAGGGATACGACGAGGGACAAGAACCGATAATCTATATTGTCTCGCATGCTCAGGTGATGTGTAATAACGAACAAGGATTTGTATTCTCTGACGGTCATGGTATCGCTGCTTATACGGACTGGTACGATGATCTTGCTTTGCTACACAACCTTGACTGGGATTGCATATACGCCGAGATATGGAAGGACGATCTTGATCATCCAGACCGTCAGCGGCGAAAACAAGCCGAGTTCCTGGTCTATAGAAGCTGCCCATGGGACTTAGTCGATCACATTGCCGTCCTGAACAACGGCATGAAGAAAAAGGTCGTATCAATTATGGAGCAGTATCCAGACAAGTTGCAGAAGCCGGTAAGAGTTTGCAGAAAGTGGTATTATTAAAAGCCGCTTGGGGTGAAAATGATTGAACTAACCAGAGGAAACGTTCTCAAAGCAGATGCGGAAGCATTGGTTAACACTGTTAACACTGTTGGTTTTATGGGTAAGGGAATTGCTCTCCAGTTCAAGAAGGCCTTTCCCGCCAACTATGAAGCTTATCACCGTGCGTGCAAGACCGGTGAAGTTGTCCAAGGTCGAATGCACGTTTTCGAGACCGGGAGGATGATGAATCCCAAATATATTATCAACTTCCCAACAAAACGGCACTGGCGAGGCAAGTCGAAAATTGAAGACATTGAGCATGGACTGAATGACTTGCTAAAAATTGTGCGACAACTCGGCATTAAATCGATTGCCATACCACCACTTGGCTGCGGTCTCGGGGGACTTGACTGGGGCCAAGTTAGGCGATTGATCGAAGAGAAATTCCGCGAAGCTAATGATATACGGGTGCTTCTATATGAACCGGTTGGGGCACCGGATCATTCCGACATGCCGATCGGAACTAGTAGACCCAAATGGACGTCCTCACGGGCTCTCGTTGTACTGGCAATGCACAGATACTCGCAGCTGGCATATCGTTTAACACTCTTGGAAATACAGAAGTTGGCTTATTTCCTCCAAGAGGCCGGTGAGCCGCTAAGGCTTCAATTCAAGAAAGGCTTATACGGTCCCTACGCTCATAATCTCAACAAGGTTCTGGAGAGGATGGAGGGGCACTTCACAAGGGGCTATGGGGACACGCAGAAACCAGACGTAGAAATCGAGTTGGTGAAGGGGATTGCGGAAGAAGCGATAGAATTTTTGAACAGCGAGCAAGAGTCCGTGCAGCGATTAGATGTAGTTGCAGATATCATAGAAGGATTCGAAACACCCTTCGGCATGGAACTGCTATCGTCCGTCTATTGGGTCACGCACGAGGATGATAATCCCGCACGAGATACTGAGACCACAATCCGACAGGTACATGATTGGAATGAGCGCAAACGCTCGCTCTTCAGCAGCGCTCAAATCGCCGCCGCCTGGCGACGGCTTGAAGAGAAGGGCTGGCTCGACATGGGGTCAAAGCCGCACAAGTTTTGAACTACTCGGTCCGGAGCCTAAGTCCACCAAAAGAGGCCCACCTTTCAACACCCCCCCACATTCCTTACAATCCTTCCGCAAAATCCAGCCCACGCTACATCAGTAGAGACAAGGAGCAATAAAGCAGCCGGTCGTGCATGGGGAGACAAAACGGCACAGAATACAAAAATACAAAACGAACCCAATTCACGGTAAGCGGAAACAGGACATTGGATTTGGTGGGATTGGCAATATCGGTACGTGGATAGCTTTGCATCGATTGTCCCACCCGAGGCACGGGTGGGACACCAAAGCACATGTGGGTTACCCAACCTGTAGCAATACAGCCGGGGATCGCAGGGATCCCCGGCTACGATACCGAGCAAGTCTGTTCGCATCGGTGGCCCACCTCTCAAGTGGCTCTCCGTCGCCCCCTGGCCGAAATCGCTTGACAGTTTCTACCGCCCCGTTAAATTGTGGACAATGTCACACGATAAACATCAGGAATTTTTTGATCGGCTGGCTGAGGAGTGGGACCTGCATTACGCGGCTGAAGACCTCGAAAGACTCTCCCATATCGTCGGCGGAATCAAAATTGAACCGGGCAGCGATATTCTCGATCTCGGCTGTGGCACCGGTATCCTGTTCGATATGATGCGTCGCCGGGTAGGGACCGAAGGCTCCATCACCGGGGTGGATTTTGCCCTGCAAATGGCTCTGAAAGCCCACCGCAATTTCCCGTTCGAGAATGTCTCGGTGGTCGACTGCGATGCCTCCCGCCTGCCGTTCACCGACCACTGTTTCGATCTCTGTGTGGCGTTCGGTTCGTTTGCCCATTTCAGCGACAAAGCGGCGGCGATTGAAGAAACCCACCGGGTGCTTAAACCGGGGGGAAGGTTTTATATCATCCATTTGACTTCCTCGAAAGATCTGGCTGCGGCTCATCGGCGAGTCGGCGGAGCGGTCGAGCACGATGAGATCCCTACTCGGGAACGGT
This sequence comes from Candidatus Zixiibacteriota bacterium, assembly GCA_035380245.1. NCBI lineage: Bacteria > Pseudomonadati > Candidatus Zixiibacteriota > Candidatus Zixiibacteriota bacterium. The sequence continues at coordinate 894,882 of DAOSXA010000001.1, read as the reverse complement.
TGACGAACATGTTCGAGAGCAGTCGGTTCAAGGATGTCTCGATTGAGGACCACACCGGTCTGTTTCTGGTGACGGCCATCAACTCCGACTGAGTCGTGAATAATCCCAACCCGACATCACAAGCCCGATTCACAGCCCATACGGCCCTTTACCTGGCTCTGGCGGTGCTGTTACCGATAGGGTTCCATGCTTTCGGTATGGGAGGACGTATGTTTCTGCCGATGCATCTACCGGTGCTCCTGGCGGGATTCCTGGTCGGCCCGGGCAGCGGCCTGCTGGTAGGTCTTCTGGCCCCTTCGTTGTCTCATATCCTCACCGGCATGCCACCGTCCTATGCCGTGTTGTTGATGACGCTCGAGTTGATGTTCTACGGTCTCCTGGCGGGACTGTGCTACCGACGTTTCAGGATGAATATCTACATCGCTCTCATGATTGCCATGATCGGCGGGCGGCTGATGTTCGGGCTGGGGCTGTTCTTGCTGGGAATGCTGATAGAACTACCTTACGGACCGGCCGTGTTTTTCTCAGCAGGTGGCCCGCTCGTGGCCGGTCTGCCGGGGATAGCGGTTCAATTAGTAATCATTCCGATCATAGTGCAGGCCGTAAAACGACGCTCGGTCTGAACGTCGTCGATCAATCTTTGAAACGAGCGGGATCGTAAGAGCAATCGGATCGTTATTTCCGGTTCGGATATAGGCTTATCCGTTATTTGAATCGACCGGGTCGTGAATGACCCGGCCTGATTGAAAACCAAAGCGGCGAGAAACCGGGCGATTCCGAGGTATTATCCCTCGAAACCGGCTTTTACATGAGCGCCGTCACAAAACGGTTTATTCTTGGAATGGCCACAACGGCAGAAATGCACCGGGCCGTTCTTCTCAATGGTCGTGCCGTCGCTGTTCACTATCTCGAACTTGGCCGCCTCGACCCGCAACGGACCGTTCTTGATGACGGTGACTTTGATCTTGTCGTCGGACATGGATTCTTCTCCTTGTATGGCATTATTATGAGCGTTCTTTGCTCCCAAGAACCCCGCTGACTTACAAAAGTGCCCGTGATGAGCCTTTATTATTCAACTACTTTTAATGAGAGGTCGCACACCGGTGCGGAATGAGTGAGAGCGCCGATAGAGATATAATCCACGCCGGTGGCGGCGATGGCGGCTACGTTATCGAGCGAGACATTGCCCGAGGCCTCGAGTTTGACGGCGGAGTCGATCTCGCGGGAGACATCCACGAGCACTTCGAGTGATTCCGGAGTCTGATTGTCGAGCAGGAGTCGCTTGATGCCGGTGTCAACCGCCTCGCGCAGTTGGGCTTCGTTGACCACCTCGACCTCTATCTCGATCGTGTCCGGGTCGGTATGGAACTGGCGCGAGAAATCGGCCGAGTGCAAATAAGAGCGAGCCTGTTCGACCGCCGCGCGGATCGATCCGGCTGCGGCGATGTGATTATCCTTAATCAGGATCATGTCGTAGAGGCCATAGCGATGGTTGTGCCCGCCGCCGTGAAGAACGGCCTGTTTTTCGAGTATGCGCCAGCCCGGCATTGTCTTACGGGTATCGAGAATTTGACAGTTGTAACCTTCGATTTTGTCAACGAACCGCCTTGTGAGCGTCGCGACACCGCTCAGATGAGCCATGAAATTTAGCGCCACCCGCTCGGCGGTCAGGACGGTGCGGTTGAGTCCCTCGATTGTTACCAGTACATCGCCCGGCTCGAAACGGCTCCCGTCCTGAAGACACGGGACAAACTGATTGGCCGAGTCGACCAGCTCGAACGCCAGTCGCGCCGGAAGAATCCCGCTCACGACGCCGACGGATTTGGCGACGATTCGAGCAGTGATCATCTCCGGTTCGAGGCAGGCCAGCGAGGTCACATCGCCGGGGCCGATATCCTCATCGAGCGCCAGCCGGACCAGTTGGAATATGGACTTATCGAGAGCAGCCATACGTCTAAAGAACAGAGCCGTTGGCAAAAGTCAATTGGCATTTTATATTGGCGGCATGGCAGGATTGGCAAAACACATAGCAGCGGTAGCGGTGCTCGGTTACGGCTCGCAGGGGCGAGCGATTGCGCTCAACCTGCGCGACTCCGGTTGGCCGGTAACGGTCGGACTCAGGACAGGCTCCAAAAGCCGCCGCAAGGCGAAAAAGGACGGCGTCGAGGTTACTACGGTGGCCCGCGCAACGGCCGGGGCCGGGGTGGTGATCATGGCTCTGCCGGATCATCTGCAGGCGGGGGTTTTTTCCGACCACATTGAGGCGAATCTCAAGCCGGGTTCTCTGTTGTTGTTTTTGCATGCGACCACGATCCATTTCGGCTTGATCAAGCCGCCGTCGAATGTCGATATCGCCCTGCTCGCGCCGCACGCGCCGGGACAGACCGTGCGTGAGAGATTTCTCGGGGAACGGGATATATCGGCGTTTTATGCCGTTCATCAGGATTACAGCGGTCGGGCAACTCGAATCGTGTTAGCTCTGGCCGAGGGAATCGGCTTCGCCCAAAAGCGACTCGTAAAAACTTCCTTTCGCGATGAGGCGGTGGGGGACTTGTTCGGCGAGCAGGCCGTGTTGTGCGGCGGCCTTACGGCTTTGATCAAGGCCGGTTTCGAGATCCTCGTAGCCCACGGTGTCCCGGCGGAGAACGCTTATCTCGAGGTGGTTTATCAACTCGACCTGATCGTGGCGCTGATCAAACAGCACGGCATAACCGGCATGTACGATCGTATTTCCGTAACCGCTCAGGCGGGATCGGCCGCTGCCGGACCGGAAATTGTCGATGAACATGTCCGCCGTAAGCTGGAGCAACTTTTCAAGGGGATCGAGTCGGGGCGGTTCGCCCGTGACCTGGCTAAGCTCGACGACGCCGGCGTTAAAAACCTTAAGGATCGCCTCCGGCAACTCACGAATCCTGCTCTCGAAAAAGCCGCCCGTAAGTATTCCAGGTGATTTCGTGGGCGGCAGACGTCTCGTCTGCCCCTGTATCAACCAGCCACGGAAAACGTCTTTCCCGCTGTAATATCCGTAGGGCAAGTCCGTCTTCGAACCTGCCGAATGAGATTGTGTCTCTTCGTTCGCAATAACAACGAGCGGGTACTATCAGATGATTCGCGGGGAGTCGGGTTTCTACGTTAACGGGGCGTTGCCCGCGCTCACTCCGGAACCCGACCTACGAATGATGGCTCCACGGAGGGAACCGGGAAATGAACACGATTGTCTAAGGGTATAAGACCTTCGGACGAGGACCGATCGTAGGTTCAGGAGACCGACGGGTGCGTTATCCTCGTCTGAGGGAAAACGTCAAGAGGCCTGGGAGGGTCCAAAGAAAGCCGTCCGGATTGACCGGGCGGCTTGTGTTCTCTCGAAACATTCTTGGGGAAAACCGGTTGTAGTCTATGAAAACGATCTGAAATCGGTTACAGCACCAGCGGCCTGGACCGTACATGATCCTGCATTCATCCCGGCCGCCGATAAGGATAACGATATGCCACAACAGGCCAAATCGAAGCAAGCCCATACCAATAAACTGATAGACGAAAACTCGCCGTATCTGCTCTCGCACGCCCACAATCCGGTGGATTGGTATCCCTGGGGAGATGAGGCTCTCAACAGGGCTCGCGATGAGGACAAGCCGATTTTTCTTTCGATTGGTTATGCCGCTTGTCACTGGTGTCATGTGATGGAGCGTGAGTCATTCGAGGACGAGAAAGTCGCCGCCGTGTTGAACGAGAATTTCGTCAGTATCAAAGTCGACCGCGAACAGCGCCCCGACCTGGACAAGATTTACATGTCATTCACCACGGCCATGACCGGCCAGGGGGGCTGGCCGATGTCGGTGTTTCTCACCCCCGACCTGAAACCGTTTTTCGCCGGGACCTATTTTCCGCCGGTCGACGGTTACGGGCGGCCTTCGTTCATGAAAGTGATTACCGAGATCGCGCGGGTCTATCGGGCCGACAAGGGGAGTGTGATCAAGTCCGCCGAGGGAGTGTTCGACCAGATCGCCGCACGTCTGCGACCGCAGGACGATCCCGGCGATATCGAGCCAACGATCCTGAACAAAGCGGCGGTGTCGTTAAGCCGCAATCTCGACCGAATCAACGGCGGGTTTGGCTCCGAGCCTAAATTCCCGCACGCGCTGGAGTTGTCGCTGTTTCTGCAGCAATACGCCCACAGCGGCGATACGACTTATCTCGAAGCCGCGCTGTTGTCGCTAGACGCCATGGCCGCCGGCGGCATTTACGACCAGCTCGGCGGCGGTTTCGCCCGCTACAGCACTGACCGCGTCTGGCTCGTGCCGCATTTCGAAAAGATGCTCTACGACAACGCCCTGCTCGTCCCACTCTACACTGAGGCGTTTCAGATCACCGGGCGAGCACTCTATCGTGAGGTGGTCGAGCAGACGCTCGACTGGATGTTGCGCGAAATGCGCTCGCCGGAGGGGGTGTTCTATTCGGCGCTCGATGCCGACTCCGAGGGAGAAGAGGGGAAATTCTACATCTGGGATAAGGGCGAGATCGATTCGATCTTAGGCGATGACGCGGAACGGTTCAATCGATACTACAACGTCACAGCAGGGGGAAACTTCGAGGAGAAAAACATTCTCAACGTCACGGCCGAATCGCGCCGGGCGCTGGATGATCTTTTCGACGAGAAGAAAGTCGCGTTTCTCGCACGAACGAAAAGCAAACTACTGGTGGTTAGAAACGAACGCGTACGGCCTTTGACCGACGACAAGATCCTCACCTCATGGAACGGTCTGGCTCTCACTGCGCTGGCGAAGGGATTCCAGGTTACTGGCCGAGAGGAGTATTTGGAAGCGGCGAAAGCCGTGGCGGAGTTCGTGCACAGTACCTTATATAATGAGGGACGGTTGACTCACTCGTACCGTGAGGAGCGTTACAGCGAGGGTCTTTTTCTTGAGGATTACGCCTATTTCGCACGCGGGCTGGCTGATCTGTACGAGTCCGATCCGGGCTTGGACAATGAGCGCTGGATTGATTTTGCGACGGAGTTGAGCCGGAATGCCGTCGAGTTGTTCGCGGACGACGCCGGACGCTGGTATCTTCGGCCCGACGGCGAGGCGGATTTAATCGTGCGGCCGCAGGACGAAGAGGACGGCTCGACGCCCGCGCCGGGCTCAATTATGATTGGGGTGCTGCTCAAGCTGGCCCGGATTACCGGCGTGGCCTCGTTTGAGGAGACTGCCCGGTTGAGTCTTCGTGCTGTCGCCGCCAAGGTCAACGGCTATCCGGCGGGTATGGTGTCGGCGGTTACGGCTTATGATTTCACGATGAGTGATAAAATTGAGATTGTGGTCGTGGGCTCGAGCCCGACTCGTGATGCGATGTTGCGTCTTGTTTACGGGCAGTATTTGCCGAACCGCATCGTGGCAATCAGCACCGACGGCCGCTCCTCGCTGCCGTTGTTCGAAGGCCGCGTTGCCCCTGCGGGTACAACGTTAGCTTACGTCTGCTGCAACTCCACCTGCGGCGTTCCCGCCACGACTGCGGAAGAATTGCTGGAGCAGTTGGGGGAGGTGTAGGGGGGGCAGGGGCAGAAGCCCCTCGGTCGCGTCAAGTAGCATGTTTGCAAGGAGGTTGATAGAGATGGGGTGTCGTGGGTTAAACTGAGAGACGGCTAAGCAATCGGGATCGAATTGGTACTTGTATTACCTGACTTCAGGGACTATTATAAAGGCGTTATATGTTTGTAGTAGAGCGTGTTTACCAGCTCTATCTCTAACCTCTCTTCCGGTTATCACATCTAGGGTATGGGTAGGAGATCCATAATACTGTACTCAACATGAAGGAGTAACCCATGAAAGCAGGGTCCACTTTCATTCTCGTGATTCTCTTCTCGTTGCTGTCCAATGAAATGTCTGTTTCTGAGACTGCCGTTGGTGATAGGTCCCCATCGTCCTCGTACACGGAACTCAGGCGAGCATTGGATACAAATGATCAGTCGAATGTGATGGAATGCTTGTTGAGGCTGTCGGAGTTGTCGACAACTGATCTCTTCTGTACCGTTGAGCAGGCATCGGCTGCGAGAGATAGCGTCCTTCTGTTTGGATATTTGGGAGCAGAGATGAGACGGCGGATTAGGGCCGGACAGATTGAAGCATCAGTGGCGATCGAACAACTGCAATCAATACCTCCGAGGGATGACTTGGCGGAGTTCTTCATGCTGAACGTTCTCAATAGCGGCGTCCAGGGGTACTCACCCACGGACCTCAAGCGTTTGTTCTCATACTCTTGGTCAAGATCAAAAGGGTTGATGAACGATAGAAACGAAAATCGTTTGGCTGCTATGATCGTTGCGAGCCACAGCCTGAGCAGACTCATAGCTACTGGCAATGCGAATCCAGAATGGGTGGCTGACTATGGACAGGAGTTGACCGCAGTAGCAACAGTCTCAGGTGAGGACCCTGAGTTGAGGCGTGTGGCCATAAAGGGAATCCGCGAAATAGAATTTAGAGACGCAATCCCAGCTCTGATGGCACTAGCGAATGACACTACGACAAGAACATGTTCTCCTGTTATCCGATCTACGTGCATTGCACTATCTGACTTTGGGGTCAACGAATCCGTGGATATCATAGGAGGCATACTATCATCAATTTCAGATGAATACATATTCAGTTCCGCGGCTACCGCCTTGGGGGATATAGGAGGTATTGAGGCACTCAAGTATCTGGTACAGAATGAGAATCGGTTTGATGAAGGGTGCGTGGATATAGCGATAAGGAAACAAACAGGGCTGATCTTCGCACTTCTGCATTCGAACAATGCAGAATCACAGTCTATCGCTATAGAAGCTAGTTTCTTTCTAAACAAACAGGAGCACATAGCACTCGTGAAGTCGATTCTCATGGATATGCTACGCACCGAGTCTAGCCGCGTACAAACGGAACTGATTCTAAGACGACTTAAGCCCATCATCGATCAATCTGATGCAAAGAAGATACTGAACGTCACGTCAGCGCGAAGCTTGTCTTCCTCAGAGACACAATGGCTCGAGTCTTTCTCAGTATCAAGGGCTATCCCCCCAGCGCGCGAGGCTGCCACATTCACGCCAGACAAGAACGACTCCTATTCGATCGTTCAGGAATATGGCGATCCAGGCTATAGAGAGAATAGCATTGGGTGGGGGCTCTTCGGCTGGCTAGGGCATACGGGGCTCTGTGCCGGTGTCGATTCTGAGGGACACCTGAGGTGTGTCGAAGTTGGACAAGACGGCGACAATGGGGGAGGGATTTATGACAACAACTGGTCTCGCATGATTGATAATCCGAACGACTTGGAATTTTGGGGATCCTATCAACCAAGCAATAGGAGGCTCTCATTTGAAGAACGAAGAAACGTGATGGATACGGCAACTGAATTCATTGGCCGCGACATCGGATATCCCACTTTGGCTCTTGACATCTTGAACTACACGACATCACCGGGGCTCACGATAGATGTTGATGAGGTTAAGGATTTGAGATGTGACGGATTAGTAGAATATGCTTATGAGAGAAATGGTCTGTGGGTTTGGGGAAAAGACGGTTCCAATTATGATGTCAGTGTTACAGCAAACTTGGCAGACCATGACATATTGTATGCGATTGAACAGGTGTTGAGTAATCCTAATACTGGGACTGCTCCAGTAGTACAGTGTGGACTAGAGGGTGGCGCCAGCACATATATGACGGAAGATGCAGTAATCCACCTTCCCGAGTACCACTTCTCTTACTCGGCTAGCAAGAACATTGCTACTGCATACGTAAAGGCAACCGATGAATCTGGTATTCACCAGATATTCTGTAAACCGCAGAATTATGCAAACTGGATTGAGGGTGACATTCGTTCGCAACACCCTGTTGTAGACTATTACAGGCAAGAATTCGTTTTCGTTCTGCCTGTCACACAGGGCTATTATGATGTTCAAGTATATGCTATTGATAATGGAGGAAATGGTGGCCCAGAGTTTGCGGAGACATATCAAGTATTCATCTGTGAGGACTCACCGGACGTGGTTCAAAATATGACCCCAGTAGATGGAGCAGCAGGCGTCGATCAAGATATTTGCTTCGACTGGGACGACATCCCGGGTGCCACAGATTATCGCATTCAATATGGTTTGGAGGAGAGTTATCCCACGGCTTGTGATGATGTCGTGATATCTGATCCAGCCTTGTCCTATTACTGTCCGATAGATTTGAAGGCAGGAAAACGATACTGGTGGCGAGTAAGAGTCTGGACTGACTGTGGCAATAGCGGTTGGAGTCCTTACCGTTGGTTCACGACCACATGTAGTGACGTTGAACCTCCAGAACCGTATGCCACAAGTGAATGTCCGCCCGTGTATATTGCGTTTCCCCCCGTACCGGGAGCAATTGGCTACCTCTATCAAGCAGACTGTTTCGGCACTCAATGGTGGCTCAATAATTCATGGGACGATACTCTTGTTAGTACGTGTGGACTTGGCCCTGTCACACTCAATTTGCGTACGATTAGTGATTGCGATACCAGTGAAATCGTCTCCATCGACATTTTCAAATACTCTCAACCGGACAGGCCCGTTCTACTCGGCCCGGACAGTGGCGCATTCGATATTGATCTACCCATAACTCTCAGTTGGCAGGACGGAACGCAGTTGTATGCAGGTGCGATAACAGAGTATTATGAGTTACAGTTGGACGATGATTCTCTTTTCTCAACAATTGGCACGGAGACAGTGGCTGATACAGCATTGTTGGCATCGGGGTTATCTGGAGGACGGATGTACTACTGGCGAGTAAGATCATGCAATACGTGCTATTGTAGTTCGTGGAGTAAGGTCAGTTGCTTCACACCCAGTTGTGTTGTCCCAACGCAAACATATCCTCTCATATCGCCCTTGGTGAACGCTATGAATATAAGTTGGGAAGATATTGAAGGTGCAGACATGTATGAAGTGAGTATCAGTCAACCGACACCGTTTGGTGACACGGCCCTTACTACGAGTAAGAATAGTCTTAGATATATCCTACCCCTAGATCAGTACGACCTTTCTCAAGCAGGGAAATATGTAGTCGGATTGCGGTGTGCTAACGCGTGCGGATATTCTGCGAAGGAGACCGACTCGGTAGACCTATTTCATATTGCAGGGCAGGTTGTATCTTCCTCTGATGGCGAGGCCTTGGCAACCGCCTGGGTCTACATCAATTCGTATGGAAGTCAGGCGATGAGTGACCCTGGGATAGACTCAACTCTCACGAATGAGGCCGGACTATACCGGTTCGTGGTTGAGCCAGGTTCCTATCAGGTATGGAGAGATAACGTGAATGGAGATATTTATGACGCTGTAGTAATTGACGGTTCATTTGAGGGAAAGAACTTCATCGGAGCAATGGACATCTTTGAGATAGAGAATTCCAGCAGACCGAGTTCGTTTTGCCTTGGCCAGAATTACCCAAATCCATTTAATCCGGTGACTCAGATTGAGTTTGATATCCAGAGATCGTGTTTTGTTCGGGTTCAGATATATGATGTTCTAGGGCAACAAACTCGCACTTTGGTTAACGAGCGACTATCGCCTGGCCGGAAGGTTGTTACATGGGACGGTACTAATGACTCAGGCCAGCCTGTTGCATCTGGAGTTTACTTCTATCGGATTATTACGGAGAGTTATTCCGAATCCAAAAAGATGCTATTGTTAAGATAATGGCTCTTTTAAAATTTAGTCCACTATGTTGGATTGGCAGTTCTTTAGCTTAAGCGATTAATGACTCCTCGTTTTCGTAGAAGGCTCACTGCCACAGATGTTGCCTATATCGTAGCTGTTCCAAGAATTGCTATATGCGCGATATATTTTCATTAGCAACTTATAATAGAAGCCGTACAACACGGCCTCCCTCAATTAATCCAAATATGGGGTTGTCTTGTCCTATTTACAGACCGGGACAGGTCGGAAAAGGAGAGAGTTATGCAACAAAACAATCCCAATATCAGAGTCGCTCAAGTTGTCACTCTTGCGATTGTTATTGCCATTCACCTGACCCTCTTCTCCGGACAACCCATGCTCACCGGTAATAATTACAACGGCAATAGCAATGAACCCGCAATTGCAGACTGGAATTGCATGGAAATAACGCCCGGATCAGACAATTGCCCGCTGTCGGACTATTGCGAGGCAACAGCGCAACAGCCAGATACGGAAGTCGGTGAACGGGATGTCCAACCTTCGCAGCAAGCGGCTATAAATACGGCCGTAAGATTTTGCAATCATGTCCGTCCCATGCGGACGGCTTTTCAATAATCCCCCAAGACCTCCTCTCTCTCTGTCTCTAACAAAGGCAGGCTCACCGGAGCCTGCCTTCTTGCATCGGGGAGGTATAAGTTCAACAGCAGATGAGTAGCTTGAACCTTACTCCAAGAGGTATTTTGTCTCTTGGGATCAATGTTGTTGGTGTTGGAGTTTGAGAGCAACACATGATGTCTGATCAAGTGTGGTATTTCAACATAACTGCTTTTTTACGCCAACAATCATTCTCCATTTTTCCGCTTGACAGGATCTGGAAAGAAGTGTATCCTTTGCGCCGCTCATCCGTATAACGAAAACACGGGATCAGGACCTGCTCATAGAGGAGCAGAGTTACGTTTATTTGAATCCTCCCGGACCGCGGGAGAAAACGATTCGGCCCGGCGGCCTCGCCTCGGCGAACGGGCACAATCAAGAACAGGAGCCGACATGAATCGGCTAAAGCAACGAAGTCCCTATAGAGGGACAGGATCGGTTCTATGCTAGCGCTCACGAAACGTTTCAGGCGGAGCATAGAGCGCTCCGGATGGGGTTGAGCAGAAGAAGAACCAGGTGTTACACTCAGGCGTGCCGACGCGCACGTCTCCGCTCTCTAACTTTCCTCGTTTTTCTCTGCTTAGATCATTCGAGAACAAAAATCAATAACTCTGCGACGGACTGATGTCCGGTTCGGGTGGTTGTCTGCTTCCGAGCCAGGACCAACGTTCGTACGTAGACAAATGCCCCTCCGGCCTTTGGACTGGGGCAAGACGAGGAGAGTTGTTTTGTATTCGAAGCAGCTTCAGGAAGCGGCCGACTTGTTGGTCGTGCTGTTGATCCGCGACAAGGGTTTTCACGCCCCTCATTTCTATATGATCGGTGATGATTATCCGATCGTCGACCTGATCCTGGAGTACAACCGTCGCTTCGGTCAGGTCAATCCGATCGATGTGTCGCTGGTCGTGGATGTGCCGCCCTCAGAGTTGATTGGTCGTATCAACGGCATTCTCATGGATTACTACGACCGGGAAATCCCGGATCTGCTGGAGAAGTTGTTCGACTTCGACTTCAACTACGCCGACAAGATCGAGTGGCGCGAGTATCTGCGCCGGGTTCACGGTCTTGAAGATACTCCCTTGATCGACATTGAGGGTATTATCTGGTAGGAAGCTCCGGTGCTCGCGGCCGGAGTTTTCTGCTGGCATAAACGAAGTTCAAGCGTATAATAGAGCAATGGCGCAGGATTATCGAAAATATCTGGATCCGGAAACGGTCTCCAAGCTCAAGGGTATGGAGATGAAGGCCCGCATGGTGGTCGAGGGATTTATCGCCGGCATGCACAAGTCTCCCTATCATGGTTTCTCGGTCGAGTTCGCCGAGCATCGCCAATATATGCCGGGGGACAATATCCGGGATATCGACTGGAAAGTATACGCCAAATCCGACCGGTATTATATCAAGCAGTACGAGGAGGAGACCAACCTCAAGGGGTACCTTCTGCTCGACTGCTCCCGCTCCATGGCCTACCAATCCGGCGCGCCGACCACCAAGCTCGACTATGCCGGGCTGCTCTGCGGGGCGCTGTCGTATCTGATGTTGCGCCAGCGGGATGCCGTTGGCTTGGTGACGTTCGATGAGAAAATCCGCCGCTATATTCCGCCGCGCTCCAAGTCGGGGCATCTGCATGTCCTGCTTAACGAAATCGCCGAACAGAAGCCTTCCGAAGAAACCGACATCTCAGTTGCCCTGCACGAAATGGCCGACCGAATCAAACGTCGCGGTCTGGTGGTGATTCTATCCGACCTGCTCGATGAGGCGGAGAAAATAATCTCCGGGCTCAAGCACTTCCGCTACAACCACCACGAGGTGATCGTTTTTCATATTCTCGATCCCCGCGAGCGGGATTTTTCTTTCCCGCGCGAAGCGATTTTCAATGATATGGAGACCGGCGAAGAGATGACCACGCTGCCGTACCAGATCAAGAAGCATTTCCGGGGCGCTGTGGAAGGGTTCGCCAACGAGATCGCCTCGGCCTGCCGCCAGTCGAATATCGACTACCACCCGATCGACACCTCGATGCCTTTCGACAAGGCGCTTTACGCCTTCCTGTCCAAGCGGGAGAGGCTGTACTAAGAGATAACCGGTATCTAGTATATATACTAGATGGCGAATGTAAACGTCTGGTCATAAGTTCCTTGCCTATAAAGCAATGGTAAGTTGGCGGAGGCTCTTAAGTGCGGTATTTGCTAGTATATATACTAGCAAATACTGAAACACTCAGTTGCTTCCTCTGTATTATTAGGATTCCATAGCCCCCCAATGAAAAACCACCCCCGGGGGAAGAGGGTGGCTCATCAATATGAAGAGAGTAGTTAAAGGTGCTACGGTTGCCGGCTAGCTCTGCCAGCGGCCTAGAGTGCGATAGGCCAGGTCGGAGTTGTAACGGGGGGCAGATTTGCGAACGCTCGTATTCAGAAGTCGGTACTCACCGTTGATTATCCTTGAGACCACGCGTAGAAACTGCTGCGGACTGAGCGACTGAAGTCCGTACGAATGCCAGTCTTCCTTGGTCTTCGGCTTGGTCGGGAGGCTTTCTAAATCGAGCAGGGACATTTGCTAATCCTTTCGTCAGGCGTTGCCTGATATCTTCGATTCGCGCGCAAGATGGCCTGCTAAGGTTAGAGAAATATGACTGAATTACGAAAATTCGGTTAAAATCGGGGGATTTTTTCGGGGGATTTTGGCGTATCTGAGGTGCAGGCCTCGCGGAGACGGGGATAAGTAAGTATGAAACGATTCGGAGGTGTCGGGTTTCTCCACAAGCGAGGCTGCGCCCGCGCTCGCTCCGGAACGCTTACCTACGATGAATCGTCAGTAATTGCTTCGCTGCGCTTGCATTCGTTCCGCCGCAGAGCGCCGGAACGAGGACAACCTCCCAGAGCGAAGCTCTGGGGCACCGAGCAGCGACGCGAGAAGAGAAAGATAGGCACCTGCTTTCGCAGGTGCGACGTTCTTCGCCAACGGTGTCTTGTCGAAACCTCGCTTCGCGATCCCGCCTCGCGGGACCGGGGGTTTCGCCCTACAGGGCTAGCGGCGTAGGTACGAAGACAGATTATCAGATGATTCCGACGTGTCGGGTTTCTGCGTTCGTGTGACTTAGCCCTCGCTCTCTCCGGAACTCGACCTACGACTTCCGCACGAACGTCCCACCCAATGGGTGGGGCACCTAAGATTGAAGCGGATCAATACGCGCGGAAAATCGCCACGATTGCCGCAGGGGCAGACCGGGAGGTCTGCCGCCCACGAACGACTTCCGCACGAACGTCCCACCCAATGGGTGGGGCACCTAAGATTGAAGCGGATCAATACGCGCGGAAGATCGCCACGATTGCCGCAGGGGCAGACCGGGAGGTCTGCCGCCCACGAACGACGGAGTCAAACATCCGCTCGTTTCGCAAACACGAAATACAAGATCAGCGACAGCAGCAATCCGGGGAAAATAGGTTGCAGGCCGAGCCAGTAGTCGCCGCTCGCACGGTATTGTGACAGGTACCAAATCAGCGATATCCCCCCCGAAAGAAAAATAGACCACATCGCCACTCGCGCCGGAAGGCGTCGTTTTCCCACGAAGGCAAAAAACAGCGGGACCAGCAGCGCCGGGGTACCGATCGACCCGAACAGATGCCAGATATCAACCACCGATCTAAAAAACAGCGCCAGCACCACCGCTAAGGCGGTGGAAAAAAACAATCCGATCCGGGTCCAGCGGATCACTTGCAAACCGGCGTCTTTTTTCAAACGCGGCATGATGTCGTTGCTGAACGTGGTCGCTGCCAGGAATGAATACGAATCGACCGTGGACATAACCGTCGCCAACAGCGCCAGGGCAAACAGGCCGAGCAGACCGGTAGGGAGGACTTTCATCGCCAGCGCCGGATAAGACGCCACCGGATCGGCCAAATCGGGCAGAAGAGCACGAGCGTATATGCCGCATGAGGTGGTAAGAAAATCGAACACGGCCCAGCAGGCGATGGAAATGAAAATCCCGACTTTCGCCACTCGTTCGGTTTTTGCGGCGTAACAGCGTTGATAAAAAGCCGGCTCGATCAGCGTCGCCAGGGCGATCACATACCAGACGGCAATATACCAGGGAGAATTGCCGCCGTGCCAGGTCAGTATAGCCTCGGGCACATGGCTGTGGATGAATCCATACCCGCCGTAGCTAACAACCAGCACGAGCAGCAGAATAATGAAACCGATAAACATCAGAGCGAACTGAAACAGGTCGGTGCGTACGACCGAACGAAAACCGCCGCTGAAAACGTAGACCACCGAGAACAGCGTCCCGGCCAGAATGCCGGCCCACATCGGCCAGCCGAACAGGTATTGGCACAACACGCCAAGCATCAGAATATACGCCGCCGGTACGGTCATCAGATAGACCACCACCGAACCGACGAGAGCGGTGCGCGAGTCATAGGTCTGCGCGAGTCGTTCCGGAATGGTCAACAGTTCCGAGCGGCGCGCCTTGCGAGCCAAGAAAACTGCGAACAGAAAAGCTGCCAGGTAATAAGGAACTCCGAAAACGAACCAGTTGGAAAGGCCGTATTGATAGGAGTATTCACCGACGCCTAAAATGCCGCCGTACCAGGTCGACACCAGCGAAGCGACGAAGGCGGGCAGGGTTAGCATCCTGCCCCCCACAATCAAGTCTCCGGCGCTGCTCTGCCGGCGCAGGCGGCGACTAAGCCCCAGCGCCAGCAGAAGAACCAGGTAGATTACAATCAGGCTGTAATCGGCAAAACGCATGGTTCGCTCAGAACAACTCCCATTTGATCTGGCCCCAGAACCAGCGCTCGGCGGCAGGGTAATACTCCGCTTCGTGCACGTAAGTTGGATTCTGGGGATTCCCCATTGCGTAGCTCCAGCCGTAGCCGGAAGTCTCATAGACATCGTCAAACAGGTTTTCGATGCTCACCTTGATCGTGAAATCACCGAATCCCATAAAATTACGCATGCGAAGAGAGGTCGACCAGGATGCGATCACATGTGGGTCAATCGCCAGCGAGTCGACATTCATCAACTCCACGAACTGTTTGCCGATATACTGCAAGCGCAACGATGTCTGGAGGTCATCGCGCTCGAACTGCACGGCCACGTTGCCGAGAACGTTCGGGAAACCGGCAATGGTTTTATCCTTGTAGTCGTAGTCGATCCGGTCGACCAGGTCCCAGTTGTCGTCGTAGACATCGATCTGACCGACATAGTCTTTCACCCGGTTGTAATTGACGGCCAGGTTTCCCTCGATTTTGATCGGTTCCACCACCTGCACCGTACCGGTCAGTTCGACGCCGGTGTGCACCGAGCGGTCGGCGTTGGTCGTGATCGCCAAGCCGGTGTTTTCGTTAATACCGCCCTCGGGGATGATTTCATCGGAGAAATCCATATAGAACAGATTCAGTCCGACCGCAAACCGTTTGGCCCGATATTCCCCTCCCAGTTCGAGATCGATCACCCGCTCACAGCTGGCGGTCGGATCGCCGAATACGTACGAAGTGTCGTTGCCGGAGACGGACATCGATTCGATTTCCAGCGAGGGGAGAATGTAGGGATCGTTGGCATCGTAAATCGAGGCATCGGTCGGCGTGCGTGAGGAGATCGCCGCGAAGCTGTGAAGGCTCAACTGTTCGTTGACCTTGTAAGACAATTCCAGGCGCGGTGAGAAAAACAGCCAGTCGACATCGTATTGGTAGCCCTTGAACGCACCCATTTTCGCCTGGTCGAAATCGTATTTCTGATAACGCACCTGGGCGGTGGCGGTCAAATTCAAACAGTCGGTCAACTCACGTTCTTCCTGGGCGAACACCGATGCGTGCCATTTCTTGCCGTAGTATTGATAATAACGGTGCTGCGGATCGAAACCGTCATCCAGCGTTCCCTCGATCCCCTGAACCCAAACCACCTGACCCCAGTGATCGGACTCGAAATAATAGAGCGAACCGCCTATTGTCCGACGGCCGTGATCGTGTTTGACCTCCAGGCGCGGATTCCAGCCGTACTGGCTTTTCTCCACCCATTGCTGACGCACCACATCCCCTTCCTCAGCACCGTCGGTAAGGCTGGCCGGGATGTTGTACTCTTCGTACGGTTCGTCATCCTTGTACTGCTCGTAATAACCGCGGCCGCGAATGTAATAGAAGGTGTTGGAGAGAGTGGCGGTCTCACTCAGCTTGTAAACATTGTGCAGTTGATAATGCGGCTGGTTGAAGTTATCGGTTTCGTTGCTATAGGTATGATACGGATTGGCGCGGTGGTCCCGGGCGAGTTGGTCGAGCGTTGCCCCTGAATATGACAGGTGCATTTTCATCGGGCCGCCGTAGAGATGCAACTCGGTCCACATGTTCGGATCGAGTCGCGCCACCGACAGGTAATAAGCCCAGCCGTGATACCAGGAGTCATGGCGATACCCGCCCGATTTCTGTTTGGAAAAACGCCCGCCGAAAAGCCAGCGGCCGTCGACCAGGCCGGAAGAGTATTCGACACTCTGCTTATAGATATCGCTGACCGAGTTCCCCCCGCTGGTATATTCACCGTATCCGGCAGTGATACAAGCGGACCGTTGCCGGTTAAAGGCGTTGGTGGCGATATTGACCGAGCCGCCGAACGAGGCATCGCCGTACATGGAATTGCCCACACCGCGTTGTACCTGGATATCGGTGACATTGGAGGTAAAATCCGGAAGGTCGACGAAATAGGTCGCCTGGTCCTCCGGATCGTTGAGCGGCACACCGTTGATGTAGGTCGAGACACGCTTGTCGTCGAAACCTCGGATCTTCATGTAAGAATAACCGAGCGCCGAACCGGCGTCGTTGAAAGCGTACAGGTTCGGAGTGCCGGCGAGCATGAGCGGCAATTCACCGACCGTATAGTCGCGCTGAATCTCCTCGTGTGAGAGGTTGTCGTAAGTGAGGGCGTTATAGCCGGAGCGAGCGCGATCGGCCGAAACGACGATACGCTCTCCCTGAATATAGACCGGCTCGAGAATCACCGTAGCCGGCACCTGGTCGATACGGTATTGGCGCGCGCGATAACCGACAGCGCTGAAAGTTACACGGGAGGCCTCATCGACTCCCTCGATGGAAAAATTACCCTCGCGGTCGGTCTGGGCGCCGACGCCGGAGAGGTTGGTTACCACCGAGACCGATTCGAGCGGATTGCCCTCGGGATCGACCACTCTGCCGCTGATGGCGCCGGCCGATACGCCGGTTGCCATGAAGAGCATCATGGTGATGATCATCAAAAAACGTGGCATGGTTTAAACCTCGCATTAAACGGTTGATAGTTTTTGCAAGGTTCCGTTCAGACTTGGCAAACGCCCCGAAGACGGGACCGTGGGGGATGAGTTAACATCTCCGTTTCCCTACGCCGGTATTATCCGGATCAGGTCTGAGGGGGTATGATCTCAGGCGGACTTTTACGCCACCCCCAACGGAACTGTTTTTTCTACGGTTTAATATCTAACCAATCGGTCGTCGTCGCGCAAGCGGATTTTGGATTGAGAGGAATCAGCAGATCTGACGTGAAGGTGGCGTGAGGGATCTCTCCCTACAGCGGATGGCAGGTTCCAGGGAACCAGCTTTTGACTGAAGGAGTGTTGAAAAACCTCTTCTACGGCGGATATAAGCCCCGCCGCTACGCGTTTAAGAGGTCTAACCTAGCGTGGCGAGCAGCTTTGGATTGCCTGCATTACGGTTGTGGTTTGCAGAATATCTATGTGTACGACTTCTTCAACAACCCCCTTCGCAGGAGCGACATCTCGGTGACTCTTGGAATCATTCATGGGTCCAATTGACGGCAGTCGACAGAAGGCGGCAGATCTGCGGAAATAGAAAAGGGGCGCTGATGGGGAATCAGCACCCCTCGGGTAGCCCGCGTGTGGCTCATACGTGCGGACTTAAAGGCAGGGCGCAGGTAATGATCCGCCTTGGAACATATAGCTCACCAGCGCCACTAGATCGGAGATATCCGGCCCGACATTGTCGCCGTTGATGTCAACCTCGGCCATACATACAGGAGCCGGTCCGGACTGAAACATGTAGGTCACCAGCATGACGAGGTCGGCGATATTCGGTCCAACATTGTCGTAGTCGGCGTCGCCGCGTATCCGACAGCAGAAATGGGGATTCAACCAGTCGAAAAAGGTCAGGATCTGATCCAGCATATCCTCACGGTCCATCCAGTCGTTCACTCCGGAAGTCACTGCTTCAAGGCCGAAGCTCAGAAATACCGAACGATACTCACCGTCGTATGACACCGCTCCCCAGTCGGTCTCATCGTAAAACATGAGTTCCTCCACACCGCCGTTGATCGCCTGAATGTGATCGAGCACAGTCTGATTGGCGGCACTGCCGGTTCCTTCGAGCTTGATCTGCATACCCGACGCCATTACCTGCGGATTGGCAGCCGAGATGTAATAGGGGTAACGATAAGTGCGCAGGAATTCCGCTTTCAGGTAGTTGTGCAGGAAATCGGCGTCAATCGTATCGAGCGCACTGGCGAGCCCCTGACCTGAAAGCATCAAATTGCCGCCGGCATCGAGAAACTCTTTAAGTACGGCAGTCTCCTCTGCGGTAAGGGCATTGGTTTGATAATCTCCGGTCAACCAGAGTACGGCGTTGTACTCGAGCATTTTCTCGGCCGTTGGGCAGCCGCACAGGAAAATGTCGTGTACTTCATAAATAGAATCCAATGTCACAAGAGAAGTACGCACATATTGATCGGTAGAACCGCCATGATCGTCGTCGATCAGCATAATCTTCGGCGCACCGACCGGCTTCTCGAAAGAATAGCTCGCGCTACGCACACCGTAATCGCTGTGCGCCGTCAGCGTGACACCGAACGAAACCATGGAGCGGTTATGGGAGGCATCGACGGTGATCTCGAATTGATCGAGACTGGAAAAAACGGTCTGGCCGACCGGAATCGTACCGATATAGATCGAATCGGTAATAATCGTTACTTCCGGGTCGGTGCAGGTCAGACGAGCGAACACATCGGTATAATCGGCGCTGTGCTTGTTCACCGCCGCGACATTGAGCCGGACAGTCTCACCGGGATCAATCGAGCCGTTGTCGTTCCCGGATTCATCATCGCTCATGCACACTTCGCCGAGTTTGGGTTGTCCCACCGGTAAAAATATCACCGTGTCGGGATCGTAGCATGGAATTGCCAGGACATGATCGCGACCGTTATAACAGAGATTGGCCGGTTTACTGGGGCGGCAGTCGAGGATCAATTCCGGCGGATTGGAAAAAGTGCTGTCATAGCGATAAACTCGTCCGTTCCCGTAACATGATATATAGAAATTACCGCAAAGGTCGAAAGCGCCGCCATCGAGATATCCCATGGGGGTGGTTACGAGGTCGGTGATCGAGGAGTCCTCGAGACTGATCGCCTGAATCGGGGCATTAGGCGTATAACCGACCACGATTAATCTATTGTGTACTGAGTCGAAAACGATATCCTGCGGACGTTGAGCCAGACCGTCACTCGCAAAGATTGAAACGGTCTGATCGGACAGACGCAATTTGTAGATTCTATCCTGCCCCGAGACCGAATTGCTGAAATTGCCTATATAAAGGTAGCCGGAAGTATCGGTTGTGGGACCATCCATTTGCGATGACCCCGAAACGGTTTTAGTCCATAGCACGTTGCCGGTGTTAAGATCATAAGCTCTGATACTCGTTCCCAGTGAAACGTAAAGGACATCATCTCGCGTCGTGCAAGCCAGGGTATAACCCTGAGAAGTTTTGAAATAGCTGCTGTTTCCGGCAGTGTCAAAAGATACGATACTACCCGAGGACCAACAGGTTACCAGGTATTGATCGCGCGGAGAATCCCATGCTGCGCACTCGGGATCGGCTATGGTTACCTGGGCTGCTGTCGGGAGGGCCGACAAGAGTAGTAATAACAAAATTACTGCCGTCGAAGTTGATTTTCCCATCATCACTCCTTTGTTTATCGCGTCTATATACCTGGTATCTGTCGTATTGGCCGAAACGAATCGGCACTCTGAGATGTCAGGTGACGAAAATGGTGATTTCTTGCACGGTTGTTTGCGAATTGTTTTTTTGGCGGTTATAGTCGATTGTTATTTTTGCTTAAGAGGAGAGTTGCGCCGATTGAGATCCCGGTCTATCTTTCGGGACCCAGGTAAACAAGATGGATATAAACGAGCTTCTGATAAATGCCCTCCGGGGCGACGCGGGTGCGGAAACTCAGCTTTTCGAGGCGCTGACTGCAAGGTTCCGGCTGTTTGCTCACCAGAGATTAAGGGACGGGTGTGACTGTGAGGAAGTTGTGCAGGAGAGCCTTCTGACCATCGCCCGGGAGTACAAGACAACGGAATTTACGACCAGTTTCGCCGCCTGGGCCTACAAGGTGCTCGACTACCGTATCCTGGCCCAGATAAAAAAGCGGAGGACCATCGCGGACCGCGAACAACCGTTGCCGGACGAGGATTGGTCTCCCGGCGCCGGTATCGAAGACGTCAATCCGGATTTGAAGCGGAAGCTACTCGACTGCCTGCGGCAGATTCGTCGCGGAAATCCGCGCTATGCCCGAGCTCTGGCATTGCAGTATCAGGGATACGAGACTGAGGAACAATGTCAACGTATGCGGCTGACACGGAATACATTCTACTCGCTTCTTTCACGGGCGCGTTCAGCGCTTGAACGTTGTCTCGAACAAGGAGGCATGCTATGAACGGCGAATGCCGGGACAAGCGGTTCAGTGAAATGATTCATGCCTACGAGTTAGGTCGTTTGACCGATGAGGAACGGCAGGAGTTCGAGCTGCACCTGATGGAGTGTGAATACTGTTTCAAACGCGTGCAGGCTTTTCGAGAAACGACCAATCTGCTCCTGCACGACCGCGATGTTCAGAGCGAGATCAAAGAACAGGCAGCTCCTCATAAACCGGCCGAACCGGAGAGCAAACCCCACTGGTTACGCTGGACGATAGCCGCGGCGGCAGTGCTCGTGCTGCTGATTCTCAAACCATGGCAAATCAGCGTGACACCGGACGACACCCTGACCGCGGCCGAGAACCGCCTGGCGGTTGTGCGGTTCGATAATATCGCCGATCCCTCCGATTCCACCCGTCTCGGTGAAACGATCGTTAACCTTTTGATCGCCGATTTGTCGGAATCGCGTTATATCGATGTCGTCTCGAGCCAATGGCTTTTCGAAATAAAACATCAGCTCGGTTACAACCTGTCGAAGCAACCCGACAGCATGGCCGCGATCGAGATCGCCCGGCGGGCGCGTGCACGTTATTTACTTACCGGTCGTATACTCCAGGTTAAGCCCAATCTGGTGCTTGTTTCGGAGTTGGTCGATCTGGGCACAGGCGTCAATCTTTCGACCCAACGGGTAGACGGAATTATCGGAGAAGATATTTTCAACGCTGTTGACAGTCTCAGCGCCAAAATCAAAGCCGACCTGCCGCTGCCCCAAGGAGCGCTGATAGAAACGGATCGGCCGGTGGCTGACGTTACCACTCATTCGTCGCGAGCCTATCGTTATTATCTCGACGGTCTCGATTTACACCGGCAGTATATTGACGATGAAGCGGCTGATCGTTTTCTCCAGGCGGTGCGATTCGATACCTCGTTCGCCATGGCCTATTTCTGGCTGGCTCGCACCTATAGTGCCGTTTATCTCGACACGGCCCTGAAGTATCTCGATAAGGCCAGTAACCATGACCAGCTCGTTATTCGGCACTGGGTGGATCGCCGTAGCGGTGACGATAGCGCTGCCGTCGCCGTACTTCGGCAGTTAACCGGATTGTATCCGCAGGACAAAGAAGCCTGGGCAACGTTAGGTACGTTCCAGATGGTGCGCAGGCAGTTTGCCGAAGCGTTACAGAGTTTCGACCATGTTCTCGCTATAGACCCCTACTACACCGAGGCACTCAATTCCGAGGCGTATCTGCACCAGTACCTCGGACATGAAGAAGAAGCACTGGCTATGCTCGATCGCTATCTTACGATCGCTCCCGACGAACCGAATCCGTATGACAGCCGCGGCGACATTTTGCGGATGCAAAAAAAGCCGGACAGCGCCATTGCTTCGTATGAAACGGCTCTGGAGAAATATCCCGAATTCCATGCGGCCCGTTATAAACTGGCGCCGCTGTATCTGTTCAAGGGTGAATATGACAAAGCCGAGGACTGCTATCGCACCGCGGCTACAGCCCGCAATGCTTATCATCGTTCGGTTGGTAAATTATACCTTGCCCTTGCACCGCTTTATCAGGGTCAGTTTGCAAAAGCGCAGGCGGTTCTCGACGACGGTCTGGCAGCGGATCGCCTCGAACGGACCTCCGGCTGGAACCGGCTGCTCAAACATCTGGAAAAAGGGATGATCTACCTGGAGAAGAATCGTAATGATTCGGCGGCCATGCAGTTCGATTCCTGTTTCACGGTGCAAGATCGTCGCCCGACTCAAGGTACCGATCCATATCGCGCACTGTATATCATCGGACTGGCACGAGCCGGAGAGATTGCCCGCGCACAGGATTCACTCGAATCGTTTCGCATCCGCTTAACCGAAACCGAGCAATCACCGGAACCCTATTATCTGGCTCGCGGTGGCCTCATGCTCATACGTGGTGATTCCGCGGGAGCTGTCGATGATTTAAGCGCCTCGCTCGAATCAACGACCTTGAACGATGCTTATTATCCCCGTTATTTATTGGCCATGGCGCTTTACGGTTCCGGTCAATATGATCGGGCTATAGAGGAGTTGTCACTCGGACATGAGTCCCTCGAAGCATGGCGGGCGTTGTTCTGCATTCCGGATGTGAAAGCTTATCTGTATCTCGGGCTGGCTTTTGAACAAATCGGAAAAGATGAACAGGCGATAGCATCATTCGAGGAATTCGTGCGGCTTTGGGATCAGGCTGATCCCGGCACGGCGGAGTTGGATCAAGCACGAGAGCATCTGAAACGCCTGACCGGTCGAATTTAGTATTTATTGTCCGCCACCACGGTATTTTTCAGGATATTTACCCGGTGTGGCTTTGACCATATACCGAGCTGAATACTCTCGCGGTTGGATTATTCGCAATACATCTACCCCGTCGCGCCGGTCCGTCCTCGAACCTGCGTGGAAACAAGGCATTGGGTGTTCATTGGCCGGGTTCAAAAACTGACCCGGTCTGCGCCCCCCACTTGAGATACGTTTGGACTGCCGAGATAGAAAAGACGCCCCACTCAATACCCCGATTCGCAACGAAAACGTCGAATTTCGAAGGCAAACCGGCGGAATTCGAACCCTAAAGACCGAAATTCGTAATCAAAACACCAGAATTCGAAGCATATCCGGCCAAATTCGCAAATCGCCCTGATTCAGCGGATTAAGATGGTCGTCCAATCCTCGGCTAATCATCGCATCACACCTTTATCTTGTTGACCTTCATTCGCATGCGATGTTCGCACGGCATGCAATGCAGCTTCGGCACGGAAGTTGTATTACCTCGTTTCGTTGACTGTTCCCAACGCCTGATCCGATCGGAGGAGAAATTACAGGAAAAACTTTTTTATGGAGAATGAAGATTATGAGAAGTATGTTGGTAACAACAATTGTAATGGCTTCGCTGCTGGTTTCAGCGGTGTTCGTGGCACTATCAGGAACCGGTTGCCGAGAAGATCGTTATGGCCATTGGGAGTGTTATAGGGTTGGGATTGAGACGCTCTGTAAGTGCGTCCCTCCTGGAAATGATTGTATTGTGGGAGAGATATGTTGGGCATCAAGATGAATCACTTCGAAACGGGTACGCGTACCGTCGTCAAGGTGCTCGCCCAAGTGTTGCTTTACACGGGTATTGTGGTCTTCTTAATTGTTGTGACACCGCACGTCTCGGCTGAGTCGCTGGAGACAATTCGGACTGTGTATTTACCGCTGGACACAACTGGCCCGCCAACAGGTATGGCAAGCGTACTTCTGGAAGGCGGGGATACCGTTGTTGTTTGCGTTGCCAGCAGCAGGTTGGGATCTGGAACCGGTGTGTGGGTGCAGTACGATAAGAGTCAACCGTGGATCAAGGTCATTGGCTGCCGACCACCTTCGAATGATTGGTGGGCGGATTGCGATGGAAAGAAGCGTTTCGAGTATCTCTTTCTGCCGATGAGCACCAAACTACTACCGGATTCCAGAGAGCTTCTGGTGTTTGACCGTCACTGCGGTTGCCTGACAACAATCTCTCTTGATAAAACTAATCCGGGCGATGCCCGGCTTTGGCAAGGACAATCCCACAAAGACTACCTGAATGAAGTTATCTTTCAGGACGATTATCTATTGGCCGGTATCTATGGTCCCGGACAGGACATGATGGTTTTTGCCGAAAAACTGGGCGATCGAAAGTCGTACCGACGCATGTTTCCCCTAACGCCGTCCTTTCAGCGGTACCTGGATTCGACGGGTCTTCACAATCCCGAATGCCGCGCTGCAATCTGCCCGCGAGACAACAGCTTCTGGGTGTCAATCAACGGATACGACTTCATTCTCATTGCCGATCACGAAGGCAAGCTCGTGGACAGCGTTCACATTGAAGCCCCCGACTATATTCTCCCCGCTCCCCCTTTGTCTTCTATAGGATCCTGTCCGGTGCGGGACCTGTGGTTCAGCAGTTGGACGCCGACCGCCACCTTTAATTATGTGGCACCCGGCTACATGATCATGCAGTATTATGTCCAAAATCCGGATAGCAGCGGGAATGATATCCCCAGGTACGGAACCCTGGTCTGGGACTCGGAGCGCCGACCGGTCAAGATTGATGTGGATGCTGATTGGCAACTAGCCGGGAGCCATCGCGATGGCCGCGCTGTGTTCGTAAATACACAGTATGACGAGGAGGGAAGATGGGGTTACCGATTGAACATTGCCAGGATAAAACCCTGAGCGATTTTGCGAGGCTGATCGGTGGTATTCTGCCAATCGCTTTCTGTCTGATCATTCTCCTGGGTCTGATCTGCGGTTGTGTCTGGCAGCATCGTGAGATTTACCGTCTGAGTGACTCCAACCTGTCCGAGGCAGTGAAAGAGTTAGTTCGGCAGCAACCGGAGGAGTTTGCCGGGCCAATGACGTTCATGGTAATAGTGGATCGAAGCGTCTGTCGGATTACGCTCGTGGAAACGCCTTATTGGAAGGACTGGCAGCGGCGGTCGCAGGAAGCAGGTTGGGGGTTTGTCATGGCGACCAGCCGAACCGATTCGGCCGATTTGGTCATCACATCCGGTTTGGATTCGGTCTCGGCTCCGGTGCTGGTGATGCCGGGTAGTGAAGAATATGTACTTGATCCTGGTCTTCCGAAAGGATCCATGCCGATGAAATTGATCGTTAGCCCAACTGGCGATATCGAACACATTTGGCCACCGGTAAAAGACACGGCTGCCTGTCGCATTATGACAGAGCAGATTGATTCCGTGATTTCCAATTACGCATCGGAAGATTTGCCAAAAAGCGGGTCGTAGCGTCCAATCTCCGTAGGTCCGTTGTTTGTCAGGTCGCTGCCTGACGACTTCGTCTGTTGTTGAAACCTATCTGCGCGAACTGTACAATCCGGACATAGGTAACAGTGCCCCACCCCTCGGGTGGGATTCGCAAAGCGAAGTTTTGACAACACACCTGCGAGCTTTCGGCCCGGTATGGCTGCTGCAGGGGCAGACGAGACGTCTGCCGCCCACTTACGCGGTTGGATTATTCGCAATACATCTACCCCGTCGCGCCGATTCGTCCTCGAACCTGCGTGGGAAGCAATGATTTGAGTGTATGGCGGCCGGGTTCGAAAACGGCCCTAGCTTACGCCCCCCCACTTGAGATACGTTTGGACCGACAATATAGAGAAGACGCCCCACTCAATACCCCCATTCGCAACGAAACCCTCGAAATTCGTAGGTAAAACCCCCGAATTCGAAGCCCAAAGGCCGAAATTCGTAATCAAAACACCAGAATTCGAAGTATATCCGGCCAAATTCGCAAATCGGCCCTGATTCAGCGGATTAAGATGGTCGTCCAATCCTCGGCTAATCATCGCATCACACCTTTATCTTGTTGACCTTCATTCGCATGCGATGTTCGCACGGCATGCAATGCAGCTTCGGCACGGAAGTTGTATTACCTCGTTTCGTTGACTGTTCCCAACGCCTGATCCGATCGGAAGGGTGATGTGCAAGGCCTGCCGTGGCGGGGTGGTCCGGTCGCAACCGTTCTTTGCTCCCCCGCCCGGCAGGAGACGATTACGTGAGCGCGTGTCGGGTAGCTGCGTCGGGATGTCGTCTTTTCCTCCCAACCCTGCAACAAGACGGCATCCCACGCGGCAGTCCGAGGAATAGGAAAGGAGTCAGCGTAAACACAGACCGATCAATATGACTTTTGACTTGATGGAAACCGATGAGAACGAGTATACTATATTTAAGAGGGAATCTGTAGGAACGACCTTGGTTGTTCTCTTCATGACCGTTATAGGGGTACTCATGGTTGGTTGTTCAAACACGACAGATGAACGATCCAATCCCCTAGTTTTGGATGACGACGTTGTCAAGTCCGGCGACAAGACGGGTACTACTTTACCTGCGTTGGCCCTGACAAGCGCCACTGCTTGGATAAAGACGGTAACGCCTGATTCGATTAACTCCATAGTAGAATTCGAGCTACTAGTAAGCTATGACAGTCTCTCTCCCGTGGAGAGGTCGCTTCTTATTAGTGGTCTGTCACCCTCGCCCACCGATTACGGACTGGGCTTGCAATTGCGTGACGCCTCAGGGGCTGCGCTATGGACGTACGAACTTACCTTTGATGTCGAGCGGGACGGTGATTTCACCTTCGTTGAGGAATCCCCGTCCGACCGGATGGTCATCCAACGACAACTGGTGGAAGAGGGATACTCCGAAACCTACACTCTTAACGGGGACACTCGTACCTTTGAATTTCAATCGACTGATGTGGACCATGTGATATCTCTGGAAGAGGACATGTTGGCGGCCGGGGAGAACGTAGATTCTCTGATATCGAAGTTGACGCAAGCTGATCAAGCTATCGCGGCAGTCATTGAGGATTTCTTTGCGTACTATGAGACGGACAACAGCCTTCACGGTAACGTTGACGGTCGGCTGGCTACCGATCTTCTCTCACAGAAAGAGATATGCGACGAACTGGTTTGGAGGAATGCGGACGGCACAGTAGGAGGCCCGATTTCTTTGGAAGTGTCCGAGATCTGCGTTGTCGCTGCCGACTGCGTCATGCTTAAGTGTCCATTTGGAGCCGATCTAAATCCGGTATGCGACGCTTGCGCTTTCACTTTGGGAATATGCTTCCTAACGGAGATATATAACTGGTTTTTTGACTAATCCAAGAATTAGGAGGGACCATGGCAATCACACTGTTAATCGTCGGGCTAATATCTCTATTAACGGGACTTGTTCTCCGCATCACGGCCCGAAGGTACCGCACGGAGTTGGGTCGTTCGATCCATTGGTACGATGTGCGCTTCTGGTTCACACCTTGGCGGGCGACAGATGTTCTTACAACTCAGGGTATTAGACTCCATGTGACTTCAACCGCTCTGATCGTGGGCGGGGCAGCTCTATATTTGATTGTGCATCAGTTCATCATGCCTTGATGAAAACCAAGTACGCATGGCAGGGATCCACCTGACGGTGGGCTACCAGTCGTGCGGCGTGCGCAGCGGCGGTCGGGTAGGGACACCCGACCGCACAACGCACCCACGTTCCACTGGCGGGTATCCCCGTCGCGCTGCTCCGTCCTCGAACCTGCAGTTAGGGATGGGGCACACAAGACGTCTGTTGCTCACTAATGCGGTTGGATTCTTCGTAATACACCCGACTCGTTCGTGCGTCAATATCTCGGACGCGATTGACTGATAAACGATAGCAGGCAATCGCTACGGTTTGCAGTGCGAGCAGGGGACATAACCCATGTCGGCCACATCCTCACGGGTCAGCGTCATGATGACGGTACTTTTCCGAAGATACGGGCAGTCCTTGCGATGATAAGCCGCGCCGGTACGGCTGGCATAAACGAAATCTTTCCCGGCCGTCTCGGAGTGCTCTGGATCGCGCGACGCCAGACCGACGTGGACAAGCGTATCCCCCAGGTTGACGCCGTCGACGTAAACGTCGGCAATGATTCTGAAAAAGCCGCCCCGGCCAATGTTACGAAGAGAGACCTCATGTGCCTGACCCAGAAACGAGCGGGTGAACTCGGTCGCTTGTTGGGCCAAATGGAGGGAGTCGGGGAGTTTGGCGCGTAATTCGGCGCAGTTGATACCGGCTACTCGAACTTTGATGCTGTCGCCGATGATCGAGGGCCAGTCGGGTACGGTTACCTTGAAGGTATCGCCGTCGACTATCTCGTCAACGTGTACATGGTCGACATCGCCGTAGTTACGGGCCGCCAGACTTATTCCCGCCAGGGTAAGGCAAACCAGCAACACCGCGGCGATAGTCGTTCTCCCCGCTGTGCTGCGAATTTTCATAGCTAGCGTTTATATCCGATCATGCGCAGGAACTTGCGCCGTTCCTCTATGTCTTCGTCTCCCTCGATGCCCGTCGGCGTTTCGCCGTCGATAACACCAATGACACCGCGTCCCAACTGCGTCTCGGCCACCAACACCTCGAGTGGATTGGCGGTGGCGCAAAAAATTCGGCAGACCTCGGGGACCATCTTAACCTGGTTGAGGACATTGATCGGGAATCCCTCGCGCATGTAGATGAAGAAAGTATGTCCGCAGCCGACATCGAACGCCGCCTTGGCGGCCATTTCGATCAGTGCTTCATCGTTGCCGTCGATTCGGATAAGCCGTTTCTGCGAGGCCTCGCAGAAAGCGATCCCGAACTTCATACCCGGCGCCGCCTGGATCAAGGTCTCGTAAAGGTCCTCGACCGTTTTGATAAAATGCGACATGCCGAAGATCGCATTGGCGTCGGCGGGGATATTGATTTTGACAACTTTGGTTTTTAATCCGATTTCGTTAATCATGGGCCACCTCAAACATGTCCGGCGACAGGCCGGTGTTGATTCGTGGATTGCGATAATACTCGGTTCCGGCGAACGACACGCCGAAGAAAAACGCCGCTTTACCTTTGCCGGAGATATCGGTTCGGTACGGCAGCCAGAAACCTTCGGTGACGGGCCGATAGCGTATCGACATGTTCAACTCCTTGAGCTTGAACATCGTTTTTTTGACCAGTCTGGCCGGAGAGAAGTCGACTCGCACGAGATGAAACGACGCCACTTCGAAATAGTAATCGCCGTTGATCAGTTCGTCGCTTTCTTCACGCGCTCTGACTCGAAATTGATAACAGGTCCTCTCTTCGACCAGGCCGTCGGCCATACCCACATATTCGATTTCGTACCGCTCTTGATTCTCCGTGTAAAACGGACTCATGATCGGCCAGGAAAGATCTCGTCCCTTGCGCCTTTGCTTTCGGTCGTAGCGGTCGGCCGCTTCTTTACGAAGGTCCTCTTCGCTTTGCCTGGAGCCTTCCTTCCAATACTCGAGATAATCTTCGCGGAAGTATACCGTGTCGTCGGTATAGAGCAACATCACTTTCTTGACGAACCGAGCCTTCTCTTCGAATACGCCGTCGTCGTTGCGTTCACCCTCGATATATTCGGCATCGAAAGACACATCATGGATTTGCTCTGCCTGCCGGCGGTCGGTGTCGAGGATCCGCTCGATCAGGGCGGGTTTGTCAACATCGTTGTCACGTGCCGTCACGGTTCCAAAACAGAACAACAAAGCCGAGAAGCTCACGAGCCGAATAAACGCTCGATGCATATCAGCCTTCCTTGATCTTGACGGTAACGATCTGATCCCCGGGCAGGAGTTTTTCCACCACGTCCATGCCGGAAATCACTTGTCCGAAAACCGTGTAATGAGCTTCAAGATGCGGTTGCGGCGAGAGCGTCACGAACCATTGCGAACCGCCGGTGTCGGGACCGGAAGTGGCCATACCGACCGTGCCGCGGCGATAAGGAGTGGGGGAGTCCTCGTTACGGATCATCCAGGCCGGTCCGCCCCAGCCGTCACCGCGCGGACAACCGCCCTGAACCACGAAATTCGGGATAATGCGATGAAACTCCAGCCCGTCGTAGAATTCGTTTTCGGCCAGATCAATGAAATTCAGAACGGTCAGGGGGGCGATATCGAACTCGAGTTTTATTTCGAAAGAACCGCGATCCGTCGTCACGACGGCGGTGGGATTAGGCTGAGCCATCTTGAATCGGCGCTCGATCTGACCGACCGAGAAACGTGTGGGGGCCGGGCCGAGTTTATCCTGTTCGTGAGTGTCGAGTATTTCATCGGAAATTCGGGCGGCATCGCGCCTGATGGCATACTCCGTGTCGGTGAGGCCGTATTTCAAGATCGACCTGGCCGAGGTGTCGGATTTGTTCTTGTTTAACAGAGCCTCCGCCGCGGTTACTAAGGAGCGACGCACATCGATATCGGTCGTATATCCGGCGGCCATCATTTTGGAAAGGTGCGGTCCGTAAGAAACTAATGTGTCGTTCGAGATACGGTCGATGGCGTATATTTGCAACATGATATCGGTGTCGGCGAGCGCCTTATCTATGTAGAGCCGAGCGTTGGTGCTGTCGAGCTGCATCAATCCCTCGAACGCAGCGGCACGTACCTGGGGACGGTCATCCTTGAACAACAGAGCCAGACGCGGGACAACTTTCTCGTCACCGATCGCGGTGAACGCCTCGGCACAGGCCTGGGCTACGAGCCAGGAATCCTCGTTCGCCAGCGAATCGAGCATTGACACCATTTTGTCGCCCTCAATCGTTGCCAGGTATTTCAAAATGGCCGCTTTCAAGAACGGCGCGGCGTTATTCCCCAACCAGCGGCGAGCGGCTCCGGTTGCGACCGAAGTCTTATCATCGGTGAACGCCTCGAAAATCATTGCCACGAGACGTTGGTCTCGTTCTTCCTGGAGATGTGAAAGAAGCCGGTTGCGGGCTTCGGCAGTTTTCTTGTTGCCAAGCAGAGAGATTGCCTGCGCCACCACGTTGGAGTTGCGGTCGTTCAGGGCGATGGCCGCATATTGATCGGCCTCGTGTGATTTGCTGCGACTGATACCGATAAGGCTCCAGGAGCGCACCCAGGAATCCGGGTTACTGAGATTTTTACGGTAGAGATCATCGGCTTTACTGTCGCTGACCTTCATCCGCGCAAGGGCGTAGATACCCATGGCGATTGCGCTCGGATCGCTTTCTTTGGCCAGAGCGGTTTCGATTGTTTCGGAGCGGTTTTTGGCGTTGGCATAAAACAGCGCCTGATAGGCGGCTCGTCGTACGGCCGGAGCGGGATGGTTCAGGTATGTCAGAAGTTTGTCGATCCAGCCGGTCCGGGTGCTGTCGCTGAGTCTTCCAATCGACAACACCGCTTGCTCTCCCGCTTTACCGGGCAGGTCAAAGGCAATATCCAGAAGCGCCTGGGCGGCTTTGTCGTCGCCGGTCAGTCCCAGAGCAAAAGCCGCTGCGGCGCAAACATCGATTGAGCTGTCCTTGAGCAGCGGGATTAAACGTTCGGCGGCGCCGTCACCACCGATTCGACCGACCGCCAGAGCGGCTCGCTCGCGAACCTCGGCTGCCGGATCGGCCAGTGCTTCCTTGATGCGGGCGGTTAACACCCGGGTGTCTTCATCGTGAATAACCTCGGCGATCCGTTCGGTCACCGGGTGCTCACGGAGTTTGTCGTAGAGCCAATAGCCGATCACCCCAAGGATACCGACTATCACCACGACCTTGATAAAGGTAGTAATCGATTTCATGACGCCGAAAATCTACGCCTGCCCAAAGAGCACGTCAACCTATTTAATGTGGGCCGGAAATGCGTCAAAATCCTCATTAATATAGGTGGCCAGGGCTTGTTTGATTTTACCGGCGTCCCGAACACAAAAAACCCCTGCTGGTCAGGCAGGGGTCTGGTCTAACATTGCTGGTCTGGTAACAGCATTGTTTTATGTAATTATCTTCATAAGCAAAGCCTGTGCCTCGATCAGGTATTGCTCGGGATCATTAGCGGACTTCTCCTGCAAACGCAAGCGGTTGTAGTGCATCTGGTTAGTAGTTTGGTGCGGCGGCTGTTCAAATCTTGAACAATTTTGATACTTCATTTGCCTGATAGTTATATCCGGTTTTCAGACATACGGCAAAGAGTTGCAGAGAGGGGAGACTCCAAAAAAACAACCGGGGCTCGGAC
Source organism: Candidatus Zixiibacteriota bacterium (assembly GCA_035380245.1). Classification (NCBI taxonomy): domain Bacteria; kingdom Pseudomonadati; phylum Candidatus Zixiibacteriota; species Candidatus Zixiibacteriota bacterium. The sequence goes on along the minus strand of DAOSXA010000001.1, from coordinate 862,322 downwards.
AACCCCGGTTGATTCAAAACACACCGGTTCGGTGCGCAAAGAGAGGCTTTTCTTAATCGACCTTTAGCCCTTCGGCGGAGCGGTCGGCTCGGTCTTATTCCCCGGTCCCTGTGCTTTGATCCCTTCGACCATTGCCGACAGCGAGGATATAATCCCCGAAGCCTCATAAGGCAGGAACAACTTGTTGGCGGAACCTTCAGCCAGCTTGGGCAGCATTTCGAGATACTTGAGCGTTATCAGTTTCTCGTCCGGTTGACCGGCATGGATGGCCGCAAAGACGTTGTTGATGGCTTGCGATTCACCCTCGGCTACCGCGATCTGGCGATATTTCTCAGCGTCGGCGCGAGTTTTGACCGCCTGGGCTTCACCTTCAGCCTGGAGAATCTTCGACTGGCGATAGCCCTCAGCTTGGGTGATCTCCGACTGCCGCACCGCCTCGGCCTCGAGAATCCTGGCCCGCTTGTCGCGCTCGGCCTTCATCTGGCGGCTCATTGCCTCGGTGATATCGCGCGGCGGGTCGATCCGCTGCATCTCGACACGATTGACGCGCACGCCCCATTTGTCGGTGGCCTCATCGAGGACATCGCGCAGTTGGGCGTTGACCGAATCGCGCGAGGAAAGACAGGAGTCGAGGTCCATTTCGCCGATGACGTTACGCAGGTTGGTCTGAGCCAGCTTGGTCGAGGCCATAATGTAGTTGGCGATTTCGTAGCGCGAGCGCACCGGGTCGGTGACCTGGGCATAAATAACCGCGTCCACTTCGACGCCGACATTGTCCGCCGTAATCACGAGCTGCGGCGGTACATCGAGTACCACCTCGCGCATATCGACTTTCTGGACCGTGTCGAAAAAGGGCACGATCATATTCATGCCGGGTTCGAGAATTCGTTGGAATTTGCCGAGTCGCTCGACCAGTCCGCGCTCGAACGGCCGAACAATACGAATCGACATGCCGACCACGATAAAGATGGCTCCGGCGGCGATAATCAGAAACAGCGCCACACCGTTCATGGATAATTCCTTTCGCTATATCTTTCGGGTAACGTGCAGCTTGGTGCCGGTCACGCTACCGACCGTTACTTTTTCACCCTCCGCAATGGCCTCATCGGCTACCGCAATCCAGACTTCTCCCTCGACTTTTACCTGTCCGCCAAGGTCCGGATCGATCGCCTTGGTCACCAGGGCGACCTTGCCGATCAGGGCGTCGATGTTGGACTTTTGCGGCGATTCCCGGGTTATCTTTTTGGCCAGGGTGCGAGTCATCGGCAGAAGAATCGCTGAAGCCGTGATGAATATCCCTACCTGCCAATAATATTCTTCGGGAGCGAAATAGCTGAATATCCCGGCTACGAGCGCTCCGGCGGCAATGCAGGCAAACACCAGGGTGGGTGTAAGAATCTCAAGTACGAGGAACACCACCACGGCTGCCGCCCATATCCAGAAGATTGTTGACATAGTCAGTCCTTTCAAGATTACTGAGATCAAAGGTCAATACCGGCCAACGTCCGGTTTATTCAGGTGATTCCTTCGATTTTTAACCGAAAACGCTCACCGGGTATGGATTAACGAAGGGCAAGTTCCCGGGCGGTGTCAACTTAAAGCAGCGGGGGGAGATTGCGTTCTCGCGGTGCGGTCGAGGGGGATGCCCGGCCGATGAACCGACCAGTGGGGGCGTCGGGACCACGAGGGTCACGACCTACGAAGACTACCCGGTTTGTACCCATCGGTGCCCCACCCCTCGGGTGGGATTCGCGAAGCGAAATTTCGATAACCTTCTATGTAAAAGGTAAAAAACACCTGACCGAAAAAAGATAGGCGCCTGCTTTCGGGAGTGTTGAAAAAGCTATACGCTCGTATATTCGACAAACCACAACTGTAATGCGGGCGACACAAAGCCACCCGCTACGCGAGGTTAGGGCTCTTTAACGCGTAGCGGCGGGGCTTGTCTCCGCCGCAGAAGATGTTTTTCAACACTCCCTTTCGCAGGTGCGACGTTCTTCTGAGCGGGCTTGCTGCAGGAACAGATCGGGGATGTCTGCCGCTATATATATACACTTTCGCATCGAGAGATTCATCCTATATTGCAGGCGATAACACAGAGCGGATTTTCCCGATGTGGAGGGATAATACCTTGAACAGACAAAAACTCAGACTCGTTGGACTTGGTTTGATAGTCCTGGTTTCTTTCTTGAGCGTCGATGCTTGCGCTACCGATCTGTCGCAGGTAGGAGCCGGGGAGCGCGTGCGAGTGACCTACGATACCACCATGAGCCGCTCGCGTCCGTTCATGGAGGCGCTGCAGAAGGACACGATCCTGTCTCGACCGGCCTGGTTCCTCTGGGCGAGAAACGACACCCTGGCGTTTGCCGAGGGCAGCATCGCCGGTTCGCCCCGTTATTTGTCCCTGTCGGAGGTGATCAGGCTCGATCGTTCGGTCAGCTCGCACCGACATACGCTGGCCGGGACTATTATCGGGGTGGTGGTGGGCCTGGGTATTCTCTCTTTACTAGTAGCCCTTTTTGACAGCGATATGTGGGAAGGCAATGCCGACCGTAACAAGTGCTTCGTGAAAGGCGCTGCTATAGGCGCCTTCACCGGCGCCATCGTAGGTTCACTGACACGCTCGGACAAATGGCAGGAAGTCCAAATCAGAGACCTTCCGACGCAGGGCCTGCAGGACAACGGCTCTACGACGATTGGGTTGAGATTGGGATTCAAGTTCTAGGCACAAGGCCGCGAAAGGGATGCTGACAATGCGACGTTCTTTCTACATGGTTAGCGTTTTGACGGCGGTAACGTTCCTGATCGCTTTGGCTCCCTCGGTTGGAGCGAAACGGCTTTACGAGGTGGAAACCGGCGAGCGGATCAAGCTGATCCGCACTGTCGCGGCAGAGAAGACCGATGACGCTGCATCCATCGCGATTCCTGACGCCGTCTTCGAGCAAACCGGACGGCTGCTTTGGATCAGCCGTGATTCGCTGGCTCTCAAGCCCGAGCAAGCGGCGGGAGCCGTTGAGGTAGTCCCACAAGCTTCGATCAAATCAATGTATCGCTACGACAAGCCGCGACGATACGCTATCGCAGGCGTGGTCCTGGGAGGTTTGGGAGGCTTTGCGGCGTACAAGATCGGACACGAGGTTGACCCTTCTAACGAGGGACGCGAGACCGGCTCCGGTTTCTGGTCGGTGCTGGCCACCGGTGTGGGAGCGGTAGTAGGAGGCATAATCGGATCGGCCGTAACTCGCGAAACCTGGGAGCGAGTGGAGTTGGGGCCGAGTCGGACCACACCTCAGTCGGCGGCTGTGCCAAATCGGGCAGGTATCCAATTAACCTGGCATTTCTGATCACAGCGGCGTATCTTCCCGCATTCACATAACCGGAAGCGACTATGAAATACGCCGACCCCTATCAAAAACTCGCTATTGTCTACGACCTGATGAGCGCCGACCGGCATTCAGAGCAGATGACCGAATATTGCCGGAGCATTTTCAACCGCCTCAAAATCCAGCCGCAACGTGGGCTCGATCTGTGCTGCGGCACCGGCACCGCGATCGAGATTTTCACTGATTGGGGCATTACGATGTCCGGTCTCGACGGCAGCTCTTCGATGCTGGCCGTAGCGGCGCGCAAACTCAAGGGCCGGGGTGTGAAGCTCTACCACAAACGTCTCCCGAAATTCCGATTGCTGGATCGCGATCGTCCGGTCCCGGTCACGTTCGACCTGGTCACCTCGTTCTACGACTCGCTCAACTACATACAGACACAAAAGGATCTTCGGGCGACCTTCCGCTCCGTAGCTGAGCACCTCGAACCGGGCGGCTGGTTTATCTTCGATATGAACACCGAGGCGGCGTTGACCCAGATCTGGGGCGGGCAGGTGTATGCCGACGCACATGAGGATATCGCCTGGGTCTGGAAAAACGACTACGATGCGCGGCGACATCGCGCTACCTGTCAAACCACCTGTTTCTACCGGGAGGGGACGCATTGGGCGCGGTTCGACGAACTGCATACCGAGCGGGCTTATCCCAACGAGACGATCGTGAAGCTGCTGAAAGCGACCGGATTCGAGGTCCGGGGGCTGTACAACTGCGGAACCTTCCGCAAACCGACCAGGAACTGTTATCGAATCGCCGTCGTAGCCCGGAAGCGGACGGGTGGCCCGAGGCTTGGGGGCTGTTGAAAAACCTCTTCTGCGGCGTAGACAAGCCCCGCCGCTACGCGTTTGAGAGCCACAACCTCGCGTAGCGGGCAACCTTGTGTCGCCCGCATTACTGTTGTGTTTTGCTGAATATCTGCGCGTAAGACTTTTTTAACAATCCTCTGACCTCGGATTTCCAGTTGAGACCGTTACCTATGTCCCCAGTTTGTACCGCTCGTTAGCTCGGCTGCCGCTGCCCGCAAAGGATGGCATCTTCATTCGACGCCTCGCTCCAGACAGTGTGTCATCTGCTTGTTCCGCCGATGAAAACACTTACTCTCTATCCTTGACTATTTTCCAAGCCGGCCTGTTCTTAGGATAAAGACCAATGTGAATCCGCCTAACGACGATGTCCTGCGGATACCGACGGGAGTAAAAGTTATATGCGCTATATTATTCTGATGGTTTGTCTGGCGTTTGTAATGGCGGACGAGCCAGCCGCACAGACAACCAACGATATTCAGTTGTCAACGACGATCTTGCCGGATACTGATCAGTACCACGGCTCGAAAGTACTTCAGTTTGCTAAACCGGCCGAAGGGACCATTTCGGTTCCACCGAATTGGACGGACGTGGAAACAGCGGTGGTTGGTGACAATCCCCGTCTGATAGCGGCGATTGTCGTGCGATTCAAGGACGAACGAGGTGAAGTCGGATACGCCATAGCCAACGACGGGAAAACGGCTGTTGACTCAACGTCGGTGCTGAGCTTTCATCGCGGCGGCAATCGGATGATTGCCGATTTTTCAATTGCCGTTCGATCCGACAGGGATGCCGCCGACGCGGAGCGACAAATCTCCTACCAGATCGTCCTGTCCAAAGACCGTGTCATTGCTCGTCTTGCGGAATGTCGCGAAGGCACCCTCCGGGTCAATGACCGAGATTACGGTATTCGTCTCTATGCGCCCTCGATAAACAATCCGTTCTTTGATTTATCGACGGATGCTGCCTGTGTGATTGACATGAACCGGGATGGTCGTTATTCATGGAAATGGCGTGTCGATGATTCCGATCGAACAGTCATTCCTTCCGAGCAAGTCAAGCTGACCGGGCCGTTTAAGGTCGACGGACAAACGTTCAAGGCTAAGGCGGTAGATCCGGTCGGCACGCTATTAACCTGTTCTGATTATCCCGGAGATACGGCGACCGTTGTCGGTTTTTTTGCTCCTGACTTCTCTGTCACGGATCTGACCGGAGTTACCCACACTCTCGGCGACATGAAAGGTCGGATCGTACTGTTGACCTTCTGGTCCGGCAGATGCCCCTACTGTGAGAAAATCAGACTGCGACTGGATACACTTGTCTCGCGCTGTGACACCACGCAGTTCCAGGCAGTAAGCGCTTCTACCGATACGAGCAGAACGGCAATCGCGGAGTTCGTTCAAGAACGGCCTTATGCGGGCATTGTTGTTCCCTACAGTGTTCCACTATGGAAGACGTTCAACGCTCGCGGAACTACCCCGGTTTACTATGTTTTTGATCGCGACGGTTCGGTGATGTTTTCGGGATCGGGGGCTTCGGCTTTTTCTGTGGTTGAGCAGATTATTACGAACAAACTGTCGACCGACCAGTGAGGCGGACATTTTACCGGGCCGCCGGTTATCTCATCTGACGTACCTGAATGAGTAGTGGCAGGGCTTGTCTCCGCTGTGGAGGATAGTCTGCCGTGATTCCGCTTGATCGGTATTCTAAATCTTGTCGCTCTGAACAGCTACCAACAACACAATACAGAACCCGGTGGCGCGAGCATTACGCCACCGGGCTGATATGGCCGGTCAATTGCCACCGGCCCATCTTATGTTCCCCTCATTGTTATTTCAAGAGCAACATCTTCTTCGTGTCGATAAACGTCTCCGTCGTCAGGCGGTAGAAGTACACACCACTCGACACCGCTGAACCATCCCATTCAAACTCGTGCGGGCCGGCATCCAGCATGCCGTCAACCAGGGTCGCCACCCGCTGGCCCATCACGTTGAACAACTCCAGCTTAGCCTGTCCCCCCTCGGCCAGACTGAAGCTGATCGTCGTCACCGGGTTAAACGGGTTGGGGTAGTTCTGATTGAGACTGTAGACTTCCGGAACAACTGTCCCGGCTACGCTACCTATGCTCGGTTGGATAGCGTTGAAAGCCAGATCAGCGACCATCGCCGAGACAATCTCGTACTCGCCGTCGATGGTGATAATTGAGCCATCGCCAGACTTGATCAGAGCCGCCCCTTCCATATCCAGAAGGCCAACGCGCAGTTCGCCTTCGACAGTACCATAGACCAGATCGAGGTCGCCGTCGACCAGACTAGTTGGGGTATTAGAACCGATTCCAACCAACTCCAACTGGAGCCCTCGCAGGTCAACATCGCTCTTGAGGTTAATCACCGTTTGACCGCCCTCAATGTTCGCGGATATTATGATGTCGTCCCGTTGTACCAACTTGGCCGTTGATATTGACCCGCTGCAGCGCGGCGCCGGGCCACCCTGGAACATATAATTCACGAGATATACCAGGTCGGCGATATCAGGGCCGGAACCGTTGCCGTTACAGTCGGCGGCGGCCATCACACAGGGTGGCATATCTCCCTGGAACATGTATGAGACCAGGCAGACCAGGTCGGAGATATCCGGACCGACACCATCGCCGTTGATGTCGCCGGGAATGTATCCGATCACTCCGGTTGAGTTACTTTCGGCTTCGAAGCCGGGGACAACATTGTTGCCGAGGGTGTCGGCAAACATCAGGTGCCAAGTCAGATCCTCCGACAGCGCGGTGTCGAAATGGATGTACGCCGTGTCGAGGCAAAGTCGTTCTACCTCGAACAGCAGGTTGGCGATAGTGTGAGTACCGGGGGCAAGGAAGTCATCCCCCTGCTCCGGGTACATCGAGAACGAGATGATCGTTGAATCGGCGCTGAGCTGCGTGAACATCTGCCACAATTCTGTCTCCAGACCGGTGCGATCGAGGCCGCAGAACTTGACGCCTTCGTCGGATGTAATTGAGCCGCTGATCCCCTCGATTGGCGTGGTCAGCGACACCTCCATCGGTTGCACCGCGCACTCATCATCACACGGCGCAACAAAGACGGAGGGAAGGAGGAGGGAGTCGGGGGCTTCCTCCAAACTCGTTACAATCACATAGTCCAACTGGCATTCGGCATCCCAAGGCTGTGAGAAGCTAATTGCGGTGTAGTTCAATGGCATACTCCACGATGCGTCAACTACTAATGTATATGAAGTGTCGGAGTCAGTCTTAACCCAAAGCAAGCCGCTGTCAGGGTAGATTGTTTGCTTCAGAGTGCGCCACTCACCTACTGCTGTTGGGCCCATTGTATCAATGAGCGTCCATCCGGCTTCCATGAACTTCCATCCACAGCCAGCGGCCGCATTCGGAAGGTAAGTGGTTGCTGATCTGCCGGAGTCCGAAGACACACCGACCCATGGCAGTCTGTATCCACCGCCACCTGAGCTCAGTCGGATTCTTGTTTCAATAGTAACCGGGAGAATGAAGGATAAGTTTATCCACGCACTATCACTAACGTCACCTCCCCCGTCGATATACAGCCAACCGGAGTCACTGTCTACGTATATGGACGGATCACTGAACTGCCAGTCTCCAGGATCGGTGTCGAAGTGTTCCTCATAAATGACTGCTGCTTCTCCGACGCCGGCACACAAGACCAGCAGGGTTAACAGTACTTCGATTCGCTTCAGCATTTTCATGGTGTCTCCTTCTTCTGTTGTGTGGAAATTGTTTCCAACAGTCAGTAGGCACCATGATGAGTGTTTATGAAAGATTAGTGCGAGGAAATCGGATTTTTGTGAGATCGATCGTAGAAGTCGATACCAGCGGCTGTATGGTGTACGATCGAATCTCGATAGTACACGATCACTTCACTGAGCATCGAGTCTCGGAGACTGGTCCAGTTACTAACAGTATCCTTTCCAGAAAGATGAAGCCATTGATTCAACAATAACAGATCTCCATCACCATGTTCCAAACCGATAGGTATCATGTTCGAATCCAGAGTGAAGAAGAGGTTTGGCAACTCTGAGTGAGATGCCTTTCTCTCGCCACCGATGCAGGTGTTCATGCCCTCGCCGACTTGAATACTCAGTTGTTTGGTTGCTGGATCGCGGTTTAGCCATTTACCGACGCTATACACGTGACACGGCGAGCTCAGTGGTGTGCTGGGCAGCCTGACGTAACACACTTGCGATCCGCGCTGCTCTCCAGAGACAAGGAAGGTATCATTATCCCAGGGAGGGCTGACACCGCAAAGGTTTTCGGGGTTAAGTACGAGGATTCCAAGACCATAGATATTATTGACGGACGGGATGATGACTTCATCCGTGCCGTCATTGTCCAGATCTTCCGACAGTGTCTTGGTTCCTAATCCCACAACTCCCGTGTGAATATAAGCGGTAGAATCACACGGGCCGTCTTTTCCAAAGAGCCTGATTTGGTCACGCGAGGGAAAGGACGCAAACGAGGCGCTTATCACATGCGGTTTACCTGTGGAATCGCTCCAGGGATACAACCTCGCCGGGCCGTAGACCGGCTCTAAGGTACTGCCGTTCGTGCCTGCGCCCATGCCGTAGCGTGTCCGGACTGTGGCCGGATATTCCCATGTTAATGTCCCGTTGTCGCGGTATAGCCTGACAGTCGCTGAACGGTTGAAAGACTGAGGGCTGAAGAACAGCTCGTCGATCCCATTGCCGTCAAGATCGACAGCGAATGTCGCACTATGCACGGGGTCAGCGTAGTAGTCCGCCAAGACCTCGAACCCTAGAGGCGCCGTCACGAAGATCGTCTCGTCCTTCGAGTTGCGGGCAACCACGCGGTTTTCTTCAATTGTCACTGACGTTATGTGTCCATCAAACAACGGATTAAAGAATCTCGGCCAAAGGAGAGCCAGCAGCAACCAGGACAACCCCATCAGTAGCGGCACTTGGACTTTCACCGAGCCGATGTATTTCCGCGCTTTGCGTGCAACAAACGGGGTGAGGCAAATCTTCTCCGGCCGGACGATGTTGTGATCCTGGATTACATCGCGAAGGTGATCGTGCGCTACAATCCGCAAACGTCGACAGGGATATCGTTCGCGGAGTTGCTCAACGCAGGCACGCGCATCGTTTTCGTTGCCGCGCGGCACAACGACATACTTCACCGGTGAGAAAAAGGCCCGCTCAATTTTCCTGGAGAGGCTTCCTGCGTTAACAGCTTGTAGCAAACCATTGCCAATGATCGACCCCGTGACTGCGACTTCGCACGGTAGGAAACGTTCCTGGCGCTGAATCTGAGGTTTCATGAGATAAACATACGAAACAAGTGCCACCGCTAAAGCAATGGAGTCACCCGTGAAAGTGCGACTACTGTCCTCAATCGAGAGGTGGACACGGACAGCCTTCCTCTTCGCTTTCGTCGTAGCGTCTATCAGCGGTGCTGCCGCCTCCAGGGCAGCATAGGCTGCTCCAACGAAAGGATCGTCCTTGGACCGCGGCTGGTTGTCAAACACGACCTCATCTGTTTCTTGTTTCTCAAGCCATTCAGCACTCTTACAGACCAGCGTCCGCATCCGTCCCCTTCCGGTGGCTTTGGTGATGTTGTCGCGATCGACGAACAAACATCGCACCGTTTCGTAGCTGAGCATCTCACGTTCCAGGCGCCACTCACGGACTAGCCTGCCTAGCGTATCGGCGGTTTTCGATCCGGGCGGTAACTCGGCCAGTGATATCACGGCCAACTCGTATTCATCGAATGAAGGGAGCGGACTGTCACTCTCCGCAAACGTGACAGACTCGTTGTCGTTCAACAGCGTCATTGCGTGTTCGATCTCGCCAACATAGAGCAGCTTGCGGACAAGCTCAGTAGTCACACGTTCGGCGGTCTTGTCATCGCCGACATCCCTGCAGACGTCGAGAATGCTCTCAAGTTCATGGGGCAACAAATCGACAAGAAGCAAATCGCTCTTGAACTGATGATCAAACAGGGACTGCCACTCATTGGCATAACTGGCATGTGATTGTTTGGCAAGATCATCTCTGTGATCTTTCCGGAACTCAATCAGCTTGAGCAACCGCATGTCGGCTTCGTCGTAGCGAGACAGGTAGGCTTTGAGCTGCGTAAACTTCCGGGCAAACTCGACAATAGATGTCATGATCCGCTGTATATTCTGATGGTAATCGGTGTTTTCCGATCAGGCAGGTCGAATGTGAACGGGACACCTAGGTGGCCAACTCCGGACCCTGAAGCTGTGCCGGCGGCGACAATAGCTCGCACACCTTCTAGTTCAGTCCTGCCTCGTAACTCCAGGATTTCCACAACCAGTGAGCAATCGCTGTCTCTGGTCTCCAGACGAACCCGAATGCGATCATCTTGCTCGCTATGTAGCTCGACTGACTGAATCGAATCAGGCGCGTCAGCGTTGAACTCCAATGGCTTGAGTTCAAATCTAGCTTCCGGAAGGCGAATCCTCCAATCGATGGCTTCCCAGGCAGCCTTCTCGGACTTGGGCAACAGGACACGGCCGTTCTTGTCAGCGACGAACTCATGATTGAGCGAAGGCGCCTCAATCAATGCATCGTGGATGACAGCCGGATCGCTCGAAACCAATTCAAGCAGATCCTGCGATTGCGAATGATCATGCATCAGGCGAAGGACAAGATCGTGTTTCTCCGAAACCAGCGTGGCTAACTCCTCCACCTGTGGTGTGTCAGCGCGGTCACCATCGGCAGCCAGGCTAAGCTCGCCGTGATAGTCATCCGACGGCAGTCTGGTAAATGAGATCACCAAACCCCGTGTCGATTGGCGATGTAACCGGTCAAAGGTCTTTCTCGCAACGGCAAGGTCTTCCTCCAGGAGAACTGGAGTCGCCTGTTGGAAATTCCGGAAATCATCAGCAATTTCACGGCAGAATTCACACTTCTCCACATGCTCCAGCACGCTTGTGCATTCCTCCTCCGGGAGCAGCTTCAGGATCGCTCTTTCTATGTCTCGCCGGGTCGGGTGCATAGTCATCCTTTCTGTGACCCATCTGCTGGATAAGTAGATACCAACTCGATCGTTTGTAGATCATTTATCCAGAATTTCTGCAAGATGATTCAATCCTCCCTTCATGGCCGTTTCGAAAACGTACTTATACTTCTTAAGGTAATTGCTATGTGTCGAAACAGGCATGTTCTCTCGGAAATAGACTGGTAGCTTCTCAATTGTTCCACTGTGCAGACCATCGGCGACGATGGCATCGAACGCCTTCAGCATTGGTTCAATCTCATCGATAGACAAACGCTTCTTACCGACGAAACCCGGTAAGACACTTTCTTTGAGCCATGACCGGGAGTCCCGAAAGGCTTGCTTGACTTGATCTTCGCTCAGGCCGTGTTCGGTCGCAGGAAGGTAAGCGGTGAGATCATAACGCTCGAGTTCATTGATCCTGCTCACCCGAATCATGGCTGTGATCATCATATGACGATATACCCATGAGACAAAGCGACCATCGTCAGCTACCAGCTCGAGCAACTTGTAACACCACATGCTGCGGCTATTGCTGTCCTGATAGGCTATTTCGGCGATCAAGTTGAGTTCTTGCTGAGGCCATAGCTCAAGGCTGTCGCTCGACATGTCTACTTCCGCGAAAGCAATCCTGTCGTATCCGGACGAAGCTGCGGTGGCCACATGGATTCTATCAGACGCCTTGATAGTATCGTTAACACGGCGTTTGAGATTTTCAATCTGGGGGTCGGCTTGTTTACGTAACCTGCTCAGCCTCTGAGTCACGAAGCTTCTTATGAGAACTCCCAGGAGATAGTCCAGTTCGTGTTCGTCGGCATCGTCAAACGACGGGTATCCTTCCCTACTATAGAATTCAAAGATTCTGAAGTAGGGTTCGTTTGAGCGGCTCTTGCAAAGTCCAATAAGCAACTCAACGGCAAGGTCGCGAATAGGATTATCTGAGGGATATTGATCATCGGGCAGTTGCCAACTCTTGGCCTTCAGACATCGCAGGTGCGCAATCGCGATTGCAAGGCATCGCGCAAAGAAAGCATTGGCTTTGCGTTTATCATGAGGTGATATCAGAAACGATCTGACTGTCTGGCTCTCGTGCTGCCCTGATCTAGCTGTCATTAAATGTGAGCACCGTTGTAAAATGTCACAAAACATACACCTTTCGCCGTAAGCTGTCAACAGTCGACCGGGTAGATTGTCCAACTTCCGGTTAATAGAACTTGGCCCATGTTCTTGACAGTGTGCTCGCTCGGCGTTTGGTCATCACTTTTTTTAGATAAGATTAAGACTTGATAGAGGCTTGTGTTAGGCTTGGATCTTTATCCACCGCGAAGGATGGTTTCTGAAGCCTCCACTCAGATTGGACCCATGAAAAAACCGCATCGGGCTTATGCCTCTTGCGGTTGATAATTTTGGTGGCGGGGGGAGGATTTGAACCTCCGACCTTCGGGTTATGAGCCCGACGAGCTACCAGACTGCTCCACCCCGCGATGTTAGGATAAGCAATATATCAACTTAACCCCCGCTGTCAAGCGGTACCTGTACTATTTAAGAAATACCCGAGGAACGCACTTCGGCGGGCCTGCGCGGGCGCTAATTAGCCTCCGGGCAGGCAACCGGCTGTTCTTCAAGGCTAAAGGCCCGTCAGGAGCCCTGGAGCCTTCTGTCGGCCGGAGTCATTGAATAGACCACGGCGGGTTTTCCATGGCTGTCAACGGTCTCTTTCTCAAGGTGCATGCCGATTTTTTCGGCGACTCTTCGCGATGCCGTATTTGCCGGATTCATCCACGAGATGACGCGTTCTCTCTTAAGCTCGTCAAAGGCATAGTCTCTACAGGCTGTTGCGCATCTGGTGGCCAGTCCCTGTCCCCAATAGGACCGCAAGATATGATAGCCGATTTCCAACTCTTCGACACCGTCGACTAGCTGGATCGTCAGCCCACAATCGCCGATCAAGCGCTCATCTTCAGTGTGCATCACCGCCCAGAGACCGAATCCGTACTGCTCGTAATTGCGAAGATTCCATTCAATCCAGCCCGTTGTCATCTCACGGGTGAACGGCCGTGGATAGTATCTCATGGCAATGGGATCGGAGAAAACGACATGGAGCTCCTCAAAATCATCCGGAGTCATCTCTCTGAGTTCCAACGGACCGGTTTTGAGAACAATCATAGTAGATCCTCACGGCGTTATTGGAGTCGCACGAATGGGGATTGTTGAAGAAGTCATACGTGCGGATATTCAATAAAAACACAACCGCAATGCGAGCGACACAAGACCGCCCGCTACGCGAGGCTAGAGCCACTGAACGTGTAGCGTCGGGGCTTGTCTCCGCCGCAGAAGAGGTTTTTCAACAGCCCCAATGGTTCCGGAGCACCGAACATACTCTCTATTGTTGCCCCCGGCAAGGGATTGTTTTTTAGCACTCAATTCCGATGTATTTCCACAGGATACTGAACTACCCCCGTTGCCACTCGGTCAAAATAATAGTCAGTAAAAGAGCCCAGAGTTTGAGCACGGTTCTCTGGGCTCACCAATAGAGGCATCGGGCTGGTCGATGTGACCGAGCCCTGATGCCTGTTCCCCCCTCCACATCAAGCCTGTTGAACAGGTCCTTTATTACGACAGGTGTTGGTCAACAGGTCGTAATGATCGAAATGCGAATGCAAAACAATGATTCTCATGAGACTTGAAGCTTTGCCAAAGTGCTCTCAACTTCCGCTTTTAGCGCCGCCGTGTCCTTTCATGGGATTGTATTCTTCCACGACGGGGGCGTTGGCTGCGTCGTACGCCTCATACCATATCTTGTTTCCTGTCATACCGCAATCGACGACAATGTCTTCACCCTGAGCCTGCTTGAACTTGTATACCAGGTTAACGGCTTGTTGGTGCATTAGAGCTCCGACAAACCTGGCCAGAAACGTCCGTTGTATAACCAGCTTATGTTTTCCTGGTTTCAGTTCTATCGTGATATGTTCACCGTTCTTCAGCAGTACCTTCTTACGATCCAGCTTGACTTCGAGCGAAGCAGCCGCGGCGCTGAACTTAGTTTTCTCTCGTCTGATTGTCACCTTAGGCATAGCTGTCTCCTGTTGAGTTTACTCTTCAGTCGGTTGATGTGAGACTTTTCCCTGATATTGTTAGAAGCAAACACGGGATCATCTCCTCAATAACTTGAATCGCTTGTTACGTCTATTCATTGCATTCCCAGTGCAATCCTGTTTATTTTCCAGCCCAGCTTGAAACCGGACCATATCCATACGCCGATTATGCCAAGGAAGACGATACTCGCCATTTCACTTCCAAAGGCTTTTTCCGCTCCTGCCGACAGGACTGCCCCGCCGAACAGTACCAGAGCGGCCTGCTTAACGGTGCTAGTCAGATCGCGAGACCAGTGCTTTGCCAGGGCCCACTGAGTTACGACAAAATTCTTCTCCACAGTCTGCCTCATTGCCGCATTGTCAAACTCCAGCTTGATAGCCCTGGAGAAATAATCCAGTCCTCTTTCTGCCGACTCCTTGCTTACACAGTATTTTCTCCCATCCGGGCCTTCGATCCATTCGTCGATGATCATGTCGTTGTAGGCCATGGCCAGATACCAGCTATAGGTCAGATTGTCCTTTTCCTCAGCCACACACCCCTCGAGAATAGGAATAGCCTGATGGTACCGGTCCATTCTGACAAGAACACTCCCTACCGCGGATCGATACATCACGATATCCGGATCTATCCTGGCAGCACGTTCGAAATTATCGAGGGCCTCTTGCCATTGTTCGACAGATTCATAGACTGTACCGAGGTCGAAGTAAAACTCCGATGGCCTTGGGTCCAAATTAATGGCCCGTCGGTACTCATACACGGCATCATCTGTTTGTCCCCAACGGAATTTGGCTTGCCCCAGCACCGCCCAGACCCATGGATTTGTTGGGAATCTTTCGGTTGCCTTGGTCGCTAACCACAGCGCACCCGGTATATCTCCTATAGCAAGCAGCCGCCAGACCTCATCGATCATTGACTTGGCATCGGATGATTCACTGACAATCGCTTCTCCTATGGTTGCTACCTCCCTGGAGCTTTGTTTGAGGCTCGCGTCGTAGGCCTCGCGTTTAGCTGGAACCAGGAGGCACTGTTCGATTTCATCGAGTTTCTCTAATCGACGTTTCGCCTCGTCGCGGTGGTGCGCATCGGGAGCGTTAGTCCGGTTGGTCCATATACGGGCTTCTCTGTTCAGGGCCTCTTTTATCTCTTCCTCATCGGCCGTGCGACCAACAGACAGTTCTTTGTAGTAATCAAACACGGTCACTCTCTATCGTATATTGGTTTTGTTTATTTCTCATGGTTTTGTTTCTTTGGTAACTCAAAGTGAAACCTTTCAACATCCCTGTTGACAGCACGAGATCGTATGTCGCGTGAGTTCGTGGATTCGAGACGCGTGACAGGGGAGCATGTTCCGCGTCATCCCAAACACTAAACTCGATTCACGGACAAGGAACCGGCGCCGGTCCACTCTGGAACATGTACTGCACTAGATAAATCAGATCGCTGATGTCGGGTCCGGCAGCATCGCCGTTGATATCAGCCTCGGTGAACAAACCATCGTAGCTGCACGGTGGTTCTGCTCCCTCCTGAAACATATAAGCGACCAGATAGACCAGATCGGAAATATCCGGACCGGATCCGTTATGATCTATATCCGATCGGATCTCACAGCATGGATAAGGACCGCTCGTGTTGAACAGGATCGAGACAATATCGTCGTCTCGGCATACAACGATCATATCTTTGTCGCCGTCACCGTCAAGATCGGCCAGGTCGGACGAGTGGGGCTCCGCACCAACATCATAATTACCCGATACTTCGAAAACACCGAAACCGTCGTTCAGCATGATGGATATCTGATCTCCACCGTTGTTGGCCAATACGAGATCATAATCACCGTCGCCGTCTATGTCGTCTGAATGTATATCCCAGGGGTGATCCGCATTTATATCGTAGTAGACGGCCTCGGCAAACGAGCCGTCGCCGTGGTTGAAGAACACGGCCATATTGTCTGAGTTTTCATTGGCTACTGCGAGATCTTTGTCATCGTCTCCGTCAAGATCATTGGCGCAAACCGATACCGGACCCGTGTTAGTGCTATAATTAATCTTTGGTGCAAAAGTTCCGTCACCGTTATTCATAAGAACGGAGATGTAGCCATTCCATTCGGCCGTTGTCACCAGATCATTATCGCCGTCCTCATCAAGATCGGAGGAGCAGATCGCATACGGATAGCTCCCTACGCTGTAGTTGACGGCAACACTGAAAACCCCGAAGCCATCGTTCAGGAAAACCGAGACATTGCTGGAATGGTAATTCGCGACGGCAAGATCGATATCATTGTCTTCGTCAAGATAGGCCGCCACAACCTCATGGGGACTATCGGCCGTAACGTAAGTAACGGCGCTTTGGAAGGTTGCGTCGCCGTTGTTGAAGAGAATGGCCAGGCTGTCCGCATCTCCGCAGGCAACCACGAGATCATTGTCGAGGTCGCCGTCAAGATCCGCCGAGCATATATTCACGGGCATACTGCCGCAAGTGTAATCCACTCTGTCTGCGAAAGTACCGTCACCGTTGTTCAGAAAAACGGAGATTAAATCGGAAAAGCAATTAGGAATAGCGAGATCATTGTCCCCGTCACCGTCAAGGTCAATCGAAACGACGTCGCGAGGGCCATCTCCGGTTACATAGTCGGCACCGGCAACAAACAGTGTGTCCTGAGCGGCTGCACCTGATATCAATATCGTGATCAGTAAAGCAGCCAGTGTTGCACATTCGTGAAGTGGTGTGAGCTTCATTCGATCCTCCTGCTGTATTTAGTCAGTGCTAAGAAATGCGATGCGATTTCTTTTTTCTTGCCCAATTATGTCGTTTGCCCATTGCAAGCGGTGTGCCGGATAAACGCATTGGTTCAAGACCATGCCTGCGATGTGTCTTAAGCGACTTGATTACATGAAGATATAATTCACACTGAGACAGAGATAAAAGGAGTGTCAAAGCGATGCGATCGCCGCCGGTTGTAAACCGGAGTTAACGGTTGACAATTGGAGTTGACAGATAAAACCGATAAAAGCCGGGGAGATGTCGCTGATCACAATCCGGCGAAACAGGCCTTGTTCCGTTTGCCTCAGCAGCTTACCGAGACGGCGATGAGGCAGACCTGTGTTTGGCATGTTATTTGATAATTAGATTCAGTTATGGAAAGGACGGAGCTACAAGAGATACGTTTATGTCGAGCACGGCCGCTTCTGCTGGTGGTCGATGATGATCAGGATATGGCCAATGACCTCAAGCTGCTTTTAGCGCAAGCATTCGATGTGATTACCTGTGGCGGCAGTTCTCTGGGAATGCGGGTGATAGAAGAAAAGCAACCTGACTGCGTTTTGCTCGACATAGATATGGAGGCCCACTTCGCAACCGATCGGCGGCGGGAGGGACTGGTTTTTCTCAGACGACTTCGTGAGCAAGTTCAATCGTCTCAACTATCCGGTATTCCGGTGATACTGATCTCGGAATCACAGGAACCCGATGCGGACCACGGCGCCGATGATTTCTTTCACAAGCCGATCGACCTGGGGCCGCTGGTGAAACGCATCAATGAACTGATAAAGTCCTGACCTGAGGCAAGAAACGTGGATTCTTCGCAAAAATACAGGTCCATAATCGGGGAATGGCAACCAATTCCTGCCTGTCATTCTTCCGGCAGCCGTTGACAATCGCGAGCAGTGCGACTATAATTGATAATGTGCTCGACATCTATAGGACAACTGCTATATGAGAATGGCTCTGACTATCGTGCTCGTGGTTCTGGCAGCTCTGGCAGTAGTTGATCTGGTTCTTGACTTCCAGCATCTGCCCGAATTCAAAATCGAATATCTGGATGCCACGGACAAGTTCCGTGATTACTCCCATGCCGATCTTGACGGCGATAGTATCTTGGAAGTAGCCAAGCTCGGGTGGAACGAGAAGAGCGTGGAAGTATTCGACGCAGATGGTTTCACCTTTCCTCACAAGTTCCATCGTACTGATGCCAACCTCATTATCTCACTCAATACCGTTGATCTGGACAACGACGGTCGTGCTGAGATCATCCTGGGAATGAAAGACACGACGGGAGATTCGGTATGGATTACCGTTGTCGACTGGGACAATCAGGTGCTGTGCAACACGGTGTCGATCAAGGGAAAGGATATAACTCCTCAGGGAGATTTTCCGGGTTGGGGTGGAATTATTGACTCAGTTATTGCAGCCGATTTGGACAACGACGGTCGCATGGAGCTGTTCGCCCAACTGAACACAGGATACGATAAGTATCCTCGGGGGCTCTATGTCTACTCCTATCCTGATGGAAACCTCAAGTGGAAATTCCTGACGGGCGGTGCTCCGGACTGGACAGCGGTTCAGGATGTCGATGGCGACGGATTGGCTGAAGTGTTCTTCGGCACCATGGCGCCGGGAAACGGAGCGGAGGCGAACGGAATCTCGGATACATGCGGGTATATTGTTTCACTGACCAACGACGGTAAACTAAGGTGGAAGCAACAAGTTACACCGTGGAGTCATCACGCCTGGATGCTGCTGCTTTCCGACAGTTTAGGCACCGCCGATATCTACACGCTTCGGGTGGTTGGGCGAGCCAATAGCGGCAGCAGTGTTCCGATCTTCGAGAAGCTGAATGCCGTGACCGGTGAGGTCGTGTCCCGCTGTTCACAGGGATTGGGCAATAGAACGAGGTTGTTGCCGCTTAAGACTTCGGCTAATTATGCTTCATTACTGGTCTCCGACACGGGGGTGATCGTAATGGATCGAGATTTAAATAAAGTGAGGGCCGTATCGCTGCCGGGTTGTCGTCTGTACGTGGCAAAGGACTTCGACGGCGACAAAATGTGTGAAATTCTGGCTGTTAAGGCGGACTCGTTGTTTATCCTGGACACTCTCCTTGAATGCAAAGCTCATTTCCGCTGTGATCAGATCCGTCGTATCGACCGCGTCTTTTCATTTAACCGATCGCTTCCATGCAAGACAGACATAGAGCCGGCTTCGCTCATCTACCTCCGCGAGTCGCATTTCTCTTCCAGTAAATACTGGTTTGTGTTGTCTCGGATTATCCCGGGAAAACTTCCCTGGAAAGAACAGATAGGGGAGGTATTGCGGGAGTCGGATTGGCCGCGAGCGTCAAACCTGGCCGCAATCTGCTTCGTTCTGGGCGGGTTGGTCTTCGTAAGCAAGCGCAGAGCGGTCGATCCCGGCGATACGATCTCAACCAATCCCGGTTTCTCGCACCTGTTGACCACCCTGACCAATTTCAATCACGGCCAGACGGCCTCAACCAACCTGAATCGCCTGGCGTTTCTGATCAAAAACATCCCGGGTGAGGAGTCAATGTTAGGGCCGTTTTCCGAGAGTTTGTCCGACGCTATGCAGACCTTTCATCAGTTCACACGTCGACAGATCGACGATGTCGTCAGCGCCGTACGCCGCTCCGGACTGACTACGATCGATAAAAAGAGTTTCGAGGAATCAGCGGCGCGCCTCGTATCCAGCGTGCTTGAGATCAATCCCCAGGATGTGAGATCCCTGTCACGCCATGCCGGACATTATAAAAAAACGCTGCCTCCCGCTGTCGAGGACGTCAGGCAACATATCAAGCAGGCACGCTTCGATGTCAAGCGGCAATTCCAAACGGATGTCGTTCTCGAAACGAGTAGAGTTTTGTCGAGCACGGCATCGGAAATGAAGGAAGAAGGGATTGTCGCTCCGAAGGTGAGTATCAGCGGCGATGCGGGCGCCAGGGCTTTTTTCGATGCAAGCGAGTATCGTACGATCGTGGAGGAGTTGTTGTCCAATGCGCGGCGGGTGTTGAAGCAGAGCGACCGGAAATCGATAGAAGTGCAGATCGAGCTTAACGAGTCCATCGTGGTACGCGTTATCGATTCGGGTCCCGGGTTGGCGTCTGGAGATTTCACGCGAGTTTTCGACAGAGGATTTTCCACCAAATCGGTCGGTGGCGGATACGGCCTGTATCACGCGGCTACTACCGTAGCCAAGTATGACGGTATTATTCGAGTCGCGGAGAGTGAACCGTTCAAGCGCACGGTATTTTTGTTGGAACTGACGCGTATTCAGCAGGCGGATTCATGAAAACGAAGCTGTTGATAGTGGACGACAACAAAGAGTTCTGTGATGATCTGGGGCTTCTGCTTGCGGATGAGTACCAATGCCATGTTAGCTATGATCCCGAAAATGCTCTCACGATACTCGACGAAAAGTCGATAGACGCCGTTCTTCTTGATGTGGATCTGGGGACTGACCGCGACGGTTTGCAGCTTTTGCAACAACTCAAGCGGCAACAACCGTATTTACCGGTCGTGATGATTACCGAAGACGAACGAGTATCAACCGTTGTACGGGCGATGCAATTGGGAGCCTCGGGTTATGTCGGGAAACGACCTGACCTCGAAAGCCTGAAGACGGCGGTTTTAACGGCCATACGGGAAGCTGAAATCACTCGGGATCGTGATTATTACCGTGAGGAAGTCGATCGCGGGTGGACGGATATTATCGGCGAAGGTCCCGCGATGAAAGCTGTCAAGGCGGATATTCTCAGGGCGTCAGAGGTGAAAGCCAACGTTCTGATTACCGGCGAAAGCGGCACCGGTAAGGAGTTGATCGCTCGGGCGATTCATCGGCACTCGGATTATGCCTCGGAGCCGTTCGTAGCTATCAACTGTGCGGCAATCCCTAAGGACCTCTTTGAAAGCGAGCTGTTCGGACATGAAAAAGGCTCGTTTACCGGGGCCGCCACGCGTCGCATAGGGCGCTTTGAACAGGCGCGCGGAGGTACGCTTTTCCTCGATGAGATCAGCGAGATCCCGGTGGGTGAACAAGCCAAGTTACTGCGGGTTCTGCAGGAGAAGCGTTTCTACCGCGTCGGTGCTACCGAGGAGTTGGAGACAAACGCCCGGATAGTGGTATCCTCTAATCGCATCCTGGAAGACGAGGTGGCAATCGGGAAGTTCCGTGAGGATTTGTATTTCAGGTTGAAGGTCTTCGAAATAGCCGTACCTCCGCTCCGGGCGAGACCCGAGGATATTCCGGATCTGGTGGCTTTTTTCGTTAATAAGAAAGCCGTCGAAATGAAGCGTCCCGTACCCACGATCGACATGCAGAGCATGGAAAACCTCAGAAACTACCAATGGCCGGGGAACGTCCGAGAGTTGGAAAACTGTATCGAGAGTGCATTGGTAAGAGATCGCGGGAACCATCTCAAGTTGCCGACCGCAGGACGACAAAATTCAATGGACATCCATTCCTATTCCAACTACGAAGAGGCCAAGCAACATTTTATCGGACAATTCCAGCGAAATTACATAAGGGCCGTGCTCAAGGATACGGATGGGAATATCACGCAAGCTGCCGTGAAAATGGGGATATCACGGCAAGGTCTGATGAAGATGATGAAGGCCTGCGGCATCCATTAGTCTCTTTTGTTTACCCTGGTAATTTACACGAAGCAGGTTAGCCCGCTCATCACGAGTTACAGCGTTGGTGCTTGCCGGGGTGAGTAGAGTTGCATAAAAAACAGTGGGACCTCGGATCATCCATTAGCCGAAACATCCCCTGAATCTTGTCGTACGATTAAACATGGTTAGCCTGTAACAAGCAGGACTATTCGGCACTAGCGATCGAGAGCAAAAAAGAAAGTGGGTTGGGTTTATGGATAATCGTAGTGTTATCAATCTCGTCACTTTGTTTTTAGTTCTGTTTGCCGCCGGTTCTGCATCGGCAACCGGTTGTTTCAGCGTGATAGTCGGAAAAGATGCCTCAGCCAACGGCTGTGTTATGGTTGGGCATACGGAAGATATTTCTCCCGCTCAACCCATCGCTATGGTCAAGATTTCCGATGAAATTCCTTATGTCGACAAAATCATATCCGAGACACTCCTATACCCACCTGCATCACAAAGAAAGCGCATGGCAACTCTTGTTTCCGGGGAAGAATTCTGTGACTGTATCCTGAACGATTTCGGGGTAACGGTTGCATCCGACCAATGTCCTTCGGTTGAGGACAAGCCTGAACTGGTTAACGGGGGAATTGGCCGGGGGCTCAGACATATCGTAACGGCTCGAGCCGTATCCGCTCGCGAGGGAGTTCACATCGCGGGGGCGGTTGTCGAAAAGGTCGGTTACAACAGTAACGGAAGGACGTATATCATTTGCGATCCCGACGAGGGATGGGTCTTCTGCCCGATCGGCGGCAAGCACTGGCTGGCTCACCGGGTTGCCGACGACGAAGTGGCCGTGGTCGCCAACTCATTTACTGTACGAGAGATTGACCTTGACGACACTTTGCAATTTTTGGCTTCGGAGGGATTGATAGAATATGCCGTCGAGAGGGGCTGGTACGATCAAGAAAACGATGGTGCGTTCGACTTTTCGAAAACTTTCGCCGATTCCGCCGTCGCCGCGGGCAGCTTCAATGTCTGTCGGCAATGGCGTGGTCTGGACCTGCTCAGCACCGATCGGATAAAAGCCGATTGGGGTAATTTGCCGTTCTCGGTAAAGCCCGGCAGAAAAATTGGGGTGTCTGATATCACAACGGTGCTGCAGGACCATTATGAGAATACCCAGTTGTATATTGTTCCTTCGGATTCCTCGAGTCCTCACACCAACCGTTTCATGACAATATGCAGCGGAATTTCTCAAATGAGCTTCGTAGCCGAATTACGAACGGACCGACCGAAAGATATCGGTTTTGTCTTCTGGTTGTGCCTGGGCCAACCCTGTACGTCGTTTTATATCCCGTTTTACTTCGGGATTGGTGAAATCCCGGAGCCTTATCTCATACCTGCCGATGATTCCACCTCAAATCTCGCAGACAGGAAGGAATCAATCCCGTCATCATTTGGAGAAAACGAGGCCTTCGCAACCTTTTCCGAGTATTGTGGGTACGTTGACTCGAACTACACAACTGCGGCTCCTCAAGCGAAGCGAGTTTTGGAGACCTATTACGACAGAATGCTGCCGGAAAAAGAAGCGGTGGAGCTACAGGCAACGAAGAGTTATCGAAGTGATTCCCTGCAAGTGAACGAAGAACTTCGAGAATTCACACTCCGGCAAATCGGACTCGCCTTTGACCTGCTTCACCGGGTGATGGCTCACTGAGTGTATCACCGCGACTTCGCGTAACGGCGGGGCTTGTCTCCGCCATAAAAAGAGGTTTTTCAACACTTCTGGCTTGAGTGGGCCACCAACGGCAGATTGTAAAGGGCCAATTTCGACTATTGACCGGTTGAATATTCCCATCTGTTCGGTTAAAACTTGTTCCAGTTTTCAGATTGAATAATGTTGCTTCCCGTCAGAAGCCCTGAGAACCACCTTTGTCGGAGGCGTCCTTGACTGAGTCCAAAGTTGACCCAAAAAACGAAAAAACATGCCTGACCGCCGAGCGGATCAGGACCGCTGAAGAGCTCTTCAACAACGGCCGGATTGAATCGGCCCGCGATAAATTCCTCGATATATTAAAAGAACAACCGAACTGCAAAGAGGCGCTCAATAACCTGGGTGTGATCGACTTCCAGGAGAGCCGCCTCGATATGGCCGCCCAATGGTTCGTGCGTTCGCTCAAGATCGACCCGTTCTACGTGATAGCGCTGCTTAACTACGCCGACCTGCTGCAGATATCCAACCATCTTCCCGAGGCAATCCAACTGCTCGAGATGGCCGTTGCGCGCCATCCCGACGACGACACGATCCGGCAGCGTCTGGCGGAATGTCGCAGTCGCCTCAACCAACCGGCTCCTTCGCCCGCCCCCACGAAACCGATCTCGCTCAAACGCCCGGCCGAGGATCCGTTGGCGGGCAAGCGCGTTCTGCATGCGCCGTTCGAGGTCGCCGGAAACATCGGTCGTATTACGACGCATTTGCGTAATCGGGGCGTCAAAGCCACCGGGGCCAACTACTACGACAACTGGCTCGACTATCAATGCGATATAAATCTCAAGGTCAACTCGCTCAAGCCGAAGCAGCGGGATGAGGTGATCGATGATTTCGCCCGTGAGGCGATCAGCCAATATGATATCTTCCACTTCCATTTTGCCCATTCGCTCAAACGCGACCTCAGCGATTTGCCGTTGCTCAAGGAAAAAGGCAAAAAAATCCTGTTCAACTTCTGGGGGAGCGACAGTCGCGGCAACGAATGGATTCTTTATCAGCAAGCCCGCTATCTCGGACATCGCCCGCCTCGACCCTACGCTCTTACTCGCGATCTCTACCGCAGCCACAAGAAGATCAATCTCTACGCCGATGTGCTTTTCGGTCTCGACAACATCCCGCGCGGCATCTGGATGCGCGGGCATGCCGATACCCAGGCCTGGCCGGTGGAGGAGCGCGACCGGATTCGCGCCCGTAATCTTTACGAGCGCAAAAAGGATGTTACCTATTTCGTTCATGCTCCCTCATCGAACTGGAAAAAGGGTTCTTCTTTGATCCTCAAGGCGCTCAAGGAATGTCAGGAAGACGGCCTTCCGATCGAGGTGATCTACGTTGCCAAAGTCCCACCGGCGCGCGCCCGAGAAATGTATGCCTATGCCGATTATGCCATTGATCAGGTGGGAGTCGGCACCTACGGCCTGTTCGGGATTGAAATGATGGCCTGGAAAATCCCGGTGCTGGTCTGGCACAACGCCATGTACGACCGGATTCGTAATAATCCACCGGTGATCCATATAACGAAGGAGAATTTCAAGCAACAAGTTGAACGTTGTATCGAGATGAAACGGACCGGCGAGATGGAGCAGCTTGGCGAGCAGGCACGGAAGTTCGTGATTGAAAACGAGGACCTTCAGATGGGCCTCGATGTCTACATGCAATGCTACCGCGACCTGCTTTCAGGCAAAGCGGTGCCGCAGTTGTTCAATCCGGCCTGGTACCGGCAGGAGCGGCAGATGGAGGAGGGCTTCAAGTCGGAGTTTTATCGTTACATGATCGAGCAAAACGTGTTCGAGGATCTCCGACTCGAGGTTCCGGACTACGACCGCGAACTTTACCTCTAGTCGCAATACGACCATGCAGCTTGACGAGATAAAGAAACATTGGGAAACGGCCGGCAAGGCAATCGGGCTCGATGATCCGATGCCGGTCACGTCGCGTGACCCGTTCATGGGGCAACTCGAACGCCGCTATATTCTTCAGCATTTGCCGTCCAACGGTCGGGTGCTTGAGATAGGCTGCGGCGATGCCCTCCATGCCCCGCTATATGCCGCTCGTTCACATGAGTATCACGGTCTCGATGTGGCCGCCAGTCTGCTGGCGTTGGCCGAGACACGACTCTCCGGGAGTGATCTCAACAACTGGACACTTCATTGCGCCTCGGTCCTCGATATAGACAAACGATTCGAGCCGGGGTCGTTTGACTGTATCATTTCTCAACGCTGTATTATCAATTTGCCGACCTGGTCCGATCAGAAAGAGGCTCTCAACAAAATCTGTAGCCTGCTCCGACCGGGAGGAAAATTCCTGTTGTCGGAGGGATTCACCGGCGAGTTGGCCAATCTCAATCAGTTGCGCAACGAGATGGGGCTGCCGCCGATCAACGTGGTGGAGTACAACCGCTTCATGGACCGGGGAGAGTTCGAGACTGAAGTCGGTTGTCAATTCAGCGTTGAGGCTTTTTGCCATTATGGGCTCTATCTTTATCTCTCCAGAGTTTTTCATCCTTTGGCGGTATTTCCGGACCAGCCGCAACATCTGTCGCCGATGAACGAGGCTGCCATGAAACTGTCTATGCAGGGGGAAGTCGATCAGTACAGCTCCCTGAGCTACAATCTTTTCTATTCTTTGAAGAAAAAGACCTGATTCCGGGATCTCATTGTCCGGGATTGTCGCTACGAGAGGTCAGGGCTGTAGAACGTATAGAGATGAGGCTTGTCTCTGCCGTGAAATGAGATTTTTCAACAACCTCTTATGTTAATACCGGCCCTGAATTCACGCAATTGAGGCGCCTTTGTCATCCGTGGGCCGGACTTGTTTTGATAGATATCCAGGCTCATCCCTTCTTCGATCAGCCCCGCTGCTTCAGAATCAGGCGAATTTTGCCGATATTTTGAAAGAGATACAAAAGGGGCAATACTGAACAATTACGGAGGGATCACCCTCGCAGCCTTTTATGATGGAAAAAGACTACAATTCCATGTCGCGGTCAGAGTTGATCGCCGAGGTTGAACGTTTATCCGCACAAGCGGCACCGCCACTGGCCGATGTAGATCAGGCTATGATGGCCAGGTGTTTCGATCTGGCGGATGTCATTCTGATTGCTATCGATCCGCACGGGGATATCTCGTTGATCAACGAAAGAGGTTGTGAGATACTGGAACTGCCTCGTGAAAAAGCAATTGGTATGAACTGGTTCAATAATTTCCTGCCCAAGGATCAAGTAGAGGCAGTCAGCGATATATTCAATAAGCTCATGTCCGGTGAAGTCGAAAGTACGGTGGAATTTGTAGAATCCCCGCTGATTTCGAGTAAGGGCAAGATCAGAACGATTTTATGGCATAACACCATTATTCATGACGAATCGGGTCGACCGATCTACTCACTCAGTTCCGGAGAAGATATTACCCGGCGTAAGGCTGCCGATAAACGCCTTCGTCAAACTTCGGATTTGCTGGAGTCCTGGATGTCGAACAGTCCCACCCTGGCTTTTGCCAAGGATCGAGACGGCCGTCTGACGTTTGTCAACGCCGCCACCGCCAAGACCTTCGGGATGGAACCGGAAGAGATGATAGGCATGACTGAATATGACCTTTTTCCGGACGATCCCGATCTGGCCGAAGAAATGCGTGCCAATGATCTTGAAGTCGTTCAATCGCGATCTCCACTCATCATCAACGAGATGATAAAGGTAGAGGAAGGATTAAAATACTATGTCTCGGTTAAATTCCCATTATTCAACGAGCATGGTGAAATCTATTCCATAGCCGGAGTGGCCACTGATGTTACTGAGTTGAATCAAGCCAAACGTTCTTTAGAAGAAGCAGAGAGTCGTTACCAGGCGGTAGTCGAAGGCTCTCTGATGGCCATCATGGTAGTTCAGGACGGCAAGTATATTTTCTGTAACCGGGCAGGCGCCATGATGCTTGGCTTCGATTCTCCCGAAGATATGATCGGCTATGAGCTGATTGAATCGATCGAACCTCAATATCACAGTTTGGTCAAAACTCGTCTGGGCAGAATATCCAACGGTCTCTCCAACGAACCGATGGAATTCGATTACATTCGTCATGATGGATTAAAAGTACGGGTAGAATCGACTTCAATGCCGATTATGATGAACCAGCGTCCGGCCATAATGATCATCGGCCGAGAGCTTCCCGCGCCGGTCGTTAAAGACCGGGTTTGAACCACCTTCAATCCCCCATAGTTTTAAGTTGAAAAGGGTCGCTTCGGCGACCTCTTTGTTGCCGGAGAATTACACCTATGTGTGGAATAGCCGGACTATATCATTTAAAGGGATTGCCGGTCCCCGCACATTGTCTCAAGCCGATGTGCGACAGTATGGCTCATCGCGGGCCGGACGGGCAGGGGTATGTCTTTTTCGATGTACGCAATCATCCGTTCAAAGATGAGGGATACTGGATCGAGCGCAACGAGGATCTTCCGGACACTTCCTCCGCCGAGCAATGGCATGCGCTGTTCAGTGAACATGGTCGATTCAATCTGGCTTTGGGACATCGCCGCCTGGCCGTGATCGACCTGACCGAGACCGGACGGCAACCGATGTCCAACCGAGCCAACGGCATCTGGGTCGTTTACAACGGTGAGATTTATAACTTCCGCGAGTTGCGCCGTGAACTGCAGGCATGCGGACATCATTTCTTCTCTCGTTCCGACACCGAAGTGATTATCCATCTCTACGAAGAATTCGGCGAGGAAGCGTTTCGTCGCCTTAACGGTATTTTTGCTTTCGCCCTCTGGGATGGTCGTCGCAACCGCCTGCTCCTCGTGCGTGATCGCTACGGTGCCAAACCGCTCTATTATACGATCAAGAACGACCTGTTGGCGTTCGCCTCCGAGGTGAAAGCCCTGCTCCAGGTCGACGGAATCAAAGCCGGTCTCAATCATGCCGCCCTGGCAGAGTATTTCACTTTCCAGAACTGTTTCGGTGCGGCAACGCTTTTTGAAAATATCAAGCTGCTCGAACCGGGACACTATCTCGTGATCGAGAATGGCCGAATCTGGGACAACGAGTATTTTGACTTTGATTTCACCGAAAGCACGGATGCCGATGAAAGCTCGCTTGTCGATCGCATGCGCGAGTTGTTGCGCGATGCCGTGCACCGCCAGCTTGTTTCCGATGTGCCGGTGGGAAGCTATCTTTCGGGCGGTCTCGATTCCGGCAGTATCACCGCTCTCGCTTCTGAAGTTATCCCCCGTATGACCACCTTTACGGGAGGTTTCGATGTCGCTACGGCTGTGAGTATCGAAAACTTCTTCGATGAACGCGAAAAGGCAGAGTTGATGTCCCGCCGGTTCGGCACCGAGCATTACCAGATGGTTATCCATGCCGGTGATCTGGAACATGCCTTGCCGCATGTTATCTATCATACCGAAGATTTGCGGGTCGGTATGTCCTATCCGCATTGGTATTTGTCGCAACTGGCGGCCAAGTTCGTCAAAGTCGTGCTGGCCGGACCGGGCGGCGATGAGACCCTGGGCGGTTATCCCTGGCGTTATCAGCATTTGTATGAATGCGAGAGCGAGCTTCAATTCCGGGCGCTGTCGTACAACTACTGGTCACGATTGATCAGGGAGTCGGAACGACTGGCTTGTTTTACGCCGCAAACGTTGCGGCGAATGAACGGCCACAGCCCGAGGGAGTCGTTCGATCGTGTCATGGATGCTTCGGGTGATCTGCCGTTCGAGCGACGAGCGTTCTATTTCGATGCCAAAACCTTCCTGCACGGCATTCTCGTGATCGAAGACAAGCTCAGCATGGCGCACTCACTCGAATCACGCGTGCCCTTCCTGGACAACCTGCTGGTCGATTTCACCACACACGTTCCGACACGGTATCTTATCAATCGAACCTGGCATGAAAAAGCGGCCGAGGATATCAATCTGTCCGGTAAGTATCTGCTCCGGAAGGCCATGAGCGATTTGCTGCCGCAGGAGATAATCGAGAATCGTAAGCAGGGATTCAGTGCGCCGGATCAATCCTGGTATATGCAGCAACTGGTGCGGTATATCAAAAGTACGATTCTGAGCGAGCAAAGTCTCGACCGCGGTTATTTCCAGCGTGAGTTTATCGAACGGATTCTGAGCGAACATATCAACGGTGAGGCGAATCATCGTCTGTTGATCTGGTCGCTGCTAAGCTTCGAATTTTGGAATCGTATTTTTATCGACGGCCTGACGCCTGATCGGCCGAGTTCCCACAAACTTAATTTGCAGCGCCGGGGTGAAGAACCGCCGGTAGCACGCAACCGCCTGAAACTTGCCACCTCTTACTCCGGGATAGAAGACGAATATGTCGTACAAGACCAGTTCCAAAACGACCCAAATGAATAAAATACCGATAACGAAACCGTCGTTCGATGCCGCTGAAGAACAAGCGGTGATAGATGTCCTCCGCAGCGGCTGGGTCGTCCAGGGACCGCGTGTAGCCGAGTTCGAAAAGTTGTTTGCCGCCTTTACCGGAGCGACACATGCCATTGCCGTTACTTCCTGTACCGCCGCTTTGCATCTTGCCCTGCTGGCGGCCGGAATTAAGCCGGGTGACGAGGTGCTGCTCCCGTCGTTGACCTATGTCGCTACGGCAAACGCTATCGAATACTGTGGAGCACGCCCGGTGCTGGTCGATGTCGATCTGCGCACTTTCACGATCGATCCGGAGCAGGTTGTGGCCACCCTGGATCAGTCTCCCAACGGACCGATCCGCTGCATGATTCCGGTATCGCTGTTCGGCCTGTGTGTCGATTACGAATCGTTACAGGCTGTTGCGGCCGGTTTTGGCTTGACCCTGGTCGAGGATGCCGCCTGTGGTTTCGGAGCCCGCCGACGGGGACATCATGCCGGGTCCGAAGCGCTCATGGGTTGTCTCAGTCTACACCCGCGCAAGGCAATTACTACCGGTGAAGGCGGTATGATCGTTACCGATGATTCCGATCTGGCGGCATCGTTGCGTTCGCTGCGCAATCACGGCGCCGCCGTGACCGATCTCCAGCGCCATCATACGGTCGGAGGCTCGCTGTTGCCGGAGCACGACCGTCTCGGTTATAACTATCGCATGACCGATCTGCAGGGAGCGATCGGCGTGGCGCAGATGCACAAAGCCGAAGGCATTATCGCGGAACGCCGCCGTCTGGCCCGCCGTTACAATGAACTCCTGGCCGAATGTGAATGTCTCACCCCGCCGTTACAGCCCGAAGGCTACGAGCATGCTTACCAATCGTACGTTTGTATGTACGGCCTGAAGCGATTGGATATCGATGACCGCGAAGGCATCGACTGGACTGTCGCCGAACAGCTCAATCGCGAGCGGAACATCCTGATGACCGAACTCGAAGAAGAGGGGATCTCGGTGCGCCAGGGTACGCACGCCGTGCATACGCTGGCCTGGTATCGCGAGCGTTATCGGTACGATGATCGTGATTTCCCGATGGCGCTGCTGGCCGACCGGCTCTCGATTACCCTACCGCTTTTTTTCGGAATGACCGAGGAAGAACAGGTGCGTGTAGTCGAGACGGTATGCGATCTATGTACCTGGTAGAGCAGGTTTATCAATAGCATATATGAACCTTCGGTGATTCGTCAAC
This sequence comes from Candidatus Zixiibacteriota bacterium, assembly GCA_035380245.1. Taxonomy (NCBI): domain Bacteria; kingdom Pseudomonadati; phylum Candidatus Zixiibacteriota; species Candidatus Zixiibacteriota bacterium. The sequence goes on along the minus strand of DAOSXA010000001.1, from coordinate 831,271 downwards.
ATGCCTTTAACAGGTGAGGGGGACTGATCCTACTTAACCGAGAATCGTACCGAGCTCGCCCGGCCCTGGTCATCCACGCAGGTCAGTCGGTATGATCCAGGTTGGGGTGGATAAAACAGCCGTTGTCCGGACGGAACGGTGCGATAATGTTCCCCGTTCAGAAACCAGTGCAGGCGACTCCGGCAATTCTGGACCGAAGCCTGCAGCAGGATTTGCTGATAGTCGCGCGGTATTTCCGATGCGATTTCATACGAGGCGTTGTCCTCGGGTGATACGATCACCGGAGCATCCCCCTGCAGCATCGTGCGGCATTTCGGATTGTGCTCGGGCAGGCTGGTGGCAATACCGTTGAGAGCCAGCCAGCCGGCGGTTTTAGAGGGATAAACCACCACAATCGAATCCACCAGGTCATACCCGTCGCTGCATGCGGCACAATGGCGATAGCCGGTGCTGCGGTCAACGAGAATGCGTTGATGAAGATCGCAGCGCTCGATCGGTGAAACCCCCTCGATATATAATTCTTCACGTGTTTCCGAGCAGAACGGCCCCGGCAATTTACCGCTGAGAGCGCAGACGCGTCGCATACCGACACCTTTCGGCATCGCGAACCATTCCTCGGCTTTCTGTCCGACCAGCTCGTGAAAAATCTCAATCATAAGCGGTGTGGCAATAGCCGCCCCCACGATGTCGGCCGAACCGGCGCCGTCAAAATTCCCGGCCCAGACTCCCACCGTGAAACGTGGATTGTACCCGATTGACCAGGCATCCTTGCGGCCGTACGATGTCCCGGTTTTCCAGGCCACACGCGGCATGTCGGCGGTAGATTCCCAGGCAGTCGGCAGGTCCGGCCGTTTCAGACCGCTAAGCAGATCGCTCAGAACGTAACAGACCTGCTCCGATAAAAGCTGACGGCCTGTGTCGGAGGGCATCGCACCGATCGTATCGGAGACGGGTCGATAATACCCGGAAGAGGCAACCGTGGCGTAAAGGTTGGTCAAGTCGAGCAGTTGCACCTCGCATGCTCCCAGCACGAGCGGGAGGCCGTATTCCTCGGGTTTGCGATCGATCGTCGTCAAGCCTCCGGAGCGAAGCATGTCGTAGAAATTCTTAAGCCCGATCCTGGAGGTCAGGTTGACGGCCGGCACGTTGTACGAATTGACCAGCGCATCGCGCACCGTTACCAGGCCGTGGAACTGTTCGTCGTAATTGTCCGGTTGATAGCCGCTGTAGTTAACCGGGATATCCTCGATCTGCTGGCTCGGTGAAATAAGTCCCTGTTCGAGTCCGAGCGCATAAACGAACGGCTTAAGCGCCGAACCGGGAGAGCGTTTCGCCAATGCGCCGTTAATTTGCCCGGAATGAGGTTCATCGGTGAAATCAGCCGAACCGACCATCGCGAGCAGATCATGGCGACGGTTATCCAGCACCACTACGGCCAGGTTGTTGATATCGAGCGGCGCCAGACGAGCATGATGCCGCCCGACAAGCTGCTCGCACATGGTCTGGATGTCGTGGTTCAAAGTGGAGCGTACGGTCGAATGCGAACGGTATTTCTGTGAAACCCACTGGCTGTAATGAGGAGCGCTCGCAGGCGGGGTTACGCGCTCTTGCGGCAATGTTTCCTCAAGTGCTGAGGCGTACAGGTCGTCGTCAATCACTCCCTCCGCATGTAGTGTTTCGAGAACCCGATCACGACGATTACGACAAAGCTCCCGATCGCGATCGGGGCGGAATCGGGTCGGCGAAGCTGGAATGGCAGTAAGAATCGCCGCTTCCGACCAGGAGAGTCGACTCGGTTCTTTCTCGAAATAGAAATAAGTTGCGGCGCCGACTCCCTCGATATTCCCGCCGTACGGAGCGAGATTGAAATACAGCTCCAGCAGTTCATCCTTGGAATAATGCAACTCCAATTGCAAGGCGCGGAGAATCTCAATCGCTTTGGAGGCGTAAGTGCGCTCCTTGGGTTCGATCATCCGGGCGATCTGCATGGTGATGGTCGATCCGCCTCGTTTGATATGCCCCGCACGGAGGTTGTCGACCGCCGCCTGCGCCAAAGCTACCGGATTCACACCGGGATGGTAGTAGAACCAGCGATCTTCCATACAAAGGACTGCCTCTATCAAACGGGGAGAGATTTCCTTCAGAGGCACCGGTCGACGCCAGAACCTGTCGGATGAGGTAAAACAGGACAGCATCCGACCCTCGCGACTGTACACGAAGGTAGCAGCCGGACGATGGAGCTTTTCAACCGGCAGCGGAAACACCCAAAGGTCGAGCACGATCGACAGGAGCAGGAACGCTCCCGTCGACCAGAGCAGCCTTCTGTATTTCATGACCAGCGGTTTCAATCGCATCTCTCCAGGGATCAACGGCGGCTATTGCTCCGTCGAAGTTTCCCCCACGCCTTTGATCGTCATTACGCCGGACGATGCCGCACCGGCAATGAGTGGATTGTACATACACTCTGCCGATATCGCCGGTATTTTGAACTCACCGGTCGAGATCGCCCGCAAACTGTAATGGAACGTCTTGGGTTTGTTCTCCGATAAATCCATGAACAGGAGCAAACGATCATCCCGAATGTCGCGGTAGGTGAACGATGACTCCGTTTTGGGAATCCAACTCATCTCGGGGGTGTTGGCCAGCCGTGGATTCTCGACTTCGAATCCGGCCGGGAGCATGTCGTTCACGACCACGTTTTGGAGCGTTTTGTTAAGAGCCGTTATTGTAATCCGGGCTATTACCTGTGATCCGAGTTCGACATTCTGTAAATCGAGCGGTTTGCCCTCGTCATTGAGATACTCCCGCTGCACCCGGATACCGCGCTCGTACTCCGGTGTCATCGGCGAAGTGCTGACCCCCGACGAGTTCCAGTAATAATAACAATCTCCGGAACCATCGATACTTAGCGTTATGCGTTCCCCCGCCAGATCATCGCGCAACAGCTCGAACGCCGCCGTATCGAAGGGAATCGTTTCTCCGGAGCTGATTGCCAGAGTCCCCTGGAAATCCGGTACGTCATGATCCTTGAAAAATTTACCGAGCGCCATCAACGCAAACGAAGTAGCCTGGGTCGTATACCAGTGTCCGATCCGGGCATCCTCCATGAGCGACTGGACCAATACCGGAATACCGGTATGATCAGGCGTCAGTTGTATCATGACATCGAGCAGAATCGCGTTGGTGCGAACGCCCGAGTTGAAATTACCGCCGTCTTCGGGATCGGTCAGATCGGGATGTATTTCACCCGGCAGCATCGAGAGGGCCAGATCTATTTCACCGGCCATGCCGAGCGCGCCGGCCATCTGGTAACGAGCGTAAGCGGGAAGGTCGCTCTGATCCATATCTTTGAGAGCGTTGATTACCTTCTTGTCGATCTTGCCCGCACGGGTCAGGGCATAAGCAGCGTAGATGCGATGGACATCGGTTATGTCCTTGTAAACCTTTCCGCGCGCCATGTTTTTGAGAAAATCCAGCACTCGGTCGTAGGCTTTATCATCTACCTCGTAACCGGCCGCTTTAGCCTCGACCAAAAAATGCGCGGTGTAAATCGAGGACCAGTTGTGATAACCGGAACTGAAAGAGGGCCAGTAGTTGAACGCGCCGTCGGAGCGCTGCATGCCGATCAGTTTCTCGATCCCTTCATCGATATAATACTCATGCCCGTGCCCGCCTAGCAGTTCCGGTCTCACGAACCTGGCCAGATCATTAAAATAAATCAGCGGGAACAGGCGTGAGGTGGTCTGCTCGACACAACCGTACGGATATTTGAGCAGGAACTCGATATTTCGCGTGAACGAGACCGCCGCCAGCGATGAGGTCTTGATTACGTATTGATCGGTTCCCTCAACCCACGATCCGCCGAACATGAAACTGGCCGGAGTCGAGTCGTTGACCGTTCCGGAGCCGTACACGGTCGTGAGCGGTTGAGCCGGACGATTCGATAATTCGAACTCCTCGGTGCTGGTTTCGCTGCCGCTCGAAGCGCTTATTTTCAGTTTGACCACGCCCGGTTTCAGGTTCGCCTTGAACTTGAAACGAACCACCGCATCACCGCTCTCTTTAACCGTGACCGTCTTGCTGCCCGGTTCGAGCAACTCCGCCGGTCCGTCGAGCGCCAGGTCGACCGTAATGGGAGCCTCCCGGCCGAGATTGTTGTAAACCGTGATCATACCGTCGATCACATCGTTCGGGCTGATGAAACGCGGGAAGCTTTCCTGAATCACGATCTTATCGCGTACTTTGGTAGCCGTAACAGCCGAACCGAATAAATCATTCTTCGTTGCAACCGCCATGATCGTCAACTGCCCGTTGAATTGCGGGACCTCAAGGTCGACAGTCGCCCGGCCGAAACTGTCGGTCTTGACCGCTCCCGACCAGAGCGCTACCGGTTTGACCCGTTTGGCCGAGAACGGATTCAACTGCCGCTTGCGCTGTTCCGCGAAACGGCTCAACTGAGCTCCTCCGGCCGGACTGAGACGGTTGCTTTCCTCCGACGCCTGCGGATAAATGAACGAATACAGGTCATAGGCCTGAACTGCCGCTCGGCGCTTGCCGTGGAAGAAATCGAGCGGATCAGGAACTTCATAGGCGGTCAATTGGAGGATCCCTTCATCGACCGCCGCCAGCATCAGGGTGCTGTTTGGTTGTTCCGGAGTTTCGACCTCAATCGATATGTTTTGCTTTGGCTTCATCACCTCGGGAGCTTCGAGCTTGATCAACAGTGCCTTTGTTTTGGGATCGAGGCAAAGGGGAATTGTTCCGAACGCTCTCGCCGGAGTCTTGCTCTCGATCTCTGCTGCCGCCTTGACCAACGTCCCGGTGATGTACACATTGGGGAACCAGTTCTTACGCACGATCAGGGGAATTTCGGCGGTGTTCTCCGGCATGGTGATCGTTTCGTAATGAACGACTTCGTCCCGCTCCACCGTTAACAGCAGCTTTCCGGCGAACGGTGCCCGCACCTGTAGCATTGCCGTGTCGCCGGGATAGTAAAGCTCGTGATCGAGATCGAACTGGATCCGATCCGGTTGCTCCATGGACCAGGGGGCATATCCCCAGCCGCTGGCATAGAACTCGATTGCGGCCTGATGCCCTCCCTGCGGATCCTGAACGGTGATGCGATAACGGCCGTAATTTGTCGGCACTAGCCCGACATGCGCCCCCTGCGGAGTAATATCGATCCTGGCGGAGTCGAGCAGGCGTTCGGTTCGCTCCGAGACCCAACGGTTACGTCCGCCCTGAATTTTCCGATAGACCGAATTATACTCGACCTTGTAGTATTTTACCAAAGCGTTCTTAATCGCTACCGGGCCTCCCCCGGGTACATAGGCAATGACTTCGGCCGTTGCCGAATCATTGAGTTTGGCATAGCCCTCGATGTTCGACCGCAATCCTATGTAGACGGGATAAGGATGAACCGTAATCGTGGCATAATCGCTTACCCCGCGACCACCGTGCTCCGAAACCTGTCCCCAGATAGTTCCCTTAAGGGCTGCCGGTGCGGTAATACTGCTGCTCAGTCGTTGTTCGTAAACATACTTGCCGGAGTCATCGAGCTTAGCGTCGCCCAGCTTGATCAGATCCTGCTTGAAGGTAATTTGATTGTCGCAGAACACGTACTTCGAATAACCCTGCGGTTGAAACGGTTGTGCCTCGAGTGTGAGACTTGCCGAAACTTTCAAACCCGCTGCGGGCGGACCGAACAAATAAGTACCAACAACCGTGAACTTGACCGTGTCACCCTCTTTGAACTCCGTCGCCGCCGGTTCGATCACGGTTTTGATCCGATCCGGCATGAACTCTTCCACCTGGAACTCGGCTCGTCCGATACGGTCGTCTTCGCCGACCAGCGCCGTCACGACATATTTTCCAGTCATGGCCGCACCGTCGACCTCGAAATCAACCGAGGACATGGCTTCTCCGGCGTCGTTCATCAGATAGGTTTTAATAAGTTCTCCGCGTGGGTCGGTAATTTCGAGCCGGTAGGGAAAATCAGCCGGAATCGAACAGCCGGTGCCGCGTACGATCGACACCAGATGCGCCGTCTCACCGGGTCGGTAGACACCGCGGTCGGAATACAAAAACGATTCGTACCCTTTGGTCAAATACGGTCGTCCCTGGATGTCGAAATCGCTCTGGTCGACCAGACATTGGTTGAACAACAGGTAAGCCAGATCCTCCCCGTTTTCGACGACTACGGCAAACGGAGCAGCTTCTTTGTCGAACTGCGACAGGTTGTCGAGCGTTACGATACCTTCTTTGTTCGAAACGGCTTCTTTCAACACCTGATTATTGCGACTGTAGAGAGCTACGCGCGCTCCCTTGATCGGCTCGACCTCGTTAAGCGTGTTTAGCCAGACGGTGAGCTGGTCGTCGGTCTTACGCGTCACGATGCCGATATCGGTCAACATTGCCTGGCGCGTGTCGGAAGTCCAGCGTCCCTGGCGGGAACGCGCTGTAATGCGGAAAATCCCGGTCTCTTTTTGTCCGATCAAATCGCTCAAATCGACCGTGGATAAAAGCGTCTTGTTCTTTTCTCCGTACAGGGGAAAATCCTTGATCCAAAGCTGACGGCCGTAGAGAGAAAGATCGAAACCGTAATAATAATCCGGACGCGCACCTGCCAGATAGTGGACCAGATTGTTGGCGTAGATTTGCTGAACCTCGATTGTCACCGTGTCGACATTGATCGTTTCTATCTGGAGCAGACGATTGCCGCGCCTCGGAAGGTATAAACCCTCGTCGGAGAACTTCACCGAAGGCGACAGGTCGGGGATATAGACGCGGCCGGAAAAGCTGCGATCCAACCGGGAGCCGTCGACCGAGCGCAGACCCGAAGTGATATTGATTTCATAGGTTTCCCCCGGATGGAATTCCCCGTCAAGGTTGAATCCGGCATAATCGCTTCCAACCGATAATTTCTCGACTTTCGGCTCCACCGAAACATGTTCAGCCGCCTCCGATGAGTTAACCCGGTGACTCAAACTCACCCGGATGGATTTGCCGCGCGCCTCGACATTCGTGATCTTGAGCGCCCAGGTTGGTTGTGAGGGCATTTCGAGACGGCGACCGTAGTCGTGTTCCAACGATTCGCCGCAGTTGCGGCATTTGAGTGACTGGTCGAGGCGTGCTTCGAAAGATTGCTGGAAGCGGTTGAGGGGCACTTTGTCGGTTTTAATAGTGAATTCATAAGCGTAAACGGAATCGTACTGTTCCTGTACGAAATCGTCGAGCGAGACATCAATCGGCGCCACCTCGAAGTCGAGGTGCTCGACGAGGACGGAGCCTCGGCCGGAAATGCTCAGACGGTTGCGTAACTCCTCGACCCTGACTTCGTAATTGAAGCGGATTTCGATAAAAAATCTTCCCGCTTGCGTATCGTCCGCATCACGCTGCGCCCATGAATTCCAGTGTCGCACACTCAGCTTGGGGGTATGGAACTCGAACTCGGCGGCGTCCTTGATCCGGTTGCCGCGCACCCAGTCGCGGTTGGATTTGATTTTCACCGAAAACGCGGTAGCGGCGGCCAATGGCTCATCCGGGAAAAAACGAATGGCATCCGTCGCCACCCAGCGGGCAAGGCCCGCGATCGGCGGATCGAACACTACCGGCATGTCGATCACCGGACGGTCGATGCTGTCCGGCGGGACGAGTTCGTTGGAAAAGACGATGGTTATGTTCGTTTGCGGCTGCGTTTCTCCTTGCGGCTCGAACGATTCGACCCGGACCTCACGATCCGGCTTTTCGCCCGGAAGATCGGCCAGAATGCCGAGACCTGCCCCGGCTGTGACGATCAAGGCAAGCGCTATCAGGACAATACGAATATAACTTCCGCTTAAAAACGTGATATTAGGATGACGCATGAGGTGCTCCCCGAATAAGGTAGATTTTTTGTTTTCACATTAATATGGTTCGACAGCCCCTTCGCCGGAATGATTCATACCGGTGATGTCTCTGCCTCCGCTTTCGAATATAGGTAATCGGTTACGATTGGACAACGGCTGAATACGAAATCAAATCAGGATTCATGTGGGTTCGATGAATCCTGAGACGATTCCGTTTGCTGTCGTGTGTGAAAAATCTGACGCTTTAGAATCGTGTTGTAATATCCGAACAAATAGTTATGGGAATAACTTCTGATCAGACACCAGGTGCATCGGGTAGCAGTAACCGGACATTGCTCATTGTCATCATAGTCTTTCTCTACGCCGGCGCGGTACTGCTGATAATCAACCGGCAGACGGACTACCTCTTCCTGGTTATTACAGCAGCGGTGACCTGTCAGGTGTATTTGAAACACGGCAAGAGGATCTGTCGTATTCTGATGCTGTTCCAACCGCCAAACCGGACAGCCGTCAATCAGTCGATCCAGCCCGAATCGGCGTTTAACGGCGCCCTGCCCAAAATCCTGCTGGGGTTGGGTGCGATCCTCGTCACAGTCGGACTCGCCGTCCACTTCAATCTCACCGATTGGATAGGACCGTGTCTGACCCTCGCTGTTCCGTTTGTTCTGGTTATTTTCGTGGCTGGACGACTGCGACGGGGTGTGGATCAGCAAGCTCTTCGCCGTCTGGTCGCCGATCTTCAAGCGGAGCGCCGTCGTTCAGCCGGTGTTGGAGATGCGACGAAAGAGCGGCAGCCGGAAGAACTCATCAACAAGTAATCTCTGCTTATTACAGTGATCCTCATAAACGGCGCGACCGAGGCGGTCTTTTTTATTCAGACGCGGTAAGTGATTTCTTCTAAGGTTTCTGACCCTTGCGCACGCGCGACCAGTACCACCATTTCTTCTGCTCGTCCGGAAGATCGGGATTTTCCGCCTGGGCAATCGCCGCCCGGAAGACATCCTCACAGCAACGATCCACCGGTCCGCCTTTGAGTCGCTGCAGCTCCTCGAACAACTCACCGGCGTCACGGCCGATCAACTGTTCCACTTCGGTGATCCCCAGATCTTCCAGATCTCTTGCAATGGATGGTCCGACTGAAACCAGATTGGTCAGTTTATCAGGCTTTTTCATTTCAAGAAGAAACGAAGAATAACCGCACTGCGCCATCACTTATCGAATAACGGCATAATTACCTGACGGCGATAGGTGAAATTCTTTTCGATTTGCAGATGAACCGGTAAGCGATGGATTAACTCACGCTTCGTGCTCGAGAATGGAGACTTTTCATCGGTTCTCCGTTAAGAACGACGTCGTTTTTTCGATGTATCCATCCACGTCGAATTTACGACGACAGCCGTTATAACTCATGTAGCGAATTTTGCCGAAAATATCCCTTTCGAACCAGGCTCTGTCATGTACGCCGCCGATTGACCAGGCGATACCGGCGTAGCCGTTGGGATCCCAACCGTCGAGAGAATAGCGGTCGTTGAGATATATGGCGGTTGCCATTGCTCTCTCGGCGTTCGGCGACCATTCAAGTATTTTTTTGGCCCAGTACATCCGCAGATATCCGGGCATTTTACCGCGTCCAACCAGCTCGGCCTGGGCCGCATTCCAAAGCGGATCGTGGGTGTTGCCGGTCTCGAACGGCTCGATACCGTATAAGTATTCACGTGGATCGGAACGATGCTCCGCCAGTGTCCGTTGCGACCATTCGGGAAAACCTTCAATCCGGTCATAGTCGGAAGTGTACAGGCAGAAATTATCCGACAGTTCCCGACGCACGATTAACTCCTCCAGAAATGATTCCTGCGCTGGTATGTTCTCGTCGTATGACTGTGCTTCAAGAGCCACACGTTGAGGACCAAGTTGACCGCAGTGCAACCAGGGTGAAAGTTCCGACTGTGCCCGAGCTTGCGGATCATTCCGTCGTTCGGCGTAATCCGCCAGCCGTTTATCCAGAAATTCCCGCATTTGGCGCTCGCCGCCGGCCGATCCGGGGACAATCCAACCGGGAAGAACGACTTCGGTAAGCCCGAGATTTCGGATAAGACCGGTCCAGTCCGGTTTCGTTATCTCCGATGCCGGTTGAAAGGGATGTTTCTTCAGGGATGAGAACGCGGTCAGATATTGCGGCAAAAGGCGATTGATTTTCGGCCGAAGGGTATAAGCTCCGTACTCCCGCTTATCCGTGACCAGCCAGGCCGGTACGATATTGTGAGCATCGACTTGCTCAACAGGAACAGCCACGGCTTCGGCAACCAGGCGAAGTTGTTCCAGGTCAAACCTTAAAGGCATAAAATCGGTTACAAGTGCCGTCGCATTGGTTTTCCTGATCAGTTTCGGAAGTATCTCGGCAGCGTTTCCTGTTTCAACTATTAACGGAATATGGCGGATTTTGAGCTGCTCTGCGGTACTTTTCAGTCCCTTTATCTGAAACAACAACTGCCGTGGATTGGCGCGATCAAAAGACAGACCCACCCAGACCAATAACGGTCGTTTCAACCGTAGCGCCCAGTCCTGAGCGTACAGCAACGCCCAGTTGTCTACAGCCCGCTGGTCGCGGTTCATCCAGTATATCACCGGTCCGGGGCCGCTGTGACCTTCTTTGATTGTCCGGCTTCTTGTCGCTAGTTGTTCTCTTATGGTCATGGAACTCTCCTGGTCATTGAACGGCCGGACGCCCCGGCTCATCGCCTAAACGTAAGGATTGCAACAAAGTTCCTAAAGGCTGTGTCCTAAACCGGAACAATCCGTGATGGGGCCCCTTGCACAAACGGCCGCAATGGGTTATATTGCCCCGTCATGAGTGAACCTATATATATGTCCAAGGAAGCACGCCTCAAGTTGGAGGCTGAGCTGAAGCAGTTGAAGTTCACCGATCGACCGAGAATCGTCGATGAGATTCGTCGTGCTCGGGAACTTGGTGATCTTTCCGAAAACGCCGAGTATCATGCCGCCAAAGAGGCTCAGGTCCATCTCGAGCGGAAAATAGCCGAGCTGGAGGACAAGCTCTCCCGGGTACGTTCGATTGATACCGATAGTATCCCGACCGACAAGGTCTACCTGTATGCCAAAGTTACGGTCAAGGATCAGCGCGATGGCGAGGAAATCGAATATAAAATCGTTTCTCCCGAGGAAGCGGATCCTGACAACGATATTATATCAATCAAGTCGCCGGTAGGAGCGGCCTTATTAGGTAAGGCGGTCGGTGACCAGGTAGAAATTACGATTCCGGCCGGGACTCTTCGCTATACGGTTGAGAAGATCGGCCGTGACTAATTAGTAAAAACTTCGAGCGTGGCGGGTATTTCGCCCGTCACGCATCGTCTTCTTCCTCCCAAAGACCTTCCAGTTCGTTTTCATCGTAATAGGCATCCGGTTCATCAGTATCGATACCCAGAGCCCGGTGGGCACATTCAAGAGAACAGAAATACTCGCCGCCCTGGTTGATGGGCTTGCCGTTGATCGGTTCAGAGCAGTAACTACAGTAAATCATGTATGTGCATCTCCACAAGGTTCCCGAATAATCGCAACCTTCCAACAGTGCGATATCCCGCCGTTTTCGAGAAAATACGGCTTTTGCCAGTATCTCTATAGAAGTCCTGTTATTTCGTCAAGACAATTTTATATGGGGGAGAAGAAAAAAGAGAATGGCCTTAAAAGCCCGGATTAAGATTAAAGGGTAATAAAGGTCTCTTTAACGTTCCGGTCAGTCCTCAACCAGACTCATGATATCGCCGACTTTGATCGGTTCAACGGCATAAAATCCCTGACCGTATTTACAACCGGCCTGGAGTCCGAACGAACGCGACTGGGCCGTGATAGACTCAATATAATCCTTGCTCTTCTCGGGATTCAGGAATTGTGATTCATGAGCTTTAAGAGCCTCGATCCAACGCTCGAAATGAGGGGTGATATCGACCACAAAGTTGGGGACTACACGCGGGGGGAGAAAATAGTGAAAAATTCTTGTTACGAGATGCGGGTCGCCCTTCAGGTCGGCTTTCTTGAGTGAAGCCAGGTTGGCGGCGTTAATGGTAATAACGCCCGATGCGACATGGTCAGGATGAGATTGTCGTCGACCGTGCCCTACGTGCGGATATGGAGCCAGGATAATTTTGGGACGGGTGTCGCGTATGACCTGAGCCAGATCGAGTCGTTTCTGATATGAGTCTTCGAGACGGGTGTCGCCCCAGTCGAATACGCGGATAATGTCGGCCTGAAGAACCGCCGCTGCCGCCTTGACTTCATGGGCTCGAATCTCGGCCGTGCCGCCGGTGCCCATTTCACCCTGGGTCATTATCACGATGCCGCAACGATATCCTCGCTCGGCCAGGTCTATCAACACCCCGCCGGTGCCTACTTCGACATCATCGGGATGAGCCCCGATGGAAACGAGATCGTATGTACCGTTAGTTTCACTCATAGTTATAAAAAAACCCGGAGATGATGTCTCCGGGTTTTTATAACTCGAATCCTATTCGTGCCGTTCCCGTTGGAAGCTGTTGTTGTGGAAAATCAACATCTGGCGCATCAATTCATAGGTATACCGGAAGTTGTCTCCGGAGAGACCCTCGTAACCGGTGTATTCGAACACCGTCGGATTGAGGCCGGCATCTTCCAGAGTGCTGGCCCAGGACATGGTTTGTTCACGATAGGTCCGTCCGAATTCGGTCCCGGAACCAATCCAGCAGTCGACTCCCTCGAGGGTAGAAGCCGCCAGGAGTGTGTCTAGGTTTTGCGACATCCAGAGCTTGCCCCAGATCGGGGTATACGGACGCTGGCTGTAAGTGAACGGCAGATGGAAATCCAGGTTGCTGGACGAAGCCAGAACGATATGTTCGATCAACGAAGTGGAATCCGTAATACAGTAACCGGGCTTGCCGCGAGTGGTGGTATCGATTTGCAACACCTGAGATCCACTTACGATCCTGATGCTCCAATTGAGCAGAGTGTCATGCGGTGAGAACGCCATGGAGCCACCCATTAACAAACGCGCGATTGGATAAGTACGAGAGCTGTCTATCCCGGTCCGGAGAGTTTCATCGCTGGTAAGATTCGGATTTTCCACAAACACCGAATCCATCAGGCGAATGAGACCACCGTTACCATCGGGGCCGTCGAAATCCATCGGACCGTCGGCTCCGGCAATACTGCCGAATACTCCCGGGTGTTTCAAAGCTGCCCGGTAGGCGCCGTAAGCTCCGGTACCGAGACCGCCGATGCCCCGCTGGGTTTGATCGCCGGTAATGAACCACGTCGCGAGAACATCCTCAAAACGCTTAACCAGCGAGTCGCCGATCAGGACATCATGATAACCGGCCGGATAGCTGTAGCCGAGATAATCCTGCGTTCCGGCATCCCAGGCAAAACCATGGCCGCCGTAAAAATAGGAACCGATTGTTTTGAATTCGTTCGGAATACAAACTATCGCCATCGGTTCGATTACGCCTTCAGCAATCAGCTCATCGGCCAATTCGTTGAGGCCGTGGTTCATGAAAAAGTAGCTGTCTTCACCCTCGGGAGCCAGCCAGATCACCCACGGCACCTTTTGTTCTTCACCACCGTGCTGATAATCCATGGTAACGGCCGGAATGTAAATCTGATAGTCAAGGAGCTGACTAGTGTTGCCCAACTGCATGATCAGCTCGTTCGTGAAAACGTGCGGGCCGGGGCTTACGCCACCTTCCTCAACAACAACCGGCTCGCTTTCAACCGTACGATCGCTGCAGCCGAAGGCCAGAAGGAGGCCCAGGAGCGAAGCGATAATCAAGATATATTTAGCCATGCGATCTCTCCTTAGAACCGATAGTTGAACGAGAAGGTTGACTGATAAGTCTCAGCCGTATACGAACCGGGGAAGCTGTCAGGCATTCCGTCATTGTCCAGGTCCACCATATCGGTATCATCATCATCCGGTTGATTGACATAGGCGGTGGAGAAGGTCAGGTCCCAGCGGTCGAGATGAAGCTGTAAACCTCCGTAAAGACCGAGCTTATTACCGAGATCAATCGCCAGCGGCGTTTGCAGCATGTTGTCTCTGGCCGGTGACTGATCGAACGAAACACCACCCAGGAGACTCAGCTTTTCGATCATGCGATAGCGCGCGCCGCACATGATCTTGACGGTGTTTTCCCAATCGACCACGTAGGCGAGATTGGACGTGAAAAATTCGTTCAGGTACGAGGTGGTGTCGGCTGCGCCGCTGAGGCCGCGATGGTTCGAGTAGACGTAAGTGAAGCCCTCGAAATTCGACCACATCGTGTATTCAATATCCGCAGCTACGGTCAACTTCTCGTTGACATCGTAAGACAAACCGGCGCCGAGAGTGGCCGGCATGTTAATATCGGTCTCAAAATCGGCCGAGTCGGTTACCGTACCGCCCGCGGTCATCAAGTTCTCGGGAGAGCCACCCGGATCGACCGGCTCGTAAAGCTCCGGCAGATAGTAGTGGGTCACAGCGTCGCCCTTGAGAGTGATCTTGGACGGAACATGCGCCGAAAAACCGACACGGAACTTATCGGTAGCGTGCCAGAGAGCACCGAGACGAATTCCGAAACCATAGCCGTCGCCGTCGTTCTGATTCCAATCGACGATCTTGTCGTAAGGACGATCAGCGCCGGTGAACTCCGGATCAACTTCGAGGTAAGGATTATCGCGGAAACCGATCGTGCTGATCAGCAAGTCGCCGCGGAGGAGTTCCAGTCCGAGACCGAGCCAGAGTTTCTCATCAGCAAACTCGTGTGCGGCCGTAGCCTGGAAAGAGACGACATCGAAATTGTTCTCGAATTGATTCTGCGGCGGGTTCATGGTTGAGTTGTAAGACCGATTCGGTTTATACAACTCCCAACAAACGTTATAGTCGAACTCCTGAAACACCGTCAGACCGAAAACGGTCTCGCCAAACACCGGCAAACGGAAAATTAAACCGCCGCCGCCGTTGCCGAACACATCATAGCGATTATAAGCCTCGACATCGTTGATGATGCCGCTCTCATAGGTACCGCCCCAGAGATAGTTCGGAGTAACAGAGTTGCGCCAATTGACTAAGATATAGTCGCCGCCCAATGAGTTGTCCTGAATACCGGCTAACCCGGCCGGGTTGTAAAACGCCGCCGTCCAATTGTCGGCCACGGCCCGGAACGCGCCGCCCATGGCGGTGGCTTCACCACCGACACCAACTACGCCGAATCCGCTGGCGAAAACCGCAGGACAGAGCAAGGTAAAAACAGCCAGAAGCAGGACTAAAGCTCTACCTATTCCCATTCTCGACTCCATGTATTAATGCCAGATACTCGTATGTTCACACCTCTAACTGCCCGGCTGATAAGGCAATACATACCCACACGCACGAGACAGAAATAATTACAGTAACGCCTGCCACACTAATACAGGCGATACCCCAAAAAAACGTCCGGTCAAGTTACCATAAAGCCCTACCATTGTCAAGAGGCCCAACCCCTTTTTTGATAAGGCTTAAAGGCTGTTTTCAACTGGCCCATTTCATCTCGCATTGCAGCCTAATGACGTATGTATCAAGCAGTTTGTGAAGTCGATTTTTCCGGGCCGAACTACTGGGGAGTTTCTACCCGCCTACCGCGGGATCGCCGGCGTCCCGCCTCATTATACGGAATCATCACACCGCCACCAACAGCGCGATTGGAAAGAAAAACCCAAACAAGCCGGAAACCACTTCCGGGAAATGATCCATGCGACTGTCGCATCGCATCCTGATCGCATTGTTATGTAATGTATCAGCAATCACTTACGACGCCAGGTGCGCTTTTGGCATCCGGCTTGCAAGAACTCCGTTCATCAGGTGACGCAATGTCGCCTGGAGGCAATCGAAACCATAGGAAGGTAGAAATGTCCAAGAAGATTCTAATTCTGGCCGTGCTGGTGATAGTACTGGTGTCGATGAACTGGTTCAGAGTTCTGCTGGCTCAGGATCTGTCATCGCTGAGCGAAGACCAGAAAGCGGAGTTGTTCCGACAGTATCGCCGGAATCGGACACAGGACGCTCCGGAGCGGTACTACCGCAGTGCCGACTTGTTCGGTCAGGACAGTAGTTCGCTGATGCCCGAGGAGGTTAGACGTCAGGCGGTCTCGGAATATATTGATCGCGATGATGCCCGCCCCGAACCGGTTCTTAACGACTCGCTTGCCGGGTCACGGCTAAGGCCGCAGACGATGATTGACTTCGACCGGCTCAAGCCGTTCGGTATGGAGTTGTTCGAACGTTCGTCCGAAATCGATCCGCCGACCGATATTGCCTCCGCCTCCGATTACGTTCTGGGGCCGGGGGACAATCTCGTAATCTATCTCTGGGGTCGAGTCGAGAAAGAATACAACCTGACGGTCGATCGCGAGGGAAAGGTATTCGTGCCGACGGTCGGTGAGATTCCGGCCTGGGGTTTGACGCTCGATCAATTTACCGATCGCGCCAAAAGAACTTTCAGCCAGGCTTATTCCGAGTTCGATTTAACCTGTTCGCTCGGCCGCGTTCGCTCGGTGCGAATTTATGTCACCGGTGAAGTCAAACGTCCCGGTGCGTATACCGTGTCGGCGCTGACGTCGTTGTTCAACGCCCTCTATATCGGCGGCGGTCCGACCGAACGCGGCACCATGCGCAATATCAAGTTGATGCGTCGCGGTCAATGCACGGCTCAGGTCGATCTTTACAAATTATTATTGCAGGGGGACAACTCGACCGATGTCCGTCTCGAGAGCGGCGATGTGATTTTCGTGCCGGTGGCCGGCGCCCGGGCCGCGATTCGGGGTCAGGTCAAACGCGCCGCTCTGTATGAGTTGAACGGCAGCGAAACGGCTCTCGACCTGCTCGAACTGGCCGGACGACCCACCGCGGAGGCTTATCTCGACCGGGTTATGCTCGAACGAATTTCCGGCCGAAGCGAATGGGAAGTCCTCGATCTCAATCTCAATCCGCAGCACCCCGACAGTCTTGAAAACGTGATTCTGCTCGACGGTGATCGCGTCACTATCTACTCGATTTTCGAGGCTCAGAAAAACATGGTGGCGGTCTACGGGCAGGTGCAACATCCCGGTTATTACGAACGCACCGACACCACCCGTGTCTCCGATCTGCTCGATTTGGCCCGGTTGCATCCGTACGATGTCTATTTCGAACGGGCCGACCTGTTCCGGATTCATCCCGACTGGCGTACCGAAGTGATCCCGGTCGATCTCGGTGCGATTCTGGCCGGCGACACCGCCGCCGATATGCTCGTGGACAACCGCGACTCCCTGCACATCTACTCGATGGAAGAAGTCAAATGGGAGGAGCAGGTCTATATCGAAGGGGCCGTGCGCAATCCCGGCTGGTATCATCTCTACGACGGTATGACCGTGGCCGACCTTGTTTTTCTGGCCGGTTCTTACACCCGCTCAGCCGACCGCAACGAAGCGGAACTGGCGCGCCTGAGCGAGTCCGGCGAAGTCGATTTGATGTATGTCTCGCTTGACGAGCAATCCGCCGGTCTGGTAAACCTTCAGAACGACGACCATTTGTTCGTTCGTCAGATCCCGGAATGGCAGGAGAATCGCACCGTCTCGCTCGAGGGAGAAGTGATGTATCCCGGGACTTATGTCCTCAGCGGCCGCAACGAAACTCTTTACCGCCTCATTCGTCGCGCTGGAGGTTTCACCCCGTCGGCTTTCCCGACCGGTCTGATTCTGGAACGGCCTACTATCGAAACCGACCTGGCCCGGTTGCGTGTCTCGGAGTTGCTGCATCGTTCTCAGCCGATAATCTCCGACAGCACCGGCAACCTGGTACGGCAGGAACATTTCGAATTCGATCCGGCCTCGATGAACCGCATTATCATCGATATGGACCGGTTGTTGTCCAGCAAGGGAAACGAAGGAGACGTTGTTCTTCAACCGAACGACCGCATTTATATCCCGCCGCAGCCTTCGGGAGTATCGGTCATGGGCGCGGTGGGCTCGAACGGCACGCTGAAATTCACGCCGGGCAAGAAGGTCAAGGATTACGTTGCCCAGGCGGGTAATTTCACCAAACAAGCCGATAAAAAATCTACTCGTCTGATCAAGCCCTCCGGTTATGTGCTCAACGGCAACTCGGTATTGAGCCGTCCGGTCACCCTCGGCGACATTATCGTTGTCCCGACTAAAATTGAAAAGGAACGTGACTGGGGCAAGGTTCTCACGACCGCCGTCACCACGGTGACTTCGGTTCTGACCACGGCCTATATAGTAAGCAACCTGTAGGAGGAGTTAGTCAACTACTCCAGCTTTTCTTTACCTTCCTGTCAGCCGCTCGGGGAATGCCTCTCCCCGGGCGGCATTCTTTTATCCACAATCCACCTCGTCGACGGGTCGGATAGCCTCAAGCATAGTCTTCGTAGGTCGGGACCCTCGTGGTCCCGACGCTGCAGGGTACGTCTCCCCGAGACGTGCCAACACAAGAGAAGATTGATTCCCGCTTTCGCGGGAAAGACATGAATCAAGAATCTGTTTTCGATTCGAAGGTCCCACCCGAGGGGTGGGGCACCTTTGTCCGAACCTTTCAGTCTTCGTAGGTCGGGACCCTTGGTCCCGACGCTGCAGGGCATGTCTCCCCGAGACGTGTCAACACAAGAGAAGATTGATTCCCGCTTTCGCGGGAAAGAAAGGTCCCACCCGAG